>DASYJS010000179.1:0-3315 GCA_035996225.1 Mycobacterium sp. | reverse complement strand
GGCTCTTGCCGAATTGGACGTGGCGGGCCACCAACCGCTCGACGCGCCGATCCTCCTCGCTGGTGACGAACCACACGCGGTCCATGGCCCGGCGCGCTCGGAGCCATGCCGGGTGGTCGAGCAGCAGATAGTTGCCCTCGGTGATCACCAGTCGCGCGGTCGGCGGCACCACCAGTGCCGCGGCCAGTGGCTGTTCGAGGGTGCGGTCGAATCCCGGGGCGTAGACCGGCGCATCGGTTTCCGCGGCGATCCGCTCGAGCAGCAGCGCGTAGCCCACTGAATCGAAGGTGTCGGCTGCGCCCTTGCGGCCGAGTGCCCCGAGGCGGCGCAGCTGTTCATCGGCGAGGTGGAAGCCGTCCATGGGGACGTGCGTGACCCACCCGGGTCCCTTGCACTCGCCGATGCGGGCAAGTAGCTGCTCGACCAGTGTGGATTTGCCCGCTCCCGGGCTTCCGGCGACGCCGAGGATGACACGCTGCCGGTTCTCGGCGAGCGCGATGGCGTCCTGCGCCAGCCGTTGCAGGGTGTCGGATCCGGTGGTCACGCTTGTCATGCCGGCGCCGCGGCGTGCCGCCGCGCGTCGCGCAATCCGTCGCTGATGAACCGGCGGGCGTGCGAGGCCAGGTCGAAACCGTCGTCCCACAGGTTGCGCCAGATCGCAAGGTCGTTCGACAGCCCGGGGGCGACGACGGCCGACGAGAACGACTCGAATGTCAGCGGACCGCGATAGTCGATCTCGGCAAGTGCACCGAAGAACGCCGCAAAGTCGATGTGCCCGGAACCCAGGTAGCCGCGGTGGTTTTCGCCGATATGGACGTAGCCCAGCCGGTCACCGCAGTCGCGCACCGGCGTGACCATGTCGTCCTCTTCGATGTTCATGTGGTACGTGTCGAGGTGGATGACGATGTTGTCGGCACCGATGTCATCGGCCAGTCGCAAGCAGTCCCGCGCTGTGTTGACCACATTCGTCTCGTAGCGGTTGCAGATCTCGAGCCCGAGCGTGACGCCCAGAGGCGCGGCTTCGGCGGCAAGGTCACGAAGTACTGCGACGACGTTGGCCCGACCTGTTTGCGTCAGCGCGCACGGCGCCTTCCCGAACGCGCTGTAGAGGGCGCCGGTCAGCGTGGTGGCACCGATGTCATGAGTCACGGCAAGAGATTCGGCCAATAGGGCCGCGCCACGTGCGACAACTGATGTGTCTTCGCTCGAGATATCGGCTTCTCGGGCCAGCCCCCGCGAGCATGCGGCCTTGATACCGTTGGCTGTCAGCAGTTCTCGTGTCTTGACCCGGTCGATGTTCACCGCGTCGTGTAACGAGAACTCGAGGATGTCGTATCCCGCGGCAACGGTCTGCGAGATGGCCGACTCGACGCTGGCGGGGCTTGTGTCGCCCACCCACACCAGCGCGTGGACGCCGATCGGGTTGGAAACCTCGGCGGTCGAAGTCATGCGTTTGCTCCTTGTTGATCTGCGTAGTCGCCCGGCCGCGCACCGGTGAGCAGCGCGACGATCTCATCGCCGTCGGTGTCGGAGGTGCGCCTGCCCGCCACGCAGTGGCCGGCCCGCATCACCCACACGGCGTCGGAGAGCTTTAGCACCTGCGAGAAGTTGTGGCTGATCAGGACGATCGCGTGACCTTCCGAACGGAGTCGCGTGATCAACTCCTCGACCCTGGCCGTCTCCTGGACACCCAGGGCCGCGGTCGGCTCGTCCATGATGATCAACTTGGACGTGAAACCGGCCGCGCGGCAGATGGATACGGCTTGGCGTTGGCCACCCGAGAGGCGGCGCACCCGGGATCCGACCGCGGGCACGTTGACTGCCAGGCCGGACACCATCTCTTGCGCCCCGGCGCGCATCGCACGCCGGTTCAGGACCGCGAACGGACCGAAGCGCCGGACGATCTCACGATTCAAAAACAGGTTCTGCCACACGGTGAGATCCTCGACCAGGGCCAGGTTCTGATGCACAGTCTCGATGCCCGCGTCGCGCGCCTCGTGCGGTGAGCGGAAGTGTACGGCCTGCCCGTCGAAGGCGATCGAGCCCGAGTCGGGGGCGTGCACGCCGCTGACGCAGCGGATCAGTGTCGACTTCCCGGCACCATTGTCGCCGACAATGGCGGTGACCTCGCCGCGGCGCGCGTGCATCGTCACGCCCTTGAGCGCCCGAACCTGACCGAAAGCCAATGTGGCACCGTCGATTTTGAGCAGGGCATCGTCGGGTACGTCCTCGGCAAGGGGGCGGTGTGTGGTGGCCTGGGTCATTTCTGGAACCTCGTGAGGAAGGCTGCGGCGACAACAACGACGCCGACCGACAGCGGTTGATAGAACTGCGAAACCCCCAGCAGCGTCAGGCCGTTGACGAGCCCGGTGAGCAGCAGTGCACCCACTACGGGACCTGCGATGGTGGCCCGGCCGCCGAACAGGCTGACCCCGCCGAGCACGACCGCAGCCACCGAGTTGAGCAGAAACGAGGTGTTCGAAGCGGGCTCGGCGGCACCGACGCGGGCCACGAGCAGGATCGCGGCGATACCCGCGGTCAGGCCGGCGATGATGTACACCGTGGTTTTGATCCGCGCGGTCGGCACCCCGGTCGCGGCTGCCGCCTCACTGTTACCGCCAGTCGCCAGCACGTAGGTGCCGAAGCGGGTATGGAACAGCACCACGTGGGCGACGGCGGCCAGCGCGATCGCGATGAGGAAGCTGTACCCGAAGATCCACACGGTGCCCGTGGACAGTTTCAGCAGGGGCGCGCTGATGATGGTCTTGGGTTTGCCGTCGGCGAAGATCAGCGCCATTCCCGACGCCGCAGACAACATGCCCAAGGTGACGATGAAGTCGGTGATCCGACCCCGCGCGATGATCAGCCCGTTGACCAGTCCGACCGCGAGCCCGGTCACGACGGCGGCGACGACGGCGGCCAGCAGACCGGCGTCGAACGCGATCCCGAAGATCACCGCCGCGAGCGTCATGGCCGATGCGATCGACAGGTCGATTCCGGCGGTGGCCACCACGAACGTCTGCCCGATCGCCAGCACGATCAGGATGGCCGACGACGTCAGCATCGACGTCAGGTTGCCCAGACTCAAGAACGTCGGATTGAGCACCTGGAAGACGATCGCGAGCAGCACCAGCGCTATCGGCGCGGCCCAGGTGGCCAAGTTCGCGGGATCCAGCACAGACCGCCACCGGGGCGTTTCCGGCGCCTCGGCTCGGCGGTCACCGTCGCGGGACGCGACAACCGGGGTGGTTGTCATTTGGCGAGCTCCGCGAACGGGTTCTCATAGGGTGCCGCGGGCTTGGGCGCCGAGGCCAG
>DASYJS010000178.1:0-6604 GCA_035996225.1 Mycobacterium sp. | reverse complement strand
CTAGCGCCTACCCCATGATCGTCGACGTGGGCGGTGGGCACGGCCCACTGTTGGCCGCCATCCTGGCGGGGGCGCCGGCTTCGCGCGGCGTCCTGTACGACCTGTCGTCGGTTGTTGCCAGCGCCCCAAGCCTGTTGCGTGAGCACAAGGTCGCCGACCGGGTACGTATCGCGGAGGGGTCGTTTTTTGACGACGTCCCAACCGGTGGGGACGCCTACATCCTCAAGAACATCATCCACGACTGGTCCGACGAAAAGGCGGTGCAAATCCTGCGCAACGTTCGTACAGCGGCCGGCCCCCGAGCCACGGTGCTGCTGGTGGAATTGGTCATCCCTCAGCACGACCGTGACTTCCCGGGAAAATGGGTGGATTTGGAGATGCTGCTGAATTTGGGGGCCCGCGAACGCACTGCCGCCGAGTACCGAGATCTGCTCAGCCAAGCCGGACTCCAGATGACGCGGGTGGTGCAAACCGCTTCACCGCTCAGCGTGGTTGAGGCGCGAGCGGCGTAACCCAGGTGTGATACCGGCGAGTGGGGCTAGCCTTTACCCCGATGCACACCACCGAGGCCGACTACCTCGTCGTCGGCGCCGGCGCCATGGGCATGGCGTTCCTCGACACGCTGGTCTCTGAGACGGAGGCCCGCGTGGTGGTGGTGGACCGCAACCACCAGCCCGGTGGACATTGGACTACCGCGTATCCGTTCGTCCGACTGCATCAGCCGTCGGCATTCTATGGCGTCAATTCGCTAAGCCTCGGCCGCGGCACCATCGATCAAGCCGGCTGGAACGAAGGGCTCTACGAATTAGCGACCGGCGGGGAAGTCTGCGCCTACTATGACCATGTCATGCGGCAGCAGTTGTTGCCGACCGGGCGGGTCAGCTACTTCCCGATGAGTGAGTATCTGGGTGCGGGCCGCTTTGTCACGTTGGCCGGGACCGACTACACCGTCAACGTGACGCGCCGCGTCGTTGACGCCACGTACATGCGCGTGCTGGTTCCCGCGATGCGCCCGCCGCCCTACCCGGTCGCGACCGGCATCGCGTGTGTCCCGCCGAACGACCTGCCGAGGCTCGCTGCGCGCCAGCGCTACGTCATCGTCGGGGCCGGCAAGACCGGCATCGACACCTGCCTGTGGCTACTGGGCCACGGGATCGAGGCGGATCGGCTGACCTGGATCATGCCGCGCGATTCCTGGCTGCTGGATCGCGCGGCGATGCAACCCGGATCGCTGTTCGCCGACCTGATCAAAGCCCGATTTATCGCGCAACTGCGGGCGATCAGCGACGCGGTGTCGGTCGATGATCTGTTTGTCCGGCTCGAGGATGCGGGCACCGTGTTGCGGATCGACCCGGCGGTCCGACCCACGATGTACCGCTGCGCGACCGTCACCCGGGCAGAACTGGACCAGCTGCGACGCATCGGCGATATCGTTCGCCGGGGCCACCTGCTGCGTATCGAGACCGACAAGATGGTCCTCGACGACGGTGAGGTGGCGATGGACGGGCGCGCGCTCTACATCGACTGCACCGCCGACGGTGCCGAAAAACGTCCTGCTACTCCGATTTTCGATACCGGCCGCATCACGCTGCAAAGCGTGCGCGGGTGCCAACAAATATTCAGCGCCGCGCTGATCGCCCACGTGGAGGCGGCTTATCCAGATGACATCACGAAAAATCAGCTGTGCGCGCCGTTGCCGCACCCCGACACCGATCTCGATTGGGTGCGCATCGCGCTGGCCGATTACGGAAGTCAACTGCGCTGGCTCGATGACCCGGATATGACCGCCTGGCTGTCCGCGGTGCGCCTGGACCTCTTCGGTCATCTGATCGGGCAGCTGCTGCCGTCGGCGTCGGTGAAGCCCCGGGTGCGGGAGCGGATGCTGAGCATCGCCAAGTCAGTGCTTTCGGCGACCGCAGCGAAGCTCGATGAGCTCGTCGTCGACGGCGCTTCGCTCGCCGCACCCTGACTGTGTAACCCCCGCTGTTATTCATCGGGTGAGGGAGGCATGTGACGGCACAAAACGAACCCGCGGGCCCGCGCCCCCTGCGCGCGGTGCCCAACGACGGCTACACCAACTGGGAGGCCGTGTACCAGGACAACGCGACCTGGGTGTACCGGACGCTGTTCGCCCGGGTCGGCAACCGGGCGGACGCTGAGGACCTCACCACCGAGGTGTTCCTCGCGGCGCTGCGGCCGCTGCGCCTGACGGCGAGCGTCGGCGAGGTGCGCGCATACCTGCGCGCCACTGCGCGAACCGTGCTGGCCGCGCACTGGCGCGAGACCCTGGGTCGGGAGATAACCTCGATCGAGGACATCGAGCAACCACCCGATAGCGAGGAAGCGATCAGCACCGCCCCGGCGCGCGTCGCTCAGGTTCTCGATAATCTGCCGGACCGCTATCGTCAAATTCTGGAATTACGTTTCCTGCAAGGTAATTCGATCAAGGAGTCTGCCGCGGAACTCGGAATCAGCGTTGCCAATGCCAAAGTGCTCCAACATCGCGCTCTGCGACTGGCGGCACAGGTCAACGATGGGGGCCAGTCATGAACGCGCGAGGGTTGCGCCGCTACGTCGACGATCTGCTGCGGGGACGTCGGCCAAAACCGTTTGCGCCTGCCGACTTTGAGGCCGCGCAGATCCGCACGGCGATCGAGCTGCGAGCAGCGCGAGAGGGTCCTGACACCGAGGCCGCCCCCCGTCCGGAATTCCTGACCGACCTGCACCGGCGACTCGCCGAACAAATGGCCGGCACGCCCGCCGAACCGGCGCCCAAGCCAAACACGACGCGGCGCCAGGTCATCGTCGGGACGTCGGCCGCGGCGGCCGCTGCGGTGACCGCGGTTACCATCGATCGAGCCGTGACGGGAAACCACACCGAAGGCACTGCCCCTGATACTGCAGCCGGACAACTCACGCCCAACGACGGAAGCTGGCAGCGTGTGGCGGCCAGCTCGGACGTGCCGGATGGCCGCATGCATCCGTTTGACCTCGGGTCGGTCAGCGGATTCGTCCGCCGCGTCGATGGCAAGCCCCAGGCCGTTTCGGGGGTCTGCACCCATCAAGGGTGCCGGTTGTGGTTCGACGCACCGGAGGACAGATTGCGCTGCCCCTGCCACTCGACGTCGTTTTCTCCCACGGGCGATGTGCTCACCCATCAACTGCCGATCGCCCCAAAGCCGTTGCCTACGCTGATGGTTCGCGAGAGCAACGGGATCATCGAGGTGTTCGCCCCACCGCACCCCGAACAGCCAGCCTAAGCGGTGTAACCAACCGCGCTATCTCTTGGCATGAAGATCGCCAAGCTTCGAAAACATTCGGTCGCGGTGGTGGCAGTCAGCTTGGTGCTGGCCGGTTGCTCGGCTTCGCGGCCTACTGCGCAACCGTCGGTCACGCTGAGTCCGGATGCCGGCGCGACGCCGTCGATCACCGTACCGGCAGTGCCGGCCAGCGGTAACCAAGTCACCATCGACGGCTTCGCGTTTGCCCCCGCGACGCTGACGGTCGGTGCGGGCAGCACGGTCACGTGGACCAATCGTGACGAGGAACCCCACACGGTGGCTGCGAGCGACGGTTCGTTTCGCTCGCCCGGCATGGGGACCGGGGCCACCTTCACCCACACCTTCGCCACCGCAGGAACTTTCGACTACGTCTGCTCCATTCACCCGATGATGCGCGGCACCGTGGTGGTGACGCAGTGAATTCAGAGACGGACCCGAACACGATGAGTCGCCGTCAGCTGATCAGGCACACGGCGTGGTTCGGGGCGGCGGTCGGGTTCACCGTGGCCGGCGGCGAGGTGATCTCACATGTCGCCGGTGCCGCGGCGGCCGAGCGCGCGCGTATCCGGCCCACCCTGCGGTTCGCTCAGGTCAGCGACAGCCACATCGGCTTCACCGGTGCCCCCAACCCGGACGTGTCCGGCACGTTCGGCCACGCGATCGATCAGATCAACAGCCTGGGCTACACACCGGATTTCGTCATACACACCGGCGACCTCACTCACTTGTCCAGCCCCGGTCAGTTCGACCAGGTGAAGCAGATGATGAGCGGACTGAGAACGCCACATGTGTTCACCGTGCCGGGGGAGCACGACTCGGTCGACGATGCGGGGCAGAAGTACCGAAACGCCTTCGGTGCGGGCTCGGCCGGTGATGGGTGGTACAGCTTCGACATCGCCGGCGTTCACGTGATCGCACTGGTCAACACGTTGAACCTGCGCAAGCTCGGACATCTGGGTGTCGATCAGCTGGAGTTCGTCGAGAAGGACGTCGCGCGGCTATCGAGCGATACCCCGATCATCGTGTTCAGCCATATTCCGTTGTTCGCGATGTACCCGGACTGGGGCTGGGGCACCGACGACGCCACCCAGGCGCTCAGCTACCTGCGCCGCTTCGCTTCGGTGAATTGCATCAACGGGCATGTCCACCAATTGTTTTCCAAGACGGAAGGCAACGTGGCGTTCTACAGCGGGACGACGACCGCCTACCCCCTGCCCCATCCCGGCGATGGCCGGGCGCCCAAGCCGATCACGCTGCCGGCCGGAAAGCTGCACGACGCGCTGGGCATCCGCGAAGTCAGCTACACCAAGGGCGAGACTGCTTTGGCGTTGAAAGAGCAGAGGCTGCAATGAATTTGACAAGCGTCCTGGTCCGGATCGGCTTTGCCGTGTCCTTGGTTAGCAGCGCCGCCAGCCACGCATACCTCTATGTCCGTGGCTACCAGCACATTCCGATGATAGGCACGTCATTCCTGATCCAGGCCAGTGTCTCGTTCGCGATGGCTGCGCTGATCCTTCTCGGTGGTCCCTGGTGGCTGCGCTGGACGGCCGCTGCGCTAGCCGGCGGCTCTCTGGTCGCGTTCGCTCTGTCCAGAACCGCCGGACTCTTCGGGTTTTCCGAGCGTGGTTGGGACCCTTCGCCGTACGCGGCGATCAGCGTGGGAGCCGAAGTGCTGACCGTGGTGTTGTGGGCGTTCTCCAGCTACCGCGGTGACGTCAGGATCGGCTGGCTTCGGAAAGCTCGGAGCCAAACCAATCCGCTTGAGCCGAGATTTCAGAGACTGTGCGGGCTTCTCTATCAGGACCCAGCTCAGGGCGGCCAGCGGCAGCGTCGCGGTGGTCGCAATGACGAAAAATAGCAAGGGGTTCAGACCGGAAAGCCCACATACGGCCAGCAATTGCTGAATCGGAGATGCGTAAATGTAGGTGCCGTAGGACAGGTCCGTACGTAAACGCAAGCGCTTGTTGTGGATCAGCGAACCCGAAACGATGATGGCATACGCCAGCGGGAGGCCACCGATCACCCGGTAGTCAGGCAGCAGGCTCGACGTCGCAACGATGAGCACGCTCACCGCGACGAGCGACCACCGCGCGGGAATCACATCTCGCCACTGATACAGCAGCGCACCAGCCGAAAACATGATCGCGAAGCGCGCAGCGAGCTGTAAGTTGGTCCATTCGCCGGGGAAGGTAAGCGGCGGCAACAACGTCGCCCCAAGCATTGCGAGTGCCAAGATCGCAGGAGTCAGCCACCGTCGATTCGCAAGTCCGACCAGACCGATAGCCGCAACGGCGAGATAGCACAACACCTCCCACATGAGCGTCCACACAGAAGCGTTCCAGACACCGGCGTCTGGAATCTTCAGCGGTGTCCCGCCGATATCCAGCTGAAGCGCCGACAGCAGTGTGCTGTTTTTCAGGACGTACTCGATTGGCGCGCTGGACAATAGCAGTTTGGTAGCTGAGCCACCCTGAATCGCCAGGCTGAGCGGGGCGAACACGAACGCGGTGACGATCAGGCAGGCGTAGAGCCCGGGAAGGATGCGAAGAGCTCGAGCGAGGAGATAGTCGCGCAGTTGTGGGTTGCGGAGCCAACTCGAGGTGATCAGGAATCCGGAAAGTGCGAAGAACCCGTCAACCCCGACCGAGAAAAGAAGCTGGAGAACCGGTCTGGACGACACGCTGTGGCCCGTGACGGGGAAGGAATGCCACAGGATCACCTCGGCCGCCAGCGCCAAACGGAAAGCGTTCAGCGCGTTTGCTCGCGGATCGAATACCTGCCCCAGTTTCGTTCGCGTTCGCACCGCGGTCCCCAATCCCATGCCACGCCATCATAGCCACACGGTCGGCCTTGCTTGCCGCCTCGGAGGCGCTCTGCTGGTGGGCTGACGCCGCGCAGCAACGACAGGGACTAGGCCGAACGGTCGGCTTCGGAGAGCTCGGAGGCAGACTTCCGCTTGAGGCGCGATTTGAGAGATAGCGCGGGCTTTTCCACGACAAACCAGCTGAGCGCGGCGAGCGGCAAGGTAGCTGCCGTCGCAATGGCGAAAAACAGGAAGGGATTCAGGCTGGCCAGCCCACAGACCGCCAGCAACTGCTGGATGGGAAATGCGTAAATGTAAGTGCCGTAGGACACATCCGTAGGTAACCTCAAGCGCTTGCTTTGGATCAACGAACCCGAAACGATCACGGAATACGCCAGCGCAACGCCGCCGAGCACCCGGTAGTCGGGCAGCAGGCTCGACGCTAGAACGATGACTACGCTCACTGTCACGAGCGACCACCGAGCGGGAATCACGTCTCGCCACTGATACAGCAATGCCC
>DASYJS010000177.1:0-1557 GCA_035996225.1 Mycobacterium sp. | reverse complement strand
ACCATTGGCGCCGACGATACCGCTGCGCTCACCCGGCGCGATTCGCCACTCGACGTCCCGCAGCACCGGGCGTCCGTCAAACGAGACCGACACATCGAGCAGGTCGACGACGTCTTTGCCCAGCCGGGCAGTGGCCAGCTTGGCCAACTCGACGGTGTTGCGCAGCGGCGGTATGTCAGCGATCAGCTGGTTGGCTGCCTCGATGCGGAACTTGGGCTTGGCGGTGCGCGCCGGGGGCCCGCGGCGCAACCACGCCAGCTCCTTGCGCATCAGGTTCTGCCGTTTGGCCTCGCTCGAGGCCAACTGGCGGTCTCGCTCCACCCGTTGCAACACATAAGCGGCGTATCCGCCTTCGAACGGCTCCACGATGCCGTCGTGCACTTCCCAAGTGGTGCCAGCGACTTCATCGAGAAACCAGCGGTCGTGGGTGACGATCAGCAGCCCGCCGCTGTTGCGTGCCCAGCGTTGTTTCAAGTGATCGGCCAACCAGGTGATGCCCTCGATGTCAAGGTGGTTGGTGGGCTCGTCGAGGGCGATCACGTCCCAGTCGCCAATGAGCAACTGCGCCAGCTGCACTCGCCGCCGCTGTCCGCCACTCAGTGTGGAAACCGTTGCATTCCAGTCGATATCGGACACCAACCCATCCACCACATCGCGCACGCGGGCTTCGCCGGCCCACTGGTGGTCGGGTTGGTCACCGACCAAAGTCCAGCCGACGGTGTGGCTGGGATCGAGAATGTCCGCCTGGCTCAGCGCGCTTACCCGTAAGCCGCTTCGTTGGGTCACCCGACCGGAATCGGGCTGGATCTGGCCGGTGAGCACGCCGAGCAGGCTGGATTTGCCGTCCCCGTTTCGGCCGACGATGCCGATCCGCGCGCCGTCATTCACCCCGAGCGTGACCGAATCGAAGATGACCTGGTTCGGATACGCCAGGTGTACTGCCTCGGCTCCGAGCAGGTGTGCCACTGGACCGACGCTACCGACCGCGCTACAAGCGCCACCGTGCTCCCCGCTCGGCGTGATTGCGGTGATTTGCTACCGCCCCGAGCGGCGAAGTGCAACAATGTCACCCGTTAGGCAATGACGATGCAGGAAGCCGGTGTGAAACCGGCGCGGTCCCGCCACTGTAATCGGGGAGCGACCCTCATAGCCACGGCGTAAAGCTGGAAGGCGAGGCGAGCAGCGATGCGAGAGCCAGGACAAAGCCAGGCATGACCTAGGTGCCCCGGGATCAATGAGTGTGACCTAGAACACGCGTGGTGACGGATGTGCCATGATGTCCACGCTGGTCAAGGCTTAACTGAGGGGGCAGCGAGGAGCCGTGGTGGATCTCAATTTGTCGATGGTGACCCGACCCGTCGGGCGTCTGGTGGCCACAGCTCAGAATGGCCTGGAAGTTTTGCGACTGGGTGGCCTGGAAACGGGCAGCATTCCATCGCCGTCCCAGGTCGTCGAGAGCGTGCCGATGTACAAGCTGCGGCGCTATTTCCCGCCCGACAGCCGGCCGGGGCAGTCGCAAGTCGGCCCGCCATTGTTGATGGTGCACCCGATGATGAT
>DASYJS010000176.1:0-4655 GCA_035996225.1 Mycobacterium sp. | reverse complement strand
TCGTGCACAGCACCGCGAGCTGCTCGTCGGTGAGGGCCTCGAACAGGAACAGGGTGCGCAGCTCGTCGGGCTTGCACGGCATCTTGTCGGTCATCCCCAGGCCCCTATGACTCCGCCAGGTAACGGTGGACCAGCATCACGGCCATCGATCCTTCGCCCACCGCGGCCGCGACCCGTTTGGCGGACTCCGAGCGCACGTCGCCGGCCACGAATACGCCCGGGACGCTGGTTTCCAGGTGGTGGGGTGGGCGGTCCAATGCCCAGCCGCACACGTTGCGCAGGTCGGGGCCGGTCAGCAGGAAGCCGTGGTCGTCGCGGGCGAGCACCCCGTCCAGCCATTCGGTGCGCGGCGCGGCGCCGATGAAGATGAACATCCGGGCGCAGGTGACGTCTTCGGTGGTGCCGGTTCGGTTGTCGGCCAGGGTCAGCTTCTCCAGGTGGTCGGTTCCAACGGCGCAGTGAACCTCGGAGCAGGTGCGGACGGTGATTTTGGGGTTCTCTTTGATCTGCTGAATCAGGTAATACGACATCGACGCCTCGAGCGACGCCGCGCGCACCACGATGGTCACCGATGCGGCATCGCGGGACAGAAACATCGCGGCCTGTCCGGCCGAATTCGCACCGCCGATGACGTAGACGTCCTCGTCCTTGCACTCCGACGCGACGGACGTCGCCGCGCCGTAGTAGACGCCCCGCCCGGTCAGCTCGGCGCACCCGGTTGCGTCCAGCTGGCGGTAGGAGACCCCGGTGGCCAGGATGACCGCGTGCGCGTCGACGGATCCGCCGTCGGCGAACCGCACGGTGCGCTTGGATCCATTGATCTCCAGCGTGGTGGCCGTGCGGGCAGTGATCAGTTCGGCGCCGAACTTCTCGGCCTGCCTGCGCGCGCGGTCGGCCAACTGGCCACCCGACACACCATCCGGAAAGCCCAGGTAGTTCTCGATCCGCGAACTTTGGCCGGCCTGACCACCGGTTGCGGTGCGTTCGATGAGCACCGTGCGCAGACCCTCGGAGGCGCCATAGACAGCGGCGGCCAGGCCGGCGGGGCCGCCGCCGATGACGATCAGGTCGTAGAAGTCCTTGGACAGCTGGGTGGACAGGCCCAGCGTGTCGGCCAGTTGTGCGTCGGTGGGGTCGACGAGGGGCTCGCCACGTTCGGTGACGACGACGGGTAGCCGCAGGCCGTCCTCGCCGGCAGCCTTGAGGATCCGCTCGCCGGCGGGCTCGTCGGCCATGAACCAGGTGTAGTAGAGCCCGTTGCGGGCCAGGAAGTCGCGCACCTGCCAGGACCGGGCCGACCAGCGGTGCCCGATCACCTTGGTGTGGGGGATCGGGTGTTCGGGTGCCGCTCGCCACGCCTCCAGCAGCCCGTCGATGACGGGGTAGAGCTTTTCCTCGGGCGGATCCCACGGCTTGAGCAGGTAGTGGTCGAGGTCGACGACGTTGATCGCATCGATGGCGGCGTGCGTATCGGCATAGGCGGTCAGCAGGACCCGACGTGCCGCCGGGTACAGGTCCATTGCCTGCTCGAGAAACTCGATGCCAGACATTTGCGGCATCCGGTAGTCGGCGATCAGCATTGCGACGGCTTCGCCCCGCAGCTTGAGTTCCCGGAGTGTCTCCAATGCGTCGGCGCCCGATTCCGCCCGCACGATGCGGTGCTCCTCGCCGTAGTGGCGACGCAGATCCCGGGCCACCGCGCGGGACACCGCTGGATCGTCGTCGACGGTCAGCATCACGGGTT
Source organism: Mycobacterium sp. (assembly GCA_035996225.1). Lineage (GTDB taxonomy): Bacteria > Actinomycetota > Actinomycetes > Mycobacteriales > Mycobacteriaceae > Mycobacterium. The sequence continues at coordinate 2,911 of DASYJS010000176.1, read as the reverse complement.
TGCGCGGTTGCGCATCGGGACGTGTCATCGGCGTCAAGTATGCGCTTGTCAGGCGCGGTGTGGTGGGTCGAGGTGGCGCCCGCGAGCGCTCTGATCGCGGATTTTGGCCACGCCGTCGCAACGGGTAGCATGGACCGACGGTGCGCCATTCCGCGCCGGCTTTTTTGTGTGTCCGTTCCCTAGGAATTTCCTGTCACCGGCTCACGTTTCAAAGTCGGTGTCAATGCTGTGCCGTTGGCGCAGACGAGAACGAAACTAAACGACGAGGATTATCTGAGAAGTTATGGCCAAGAAGGAAGGCGCCATCGAGGTCGAGGGCCGGGTGGTCGAGCCCCTGCCCAATGCGATGTTCCGCATTGAGCTGGAGAACGGTCACAAGGTGCTTGCCCACATCAGCGGCAAGATGCGGCAGCACTACATCCGCATCCTGCCCGAGGACCGGGTGGTGGTGGAGCTGTCTCCCTACGACCTGTCCCGGGGCCGCATCGTGTACCGGTACAAGTAAAAGCAACCTACGAGTAGACAGACAGGATCGATACGGCCGTGAAGGTGAACCCCAGCGTCAAGCCAATCTGTGACAAGTGCAGGGTGATCCGGCGGCATGGGCGGGTCATGGTGATCTGCTCAGATCCTCGTCACAAGCAGCGCCAAGGCTAGCGGCGATCGCAAGCGCGGCGTAGCCGGGCGCAGCGGGTCGCCGCCGGTGACCCAGTGTCGCGCCGCTAAACAACTAAATGCAGACCTCCCAACACCAGTGAGCGGATAGGCCGCTCATCCACGTCCGGACGGAGGCCGGACCCCGCCGAATTCGACGGGAACGGGTTGGGATCAGACCTCCGCCTAGAAACAAGAGGAAACGCCACCTATGGCTCGACTAGTAGGCGTCGATCTGCCGCGTGATAAGCGGATGGAGATCGCGCTGACCTATATCTTCGGCATCGGCCGTACCCGCTCTAACGAGATCCTGGAAGCCACCGGCATCGACCGGGACCTGCGCACCAAGGATCTCACCGACGACCAGCTGACCCACCTTCGCGACTACATCGAAGCCTCTCTCAAGGTCGAGGGTGACCTGCGCCGCGAGGTGCAGGCAGACATCCGCCGCAAGATCGAGATCGGCTGCTACCAGGGTCTGCGGCACCGCCGTGGCCTGCCGGTGCGTGGCCAGCGCACCAAGACAAACGCGCGGACCCGCAAGGGCCCCAAGCGCACCATCGCCGGCAAGAAGAAGGCCAGGTAACCCATGCCACCCGCCAAGAAGGCAGCCGCTGCTCCCAAGAAAGGGCAGAAGACCCGTCGCCGGGAAAAGAAGAACGTCCCCCACGGTGCGGCGCACATCAAGAGCACGTTCAACAACACGATCGTGACGATCACCGACCAGCAGGGCAACGTCATCGCCTGGGCGTCGTCGGGTCACGTCGGGTTCAAGGGTTCGCGGAAGTCGACGCCGTTCGCCGCGCAGCTGGCTGCCGAGAACGCCGCCCGCAAGGCCCAGGAGCACGGCGTGAAGAAGGTCGACGTGTTCGTGAAGGGCCCGGGCTCGGGCCGCGAGACCGCGATCCGCTCGTTGCAGGCCGCCGGCCTGGAGGTCGGCGCGATCTCGGACGTCACCCCACAGCCACACAACGGCGTTCGCCCGCCGAAGCGACGCAGGGTCTAGGAGGAGAACAATCCATGGCTCGTTACACCGGACCCATGACGCGCAAATCGCGCCGGCTGCGCACCGACCTCGTCGGTGGCGACCAGGCGTTCGAGAAGCGTCCCTACCCGCCCGGCCAGCACGGCCGCGCGCGGATCAAGGAAAGCGAATACCTGCTGCAGCTGCAGGAGAAGCAGAAGGCCCGCTTCACCTACGGCGTGATGGAAAAGCAGTTCCGTCGCTACTACGAAGAAGCCGTGCGCCACTCCGGCAAGACGGGTGAGAACCTGCTGCAGATCCTGGAGAGCCGGCTGGACAACGTCGTGTACCGCGCCGGGTTGGCGCGTACCCGCCGGATGTCCCGCCAGCTGGTCAGCCACGGCCACTTCAGCGTCAACGGCGTGCACGTCAACGTCCCCAGCTACCGGGTGTCGCAATACGACATCATCGATGTAAGGAACGGGTCGCTGAACACGGTGCCGTTTCAGATCGCGCGGGAGACGGCGGGCGACCGTCCGATCCCGGGTTGGCTGCAGCTGGTGGGGGAGCGGCAGCGCATCCTGGTCCACCAATTGCCCGAGCGGACCCAGATCGACGTGCCGCTCACCGAGCAGCTGATCGTCGAGTACTACTCGAAGTAGGCGCAGACTTCCGCCACTGCGCCCGCAGCGGCGGAACACCTAACGGCATCAAATAGCGGGTGCCGAGAAGGAGAACAAGAAACACCATGCTGATTTCTCAGCGACCCACACTGTCCGAGGAAATCCTCACCGACAGCCGGTCCCAGTTCGTCATCGAGCCGCTGGAGCCGGGATTCGGTTACACCCTGGGCAATTCGCTGCGGCGCACGCTGCTGTCGTCGATTCCCGGTGCGGCCGTCACCAGTATTCGCATCGATGGCGTGCTGCACGAGTTCACCACCGTGCCCGGTGTCAAAGAGGATGTCACCGACATCATCTTGAACCTCAAGGGTCTGGTCGTGTCCTCCGAGGAGGACGAGCCGGTCACCATGTACCTGCGCAAGCAGGGTCCGGGTGCGGTCACCGCGGGTGACATCGTGCCGCCTGCCGGTGTCACGGTGCACAACCCCGAGATGCACATCGCGACGCTGAACGACAAGGGCAAGCTCGAGGTCGAGCTCGTCGTCGAGCGCGGCCGCGGCTATGTGCCGGCCGTGCAGAACCGTGCCTCCGGTGCCGAAATCGGCCGTATCCCAGTCGATTCCATCTACTCGCCGGTGCTCAAGGTCACCTACAAGGTGGACGCCACCCG
>DASYJS010000175.1:0-7380 GCA_035996225.1 Mycobacterium sp. | reverse complement strand
CAGCTAGCAGATGGCCGTGACCTGCTGTTCTTTGCGTTGCCCGGGCACCGCCCGGCGCCGGTCGCCGATCGCCGGCGCTTACCGGAGCGCGACCCGAACCAGTCGCAGTTGCGGTTCGACCGGTCAACCGGACAGTGGGTGATCATCGCGGCGCTGCGCCAAGACCGCACCTACAAGCCGCCCGCCGACCAGTGCCCACTGTGTCCCAGTCCGACCGGACTGACCGGCGAGGTGCCGGCGCCGGACTACGACGTCGTGGTTTTCGAGAATCGGTTCCCGAGCCTCTCCGGTGCCGGCCAGCCGCTGTCGGTGCCCGCCGATGACTTCGTTTCCGCACCGGGGCAGGGTCGAACGGAGGTGATCTGTTTTTCCAGCGACCACACCGGTTCGTTCTCGGAGCTGGAACCAGCGCATGCCCGGCTGGTGTTCGAGGCATGGCGGCACCGCACCACCGAGCTGATGGCCGCACCGGGCATTGAGCAGGTGTTCTGTTTCGAAAACCGTGGCGAGGAAATCGGGGTGACACTGACTCATCCGCATGGTCAGATCTACGGCTACCCCTTTCTCGCCCCGCGAACGGCGGCCATGCTGGGGCAGGCGCACCAATATCGAATTCGTCACGGCGACAACCTCTTCGCCAACCTGTTGGCGCGGGAGGTCGCCGACGGCAGCCGCATTGTCGCGCGTACTGACCTGGTCACGGCATTCGTCCCGTTTGCGGCGCGCTGGCCGGTCGAGGTGCACATCTACCCAAACAGGTTTGTGCACAACCTCGTCGAATTAAGGGAGGAGGAACTGGATGCGTTCGCGCACGTCTACCTCGACGTGCTGGGGCGGTTCGACCGGATGTATCCGGCTCCGCTGCCATACATTTCGGCGTTGCATCAATTCACGGACTCCGATGCTCAGGGCGACGGCTACTTCCACGTCGAACTGATGTCGATCCGGCGCAGCGCAACGAAGCTCAAGTACTTGGCGGCGTCCGAATCGGCGATGGGCGCCTTCATCGGTGACGTCACGCCGGAGAGTGTGGCCCAGCGGCTGCGGGAACTCGCATGACCGTCCGCTACGCCGCTCCGGGGCGGATCAACCTGATCGGGGAGCACACCGACTACAACCTCGGGTTCGCGCTGCCGATCGCGTTACCGCAGCGCACCGTGGCGACTTTCAGCCCCGACCGCAGCGACGCAATCACCGTGAACAGCGGCCGAGCCGACGGCCCGGTGCGCATTCCGCTCGGCACCGCTCCCGGTGACGTGGAAGGCTGGGCCGGTTACGTGGCCGGGGTGATGTGGGCGCTGCGTCAGGCCGGACACCCGGTGCCCGGTGGCGCGATGTCGATCACCAGCGAGGTGGAGATGGGGTCGGGCCTTTCTTCATCGGCGGCGCTGGAGTGCGCGGTGCTGGGCGCGATCACTTCGGCTACCGGTGTGCGCATCGACCTCAAGGAACAGGCGCGCCTGGCCCAGCGCGCCGAAAATGACTATGTCGGTGCCCCAACGGGTTTGCTTGACCAGCTGGCCTCGCTGTTCGGGGAGGCATCGACGGCGTTGTTGATCGATTTTCGCGACGTCACCGTTGAGCCGGTGGCCTTCGACCCGGACGGTCGCGGTGTTGGGCTGCTGCTGATCGACTCCCGGGCCCGCCATCGTCACGCCGGCGGCGACTACGCGGCCCGGCGTGCGTCGTGCGAGCGGGCGGCCGCCGATCTGGGGGCGTCCGCACTGCGTGAGGTCGCCGATCGCGGGCTCTCGATACTGGCTGCGGTGGCCGATCCGGTCGACGCACGTCGTGCCCGCCACGTTCTGACCGAGAACCGACGGGTGCTCGATTTTGTTGATGCACTGAGCGATTCGGATTTCACCGCGGCCGGGGAGATCCTGACCGCCTCGCACGCGTCAATGCGCGACGATTTCGAAATCACCACGGAGCACATCGATCTGATCGCCGATACCGCGGTCCGGGCTGGGGCGTTGGGGGCCCGGATGACCGGTGGCGGCTTCGGCGGCTGTGTGATCGCCTTGGTTCCGGTCGACCGCGCGGAGCTGGTGGGGGAGACGGTGCGGCAGGCGGTGTGCGATGCCGGGTTTGTCCGGCCGGTGATCAGCCGGACGCGCGCCGCCGCGGGCGCAGCGCCGTGCCAGTGACCGAGCCGAGTAACCCGTTACCCGGCCGGAGTCAGCCGGACGGCGCCCAATTTCATGCGGTCGACCGCCTCGCCGAACTCTTCGAGGGTGGGGATGCGCTGGTCGCGGAATTTCAACCCGATCATGGTTTGCGCACGCCGGACGCCATACGACTCGGCGCAGCGTTTATAGAGGTCGGAGACGATGGCGCGGTCGGTGATGAGCTCGCCGCGCATCGCGGTTGACTTGCCGTCGTAGACGACCTGGGCCGGCGCGCCATCGCGGAAGTTCTGCTTCCACGCAGCGCCGGTGAGCGCATACAAATCGTTGTCGATCACATGGGCGCTCACCGGAAGTGTGAACGGCCGCCCCGTCTTTCGCCCAGTGAAGCTCAGCACCATCAGCTGCTTGCGGAGGGGGCCGGCGAGCGGGGTGCGCAGCAGGAAGCCCAGCATGGGGTTGACGAGCTTGAGCAAGGCCGACGGTGGGTGCCCCGCGTCGATCGCGTACGACTCTTCTGCCATGCACACACCGTAAGGCCAATCGCAGCTTTGTGGGGCAGCGATTTATCTGGGGGGCCTACCCGGCACCCGATGCCGAATGTGCCGCCAGCCGCGCGCTCGGCGCCGAATGGGCGTCCAGCCGACGCTCGCCGGGAAGCGTGGCGCAGCGATTTCAGTGGTTGCTGTAGTGAAATATCTCATCAACCACTTCTCCCCGAGAATTGGGCTGGCACCAGCGCCGGCCACGCGGAATGAGACTAGCCGACATCGTCGGGGAAAAGTTGCTAGTCGGGTATTGGGCCGGCCGGCTAGACCATGTCGTTGTCGGCCAGCCACCGCATCACCCGCCAGCCGATGAAGACGGGCAGCCAGCAGGTCAGCACCCGATACAGCAGCACCGACGGCACCCCGACGGCGGCGGGCACACCAAAGGCGGCCAGCCCACCGATCAACGCCGCCTCGACGGCGCCCACACCACCGGGCGTCGGCGCGGCTGAGGCCAGCGTGCCGCCGACCATCGTCACGACGGTGCAGGTGACGAACGTCGCGCCGCCACCGAAGGCCTGGACGCTGGACCAGAGTGCCAGTGCTGCACCGAGAGTCGTTCCGGCACAACCGAGTACGATCAGCGCGAGTCGCTTGGGCTCACGGACAAGCTCGATGAGGTCCTTGGCTACCTCCTGCACCCGCGGGCGCACCGCCGTCGCCAGCCAGCTCCGGAGCGTGGGCACGAACAGAAATGTGCCGACAATGCCCAGGGCCACACCCGCGATCAGGTAGAGCACCGTGGCATCCGGCACGAAATGCGAAAGGTCCATAGACGCGCCCGCCACCGTGCTGAACAAAATCAGCAAAACCAGGTGCATGATCACCTGCACCGATTGCTGCAACGCCACCGCGGCGGTGGCTCGCATCACGCTGAGACCACTCTTCTGCAAAATCCGGGTGCTCAGCGCCAGCCCGCCGACCCCGGCCGGAGTGGTGGTGGCGGCAAAGGTATTGGCTACCTGGGCTATTGATAGCTTCCAGAAGGCCACCGTCCCGTCGGTGCAGGCCCACAATGCGGCCGCCGCGCCCACATACGTCATGGCCGAAATGAACATGCCCAGTAGCGCCCACCACCAGTTCGCCGTTCTGAGTTCGTTAAAGAACGTCGGCACGGTACTGATGAAGGGGTACGCGACATAGACGAGCGCGCCAAGCAAGACGAGCTGAACGACTTGGCTGCGGGTGAAGCGGGTGATGGTTTGCTTCTGTATCTCATCCGCACCGGTTTGCGATTTGACTTCGCCTCTGGCGGCCGAGATGACGCCGGCCGCATCGCCCACCGACTTCCGGACTCGTTTGGGCACGGCGGATTTGGTGAGCCGACGGGAGGCGGTCAAGATGCTGTCTTCGCCGAACGTGTCGATCGCCGCCCGCACCGCCGATTTCGCGTCGTACAGCGCCGTCGTCGTCACCAACAGCTGGGCCAGGTCGGATTGGAGTTGGACGTCGGTGGCGCCGTATTCGGCGTTGCCGAACCCACCGAAGAGCGCCGTGCCGTCGTCGACCGTGATCTCGTTGCTGCGCAGGTCGCCGTGTGAGATCTGATAGTCGTGCAGCTTTCGCAGCGATTCCCAGACCCGCACGACCGGCGTCGTCTTCGTGCATTCGTCCAGCGGGATCCCCCGAATGGGCTTGTGCGCGTACAGCGTCCATCCCCGGTCCAGGGTCGCGAAGGCGATCGTCGAGGTGTTGGCCACACCCACCTCGCCGATCGCGATGGCCATCAACGCGCGGTGCTCGACCGCGCGACGCATCGAGGCCTGCAGGGGTGCGGTCTCCGTATCGCGCAGCCGCATCTTGCGCCATAGTTCGCGCAGCGCACCACCACTGCTCTGATGCGGGCCGTACAACTCGATCGCTGCCGTCGAATCGGGGTCCCCGGAATCGGTGGAAAGCACAAGCGGACCGGGTCCTGCAGGCCGGACCACCATTAGCCGCGACACGACGAACCCACGTTTGGCCATCGCACGGACCGCGGCCACCAGCGGCACTTCCAGCGCCGGAGTTCCGACCGCCAGCACCACCACCGCGCCGACGAACCATCCCACCGCCAGCCCCACCAAGGACCGGGCCGGGACGATGGCGCTGATGACGAGGTGAATCGGCACGAAGGCGAGTAGCAGCGCCCACCACCAGTGCCGCCAACGTGCGGGTAGCCAGGGACCGGACACGGTGAGCACCGCGGCCAGCATCGCGATCCAGCGCGGGTCATCGAGGAACTGCGCCGGCAGGGTGCTCAGCCGATCCGAGACGTCGAAGTGCCATCGGGGGGCGGCGAGGCGGTTGCTGGTGATCGACAACGGGAGTGCCGCGAGAATCGCGGCGGCTCCGTAGGCGCCCAATAGTTTCCATTGCCGGCCGACGATCAGACCGATCAGGATCATGAACGGCAACGCCAGGATGGCAAATCCGTACAACAGGTAAACCACGTCGGATTGGGTGGGGGACAAGACCCCGACAATTTCGGAGACCGATTTCTCCAGGCGAATCCAGCGCGGGCGGGTGACCAGCGAACCGGTGATCACCATCGCGAGAACGGCGGTGGCCAGGATCAGCCGCAGAATGTCATTGGTCCGCCGGTTCACCGGTTGCAGCAAGCTGCCAGAAACGCTGATGTCGCGTCCGTCAACTCGCATGACCATGATCCTTCGAGATCCCGGGGCCCGGAGGCCGCAGTTGGCGGCCCGCGGACAACTTAACCGGATACCTCCGGGCAAGCGTGCATGAACCTGACGGACAGCTTGTTCACCTGCGGGTAAACGGTAGCGGGGTGCCGTCGGCGGCCACAGCCTGCGGACAGCTGGCTCACGTAAGGTCGCCCAAGGCGTGTGTCAACCGGGAGGACGTGAGCGTGGCCAGAACCGATAACGACAGCTGGGAGATCACCGAGAGCGTGGGGGCGACGGCGCTGGGCGTCGCGGCATCCCGCGCGGCGGAGACCGAGAGTGAAAATCCACTGATCCGCGATCCGTTCGCGCGCGTTTTCCTCGACGCCGCCGGTGACGGGGTGTGGAACTGGTTCTCGGCTCCGCAGCTGCCCGCCGAGCTCCTCGAAACCGAACCGAATTTGGCGCAGCAGATGCAGGCGATGGTCGGATATATGGCCTCCCGGACCGCCTTTTTCGACGCCTTCTTCCTGGACGCGACGACCGCGGGCATCCAGCAGGCGGTGATCCTGGCGGCGGGCTTGGACTCGCGGTCGTGGCGTTTGCCGTGGCCGGACGGCACGACGGTCTACGAGCTCGACCAGCCCAGGGTGCTGGATTTCAAATCCTCGACGTTGGCCGAACACGGGGCCGAACCCGCCTGCAACCGGGTCGCGGTCCCGGTGGACTTACGCCAGGACTGGCCGACGGCGTTGCAGGAGGCTGGTTTTGATCCCTCGGCACCCAGCGTCTGGTCGGCCGAAGGCCTTATGCCGTATCTGCCGGCCGCGGCCCAGGAATTGCTGTTCGAACGCGTCCAGGGGCTCAGTGTCGCCGGCAGCCGGATCGCGGTGGAGGCGTTGGGGCCGAAGTTTCTCGACCCCGAGGCCCGGACGCGCCGGCGCGAGCGGATGGATCGCGTCCGCGCGGTATTCGCCAAAGTGGACCCGCAACGCGAGGTCCCCAGCACCGACGAATTGTGGTACTTCGAAGAACGCGAAGACGTGGGCGATTGGTTCGGTCGCCACGGCTGGGACGTGACGGTGACCCCGTCCCTCGAGCTGATGGCCGGCTATGGGCGCAGCATCTCGGAAGAGGTCGAGAACGACGTCCCCGGGAACTTGTTCGTGGCTGCACAGCGCACGACAACATAGCGGCCGAAATCCGTTGGCGTAGCGCAAACTCATCCGCCCTACAGCGGGAGTTCGTGTCGATGTAACGGCTGGTTAGACCTTCGTGGCGGATGCTGTGGGCGGACGCGACAGGGCGCCGACAGGGAGACAGCCATGAGCATTGCCAACGTCGCGCCCGGTGTCATCACTGGGCAACGCGACGGCAAGGCGATCGAGATAGCGTTTTCGGGACGGTTTGGTTTTGGTATCTACCGGTGGGCCTACCTGCCGTTCGATGTGCCGCACGGCGTGCAACAAATTCGGGTGGCCACTTCCCACGACTCCGGCATCGGCGGCCTAACGCGAAATGTGTTGGATCTAGGGATGTTTGGCCCGGCCGGCCACGACTTGGGGAACGCGGCGGGGTTCAGGGGCTGGTCCGGCGGGGCCCGCAACGGCTTTGTCATCTCCAGCGCCTATGCCACGCCCGGCTACCTGGCCGGCCCCATCGAGCCGGGGGTATGGGCGGTGGCGCTGGGCCCCGTGGTCCTCAGCCCGTGGGGGATGCGCTGGCGGGTGCGTGTCACTTTGGACAACGAGCCGCCCGCCGCGGACAACGGGCCGCCGGTCGCCGAAGACGGCTCGTCGATGGCGTTCACGCCCGCCTCGATCGGTGGTGCGCGCTGGTACCGGGGCGATCTGCATCTGCATACGGTCCACTCCGACGGTGAGCGCGATCCCAGTGAACTGGTGTCGGCCGCGCACGCCGGCGGGCTCGACTTCATCGTCTCCACCGAGCACAACACCAACTCCGCCAACCGAGTATGGCCCGCCTGCCGAAGCGGATCGCTGTTGGTGATTCCGGGCGAGGAGGTCACCACCCGCCACGGACACTGGCTCGCCGTTGGCCTGTCCACGCGCGCCTGGGTTGACTGGCGATACGGGC
>DASYJS010000174.1:0-8352 GCA_035996225.1 Mycobacterium sp. | reverse complement strand
CCCGTGGTTGACCAACAACACCGACCAGTTGGGGGAGCCGAGCTCGCCGCTGTACCCCACGAATTTCTCCGGGCTGGCCAACTCGGTGGACTCCGCCCCGAGGGCGATCTGCAGCTGGCCGTCGGCGATGCTCAAGCCCGTCGCAGCTGCCCACGAGCCCGACGCCAGTGGCGCCGCCTGGTCGAGGAACTTGCGCGCGTAGGCGATCACCTTGTCGCCGCGAATCCTGTTGTAACTGCTGCCTTTTTCGGCGCCGTCGGTTTCCGGGATGACGTCGGTGCCGTACAGGGCGTCGTAGAGGGAGCCCCAGCGGGCGTTGGCCGCGTTCAGCGCGAACCGAGCATTGAGCACCGGCACCACCAGCTGCGGGCCCGCGGTCGTGGTGATCTCGTCGTCCACACCGGAAGTGGTGATCGTGAAGTCTTCGGGTTCGGGAAGCAGATACCCGATGTCAGTGAGGAACTGACGGTAGGCGTCGACGTCGATCGGTTCGATGACGCGGTGCCGGTGCCACTTGTCGATCTGGGCCTGCAGCTCGTCGCGGGTGTTCAGCAAACTCTGGTTCTGCGGGGTGAGGTCGGTGACGACCTTGTCGACGCCCGCCCAGAAGCTGTCCGGGTCGATATCGGTGCCGGGCAGGGCCTCGTTGTTCACGAAGTCGTAGAGCACTCGGGCGACGCGCAAGTTCCCCGCCGACACGCGGTCAGTCATTTTTCTCCTCCATAATTGCCTCATTGGTCCCACTCGGCCTCCGACTGGCCCAACTAGCTACGCCATCAGCCTACCGGCCGACAACCCGCACGATCCTATTCATCCAACCCGCAATAGCAGGTCACGGGGCTCTTGATGGGCTTCGCCGCGGGCTTCTCGGCGCGTCCCGGGGAGCGCTTTCTCCGCAGCGCATGTGTTGCGGCAGCACGCTGGCGCCTCGCCCCGTCTTGCATCGGCGCCTGTCAATCATACGGGCTGGCTGGCGCCCTTTCCGGCGGCCGGTCTCACTGTGCATCGCGCATGCTGCCGACCAGATCCTCCACCAGGTCCTCCATCGCAACCATGGCCACGACGCCGCGGCCGTCGGTCACGAGCGCCAGATGGCTGTTGGTGCGCCGCATCCGCGAAAGCGCATCGGCCAGCGGCAATGAGGTGGCCACCCGCGGCAGCGGGCGCACCAGCGAGAGATCGATGACAGTCTGCGGCTCGTCGCCGAGCATCAGCATGTCCTTGATATGCAGGTAGCCGATGAACCTTCCGTCGACGGCCGCGACGGGGAAGCGAGAGTAGCCGGTCTCTGCCAACGCACTCTCGACGGCGCCGATTGTCGGCCCCGAACCCGGCGCCGCCACCGGCACCGCCCGGATCTCGGCGAGCGACACGCCGACATCGCCGACCACCCGGCTGCCGATCTGCAGCGCTCGGGTCAGCCGGGTGTGCTCTTCGGGGTCCAGCAGGCCTTCGGAGACCGATTCGGCGATCATCGCGCTCAGCTCGGCCGGTGAAACCGTGATGTCGAGCTCGTCTTTGGGTTCCACGCGCAGGGCACGCAGGATCGCGTTGGCGCATTTGTTGTAGAACACGATGAAAGGCCGAGCGACCCGCACGTAGGCCAGGTAGGGGGGCACCAGCAGCATCGCCGTCCGCTCCGGCCCGGCCAGCGCGATGTTCTTCGGCACCATCTCGCCCAGCAGCACGTGCAGCGTCACCACCAGCGCGAGCGCGATCACGAACGACAGCGTGTGCAGCAACGCCGGGGGCATACTGGTCAGCCCGAACGCCGACTGCAACAGGCTGGCGACCGCCGACTCACCGATCCGGCCGAGCAGCAGCGAGGCCACCGTAACGCCCAACTGCGAGCCGGCAAGCATCGACGCCAGCTGCTCACCGGCGCGGATCACGGTGACCGCTCTTTTCTTTCCCTGCTCGGCCAGCGCTTCGAGGCGGTCGCGACGGGCCGAGATCAGCGAGAATTCCGCGCCGACGAAGAAGGCGTTCGTCCCGATCAGCAGGATCGCCAGCAGCACTCCGAGCGTGTCGTTCATCGCTGGCCGTGCTCCACGGGTGTTTCGCTACGAGTGCTCAGTTCGGTCAGCTCGAGCACATCGATCCGCCGGCCGTCCATCCCAACCACCGCGGCCTGCCAGCGTATTGAGCTGTCCAACAGGCCATCCCCGTCGAGTGCGGTGAGCTCGACGGTTTCACCCACCGCCGGAATATGTCCCAGCTCGCGCAGCACCAAGCCGCCGATCGTCTCGTATGGCCCCTCGGGGGCCCGATACCCGGTGGCGGCGGCCACCTCGTCGATGCGCAGCAAGCCCGACACCCGCCATCCGTTACCCGCCGCCACCACGTCGGGTGTGGCGTCGTCGTGTTCATCGCGAACATCGCCGACGATCTCTTCGATCAGGTCCTCGACGGTCACGATCCCCGCGGTGCCGCCGTATTCGTCGACAACCATCGCGGTCTGCAGCGGGTTGGCACGGATCTCCGCCATAACCGCATCGCCGTCCAGGGTCGACGGCACTACCGGCACGTGCTGCACGAGCGTGGTCAGCAGCGTGTGCGGGCGATCCGCCCGCGGAACCCTGAATACCTGCTTGACGTGCACGATGCCGAGGGTCTCGTCGAGGTCTCCATCGACGAGGGGGAAGCGGGAGAATCCGGATTCGGCGGCCGTGGCAATCAGGTCTGCGACCGTGTCGTCGGTTTGCAGCGCCACGATCTTCGACCTCGGCGTCATCAGCTCCTCGGCGGTCCGGGCGCCGAACTGGAGCGATCGTCGTACCAACGCGGCGGTGGCGGGGTCCAAGGCCCCGCTGCGCGCCGAGCTACGCACCAGCGATACCAATTCCTGCGGTGAGCGGGCCGACCGGAGCTCTTCGGCGGGCTCGATGCCCAGCTTCCGCACGATCCAGTTCGCCGCCCCGTTGGTCAGCCGGATGACCGGGGTGAAGAGCAGTGAGAACAACAGCTGAAAACCGGCAACGGCGCGCGCGGTCGACAGCGGCCGCGCCACTGCCAGGTACTTCGGCACCAGCTCGCCGAACACCATCGACACCGACGTCACGATCACCATCACCATGAACGCGGTGATCGCGTCGGCCAACGGGTCTGGCACGCCAAGAGCGTCCAGCCATGGGTGCGGCAGGTCGGCCACCATCGGTTCGGTCAGGTAACCGGTCACCAGCGTGGTGGTCGAAATGCCGAGCTGTGCACCCGACAGCTGGAACGACAGCCTGTCCTGCGCACGCTGAATGAAGCGGTCGCGCCGGCCACCCTTGCGGGCGTTGGCCTCGACGGTGCTGCGGTCCAGCGCGGTCAGCGAGAACTCGGCCGCGACGAATACCGCGTTGCCGAAGATGAGCACCGCGACGGCTAGCACGCTGACGAGGGTGGCGGTGACGTTCATGGCGGGCCCGGCTATCGCGATGGGCTAGGAGACGACAGTCGAACCGGGGGTAGCCGCTTTGCCCGGAAGGCCCCCGTCTTCGATAAGGCCTCGACGGGTGCCTGCGGCACGTCATCCCTTTCGCTGATGCCGCGCAGCGCGTTGCTGCGGGCGGACAAGATCTCGAAATTCACATGGTAGCGAAGACATCTGGCCGGATCGGGTGCGACGTGTTTTCCGCGCGCCGGCGTCACCATCCCGAGGGCAACGGGTGGCCCTCGGCGAAGCCTGCGGCCGATTGCACACCGATGACCGCTTGCTCGTGCAACTCCGCCAGGGTCGAGGCACCGACGTAGGTGCAGGTGCTGCGCAAGCCCGACGTGATGTGGTCCAGCAGGTCCTCGACGCCGCCGCGGGCGGGGTCCAGCCCCATCCGCGAGGTCGAAATGCCTTCCTCGAACAACGCCTTGCGGGCGCGGTCGAACGCGCTGTCCGCGCCGCTGCGGGCGACCACTGCCCGCTTGGACGCCATGCCGTAGCTCTCCTTGTACGGCTGGTCTTCGCGGTCCCGCATCAGGTCACCGGGCGACTCGTAGGTGCCGGCGAACCATGAGCCGATCATTACGTTCGATGCCCCGGCGGCCAGCGCCAGCGCGACGTCGCGCGGATGGCGGATCCCGCCGTCAGCCCACACGTGTCCACCGAGATTCCTTGCAGCTGCGGCACATTCGAGTACGGCGGAGAACTGCGGGCGGCCGACACCGGTCATCATCCGGGTGGTGCACATCGCGCCCGGCCCGACTCCGACCTTGACGATGCTGGCCCCGGCGCCCAACAGGTCCCGAGTACCGTCGGCCGACACCACGTTGCCCACCGCCAGCGGCAGACCCAACTCCAGCGACGCCACCGTCTTGATCGCTTCCAGCATCCGGACTTGATGCCCGTGCGCGGTATCGATGACGAGCACGTCGACGCCGACCTCGGCCAGCGAACGAGCTCTGGCGCCTACATCGCCGCTGATGCCGATGGCCGCGCCGACACGCAGCCGACCCACGGCGTCGGTGGCCGGGGTGTAGAGATCAGCGCGCAGCGCCCCGGTGCGGGTCAGCACGCCGGCGAGCTTGCCGTCCGCGGCGGTGACCACCGCGACCTCGATCGGCGCATGCTCGAGCAGGTCGAATATTTTGCGCGGCTCGGTGCCCAGCGGAGCGCTCACGAAATCGGTCACGGCCACGTCGCGAACCCTGGCGAATCGGTCCACGCCGATGCAGGACGCCTCGGTGACCAAACCGATAGGACGGCCCTCGAAGGCCACCACCGCCGCACCGTGTGCCCGCTTGTGGATCAGCGCGATGGCGTCCGACACCGAATCATCGGGGGCCAGCGTCACCGGGGTGTCGAGCACCAGGTCCCGGCTTTTGACGAACTCCACCGTCTGCTGCACCGCGGTGATCGGGAGGTCCTGCGGCAGCATCACGATGCCCCCACGCCGCGCGATCGTCTCGGCCATCCGTCGGCCGGCGACCGCCGTCATGTTGGCGACGACCACCGGAATCGTGGTGCCGGAGCCGTCGCTGCTGGACAGATCGACGTCGAACCGCGACGCGACATCGGACCGGTTCGGCACGATGAACACGTCGTTATAGGTCAGGTCGTAGCCGGGCTGGTGTCCGTTCAGAAACTTCATCGCTGTCGCCCCACCCTTTACAGCTCCCTAGCTCACCTTATGTGCCCGCTAGGCCGGCACTTCGGTGCGGTCCCCGCTCCACAGAGTGTGGAAGCGTTTGTCTGGGTCCTGGTCGATTCGCCCGTAGGTGTGGGCGCCGAAAAAGTCCCGCAGGCCCTGGGTCAGCGCGGCGGGCAGCCGTTCGGTGCGCAGGGCGTCGTAGTAGGACAGCGCCGAGGAGAATCCGGGAATCGGAATGCCCAACTGCGTGGCGGTCACCACCACCCGGCGCCAGCTGTCGATCGCGGCTTCGATGGCGCTGCGGAAGTAGGGCGCCACGATCAGGGTCGGCAGATCCGCGTCCTCGTCGAACGCCTCCTTGATCCGGTTGAGGAACTTGGCCCGGATGATGCAGCCGCCACGCCAGATCGTCGCCATGTCGCCCGGCGTGATACCCCAGTCGTATTCGGCACTGCCGGCCTGGATCTGGTTGAAGCCCTGGGCGTAGGCGATGATCTTCGAGGCGTAGAGCGCCTTGCTGACATCGTCGATGAACTGCGCAGCGTCGGACGGCCGGTCGCCCAGGTCACCCGAGGCCAGACCGGTGGTGGCCTTCCGCTGGGCCACCGAGCCCGACAGTGCACGGGCGAACACCGCCTCGGCGATACCGGTGACCGGCACGCCGAGGTCCAGGGCCGACTTCACCGTCCAGCGGCCGGTGCCCTTCTGCTCAGCCTCGTCGAGGATGACGTCGACCAAGGGCTTGCCGGTCTTGGCATCGGTCTGGCGCAACACCTCTGCGGTGATCTCGATGAGGAAGCTGTCCAGGTCGCCCTTGTTCCATTCGGCGAAGACGTCGGCGATCTCGGGTGCGGTCTTGCCGAGTCCGTCGCGCAGCAGCTGGTAGGCCTCGCCGATCAACTGCATGTCGGAGTACTCGATGCCGTTGTGCACCATCTTCACGAAGTGGCCGGCGCCGTCGGGGCCGATGTGTGTGCAGCACGGCACGCCATCGACGTGCGCGGAGATCTCCTCGAGCAGCGGGCCCAGCGATTTGTACGACTCGGCCGGGCCGCCCGGCATGATCGACGGCCCATTCAGCGCGCCCTCCTCGCCACCGGAGATGCCCGCGCCGACGAAGTGCAGGCCGCGTTCCCGCATCGCCTTCTCGCGTCGGATGGTGTCGGTATAGAGGGCGTTGCCGCCGTCGATGATGATGTCACCTTCTTCCATGGCATCGGCGAGCTGGCCGATGACGGCGTCGGTGGGGTCGCCGGCCTTGACCATGATCAGCACCCGACGGGGCTTCTCGAGCGCGTCCAGGAATTCCTCGATGGTCTCCGAGCGCACGAACTTGCCCTCGTCACCGTGTTCTTTGAGCAGCACGTCCGTCTTGGCGACCGACCGATTGTGCAGCGCCACGGTGTAGCCGTGGTGGGCGAAGTTGCGGGCGATGTTCGAACCCATGACGGCCAGCCCGGTGACGCCGATCTGCGCGGTACCGGTCTTGGAATTCGACTGGTTATCCGACGAACTCATGTCTTCGCCTCTCAGGTTGGACAACTTTTGCTACATGGTTTCCGTCACACTGTGGCACAGCGGAGTTGGGGTCCACCCAAGGGATTCGCCGGGCGCCGCGCTAGAGGTTGAACAGCCGCTTGAGCTCGGTGAGCCACGGCACCGCCAGCGCGACGGTGGGCACCACCAGAACGGCTGCCGCGGCCAAGTACGCGGTCGCGGACAGTATCGGGCTGTTGCCCCGTCCGGACAACCGGCGGACCCGCACCACCGTACCGGGGCCGCCCGCGGCCAGCGCGCCAGACGGAGCCCGCCCCGAGGCGCACGCGACCAGCGCGCGGGCCAGGGGAGTGCGCCCGGCCGCACGCACCGCGGCGTCGTCGGCGAGCAGTTCGACCAGCAACTGCACCGCGCCCAGCGCATTGGAACTGCGGACGAGCCGCGGGAAGGCGGCGTGCACCGCGGTGAACGCTTCCAGAACCAGGTCGTGGCGGGCGCGCAGATGAGCCCGCTCATGGCTCAGGATCGCCGTGACTTCGTCGTTGGTGAGATTGTTCAGCGTGCCCTCGCTGACGACGACCCGGCTGCGGACGCCCGGCAGGCAATAAGCAAGCGGTTCCGCCACCTCCAGAACGCGCAGGTCACGGGTGCCGGAACATGGTTGGGCAAGCGCGGCGTCGTGTCCGACCCCGACGAGATCGACCACCATCCGGTGATGCGCCCGCCGGCGCCGATTGGCGATAGCCACCCGCAAGACCGCGACCACCAATCGCACACCCACCAGCACGGTGAGCGCGAAAGCGGCGATATAGGCCGTCCACAACGGCCAACCGAGTCGGTCGGCCGCACCGATGATGCTGGCCGTGGGACGGCCATCGGGGCCGGGCATAAGCAGCCGGGTGGCGATCGCGATCCCGGCGCTGAACGCCGAGAGCACGGCGGCTAGGGCGATGGCTTGCCACAACACCATCGCCGCACGCGGGGCGCGCAGTGGCCAGGACGCTCTCGCTAATAGGGCTGGCGCGGGGCCAATCAGCAGCACCGCGAGGAGGGTGAAGGCCATCGCGGACACATAACTAGTGTCCCTCAGTTCTCCGGTCTAGCGCCAGCCGATCGCGTATTGCGTTGATTTGCTTCCAGGTCGGCGAGCGCTCGCCGCAGCGCTTCAGCCTCGTCAGCACCAACACGCTCGACAAAGTGCACCAGCGCGGCCTGTCTGCTCCCGGAGTCGTCGGCCTGGGACAGCGCATCCACCATCAGTCCGGCGACCAGCTCGTCGCGGCCATGCACGGGTGCGTAGCGGTGCGCCCGGTCGTCACGGATCTGGGACACCAGATTCTTCTTGGCCAGCCGCTGCAGCACGGTCATCACCGTCGTGTAAGCGAGCTCGCGGCGCGCCGACAAATCTTCATGGACCTGGCGGACCGTTTGCGGTTCGGGCGTGGACCACAGATGGTCCATCACTGCGCGTTCTAGGTCACCCAGCCGTGTCAGCTTGGCCATAGTTCGTTCATCTCCCGAGTGTCGAAACCAGCGTACTCCCGCTTACTACCGACCGTCGTACCGACAGCAGGCCGATTCGGTGTCCGGCCGCCGGTACCCGTGCGCCCGGCCGGCGTGCTTCGAGAATACCCCTTGCAAAGTTAGGGCAGCCTTGCCATACTCATGGAGGTCGAGCGCAACAGACCGCCGGAGTGTCCTGAGGGCTGCAGCGACCCCCGGTCTACTCGATCGGCGAGCCCCGTGCCTTAGTGCACGGGGCTCGCCTGTTCTTTGTCACACGTCG
>DASYJS010000173.1:0-17680 GCA_035996225.1 Mycobacterium sp. | reverse complement strand
ATGGCCTACACGCGGTCCGGCGGTTCCTACTCGGTCGCGCGGGAGAACTTTGGTCCCCGGACGGCGCAGATCGCCGCGGCGGCGCTCCTGATCGACTACGTGGTCACGGTGGCGGTGCAGCCCGCGGCCGCGACAGTCGCCCTGGTCTCGGCGCTTCCGGCCCTGCGCCCCTACCACCTCGAAATCACGCTAGCTGCAGTGGTGTTCATCTGCCTTGCAAACCTGCGCGGATTGCGGCGCTCCGGCCGGGCGTTCGCGATGACGACCTACGCCTTCGTCATCATGATCACCGTGACGATCCTGACCGGTTTTATCCGTGAAATGTTCTGGGGTTTGCCAAAATACAATCCAGAACACATTGCCGGGGCAGTGCCGGTCCATCAGGGCAGTGGACTGGTGATGGGTGCGACGATCTTGATTGTGTTGCGCGCGTTCGCCAACGGCGGCACCTCACTGACCGGAATCGAGGCAGTTTCGAACACCATCAATGTCTTTCAGAAGCCCGAAGGCATCAACGCCCGCCGGGTGCTCACGGTCATGGCGTGCATGCTCGGCGTCTTGCTGGCGGGCGTGGCCTGGCTCGCGCACGTCACCCACGCCGCACCCTATCGGGATGAATACCCGTCGATGTTGTCCGAGATTGCCCGGGCGGTCTTCGGCCACGGAGTAATCGGCAACGTTCTGTACCTCCTGGTGCAGGCATCGACGGCGGCGATCCTGTTCACCGGGTGCAACACCAGCTTCAACGGCTTCCCCGCATTGGCGAGTTTCGTTGCCGAGGACCGTTTTCTGCCGCGACCGCTGACGAAACGCGGTCATCGTCTGGTGTTCTCCAACGGCATCCTGCTCCTCACCGGGCTGGCGGTGGCACTGCTGGTCATCACTGAAGCAAAAGTGACCGCGCTGGTGCCGTTTTTTGCGATCGGTGTATTCACCGGATTCGCGATGGCCGGCTATGGCATGACCAAGCACCATCTGACCCACCGCGGGCCGGGCTGGCTGCCCAAGCTGGCAGTGAACCTGTCGGCGGGGATCTTATCGACGATCGTGGTGGGAATCTTCGCGGTGGCCAAGTTCACCGAGGGCGCGTGGCTTATCGTCGTCGTCTTCCCGCTGCTGGTGTGGGCCTTGATAAGACTCAACCAGAAGTATCGCGCCGAAGCCTCCGTTCTGGAGATGTCGCACACCGAAAGCCCTGTCCTGAACCGGCATCCGCGACTTCAGGTGCTGGTGTTCGTGGATACGATTGACCTCGCCGAGATTGAGGCCGTGCGCCTTGGGTACGGGCTGCATGCCGACGAACTCACCGCGGTGCACTTCGTTATCGACGTTGATCATGCGATGGCGCTGCGCGAGCGTTGGGACCGCTTCGAACACGACACCCCGCTGTGGTTGATCAACTGCCCGGATCGTCACCTGAATCGGGCCGCACACGAACTCGTCTGGCGGGTGCTCACCGACCATCCGGACAGCAAGGTGACGGTGCTGTTGCCGCGCCGTACCTATTCGCCATTGCTGGGCCGACTGCTGCACGACCGCACCGCGGACCGGATGGCCCGTGCTGTCAGCCGCATCCGGGGTGCCACCGCCATCATCGTGCCTTACGACATCGAGTCGCGGATAGCGCGCATTACCCCCGACGCCCTCGAGCCCGTGACTCGTCGTCAGCCTGCCAGCGCCGCCCGGATGCACACGGTGACGTAGGGCATCGCCAAGCCGGTCGAATTCGCCAGCGCCGGATGGGTGGCCAGCAACTCGCGCACCTGGTCGAGGGTTTGGGTACGGACATCGGCCGGCGACGTGATGCAGTAGCTGCGCGAGGCCACCAAGTCGATCAACGCCTGGGGCGTAAGGTAATTCGTCCATTCGACCTCATGACGCTGTCGCTCGGCAAACGGTGGTGGCAGCGTCACGTCGAAGCGACGGCCGTCGCCGTCGCTGCCGATGATCTGGCCGAGCTCTCGCACCCAGCCCAGCCGCTCGTCGCGGGTGTTCCACACCAAGCCCAGCCGGCCGCCGGGTCGCAACACGCGGGCTATCTCGGGAATCGCTCGTTCCGGATCCACCCAGTGCCAGGCTTGGGCGACCAGTACGGCGTCAACGCTGTTGTCCTCCAATGGAATCTCTTCGGCGGTGCCCAGCAGTGCACGAGTCTCCGGCAGCGAGGCCCTCAGCACTTCGAGCATGTCCGGAATCGGGTCCACGGCCACGACCTCAAGGCCACGTTCCACCAGCCGGGTGGTCAGCTTGCCGGTACCCGCACCCAGGTCGAGCACTTTGCGCGCGCCTCGGGGCAGCAGCCAGTCGATCGCCTCGGGTGGATACGACGGGCGTCCACGCTCATAGGCTGCGGCCGCCGAACCGAACGACAGCGAACGGTCGTGCCGAGACCGGGTCACCGCCGACACACGCCTTCGTTCGCGGCCAAATCCAGTGTCTTGCGGATCAATTCACCCACGGCCTCGGTTTCCACCAGAAAGCCGTCATGCCCGCAGATGGATTCGACGACCTGTAGCCCACCGCAGCCCGGTAGCAGCTCGGCCAGCTCCTGCTGCAAGCGCAGCGGATAGAGCCGGTCGGAGGTGATGCCACCGACCACGGCCGGTACCGGGCACCTGCGCAACGCTTTATCGACCCCGCCGCGGCCACGGCCGACGTCGTGGCTGTTCAGCGTCTCGGTCAGGATCACGTAACTGCCGGCGTCAAAACGAGCCAGAATCTTGTCGCCCTGATGCTCCAGGTAGCTCTGCACCGCGTAGCGCCCACCGTGCGACGGTTCCTCGCCGCTTTGGCTGTCGTTGCCGAACCTGGTGTCGAGCTCGACCTCGCCGCGGTAGGTCAGGTGTGCGAAGCGGCGGGCGATCGCCAGCCCGGCATCCGGGGTGCGCCCGGTGTCGTGGTAATCGCCACCCTGCCAATTCGGGTCGGCCTTGATCGCCGAGATCTGGGTGGTCTGGGTGCCGATCTGGTCGCCGGTGGCACGGGCGCCGACGGCCAGCAGCAATCCGGCCCGAACCCGATCGGGGTGGCCGACCATCCATTCCAAAGCCCTTGCGCCGCCCATGGATCCGCCAACGACAGCGGCAACCTGGCTGATACCCAGCGCGTGCAGTGCGGCGATGTCCGCCTCCACCTGGTCGCGCACGGTGATCAGCGGAAACCGGGAGCCCCATGGCTTTCCGTCTCGGGCGAGCGAACTCGGCCCGGTGGAGCCGCGGCAACCGCCCAGCACATTGGTGGCTACCGCACACCATCGGTCGGTGTCGATCGGTGCGCCCGGCCCCGCGATTCGGTCCCACCAGCCGGGCGTGGGATGCCCGGACCCGGCCGGACCGGTGATGTGGGAATCGCCGGTGAGAGCGTGCAAAACCACCACCACGTTGTCGCGCGTCGGCGACAGCTCACCCCAGCGCTGCACGGCGATACAGACGTCGTCGATGACCGCGCCGCTTTCCGTGGTCAGCGAGCCGATGTCGACCAGGCTGACCTCGCCTTCGGCGGGCAGCGTTTGCGTGGGGACGTCGAAAATCGTCATGTCAAAGTCCTCAGAAGGCCGCCACGGCCTGCGGGTCGCCGCTGGCATCAGCGGACGCACCGAATTTCCGTGCTGCGGCGAAGCCGAGTTCGAGGTCGGCCAAGATGTCGTCGATCCCCTCGATGCCGACGGCCAGCCGCACCAGCCCGGGGGTGACGCCGGTGGTCAGCTGCTCGGCGGGGTTCAGTTGCGCGTGGGTGGTCGATGCCGGGTGAATCACCAGCGAGCGCACGTCGCCGATGTTGGCGACGTGGCTATGCAGTTGCAGCGCGTTCACGAACGCTTTCCCGGCCTCGATGCCACCGGCCAGCTCGAACGCCAGCACGGCGCCGGTCCCCTTGGGCGCCAACTTCTTTGCCAGCTCGTGCCACGGTGAGCTGGGCAGCCCCGCATAGTTGACGGACAGCACGCCTTCGTGGCCCTCGAGGAATTCGGCGACCCGTTGCGCGTTGGCGACGTGGCGCTCGATCCGCAGGCTCAGCGTCTCCAGACCTTGGGCCACCAGGAACGCGTTGAACGGTGCGGCCGCAGACCCGTAGTCGCGCAGCAATTGCACGCGCGCCTTGAGAGCGAATGCCGGCGGTCCCAGCTCCGCGAACACCACACCGTGGTAGCTGGGGTCGGGCGTGGTGAATCCGGGGAAGCGGCCCTGCGTCCAGTCGAAGTTGCCGCCGTCGACGATGACTCCGGCGATCGCCGAGCCGTGCCCGCCCAGGTACTTCGTGGCGGAGTGCACCACGATGTCGGCGCCCTGCGTGAATGGCTGGATCAGGTACGGAGTGGCAATCGTGTTGTCGACGATCAGCGGCACACCGTTGGCGTGGGCCACCCCGGCGACCCCGGGAGTGTCCAGGATGTCGATCTGCGGGTTGGAGATCGTCTCGGCGAAGAAGGCCTTGGTGTTGGGCCGTACCGCCGCCTGCCACGAGTCCAGATCATCGGGATCCTCGACGAAGCTGACCTCGATGCCGAGCTTGGCCAGCGAATAGTGGAACAGGTTATAAGTGCCTCCGTAAAGGCGCGGACTGGACACAATGTGATCGCCGGCGCCCGCGAGGTTCAGTATGGCGAATGTCTCAGCGGCTTGCCCAGAGCTCAAGAACAGCGCGGCGACGCCGCCCTCGAGCGCGGCGATGCGCTGTTCGACGACATCGGTGGTCGGGTTGCCGATCCGGGTGTAGATGTTGCCCGGGACTTCGAGCCCGAACAGGGCCGCGGCGTGGGTGGTGTCGTCAAACGTGTACGACGTGGTCTGGTAGATCGGCAGGGCGCGCGCATGGGTGGCCGGGTCGGGCTGCTGGCCGGCGTGAACCTGCTTGGTTTCGAAGGACCAATGCGCGGTCGGATCGCTGTCGCTGGTGCTATCGGCGCTCATGAGCGGGGCTTTCTGCTCGAAGGGATGACGGGCCGGCGGCTAGCACCGACGCACGCTGAGCGGATAGCTGGATGACTGCACATCACGTTCCCTGTCTACTCAGGGGCCCGTCATGGCGGACCCGCGCTTGCCGGATAGCCGGTCGTATGGCTACTCAACCTGGTCATCACCCGGGGCACCCCACCGCGGTTGGAGGGTTGCCGGCCAGCAAGCCGGGGCTTAATGCTGGCACTCATGACCAATACAAAGATTATCTTACTGTGTCGACTCCGTGCCAACGAGCGCGGTGCACATACAGGTCGACACCTGCTTAAACGCCCTTGATAACGTGGCAGCAAGAACGCTGAGCCCCCCAGAGGACTAACCGATATTGAAAATATTGACGCCGGGAGAGGGATCGTGAGCGCCGAAAAGCCGATCGTCATCTACACGTTGACCGACGAAGCGCCGTTGCTGGCGACTTACGCATTCCTGCCGATCGTGCGCGCCTTTGCCGAGCCGGCGGACATCGAGATCAAGACCAGTGACATCTCCGTGGCCGCTCGGATTCTCGCCGAGTTCCCCGAGGACCTGACCGACGAGCAGCGGGTGCCGGACAACTTGGGTGAACTGGGCAAGCTGACGAAGCTGGCCGACACCAACATCATCAAGCTGCCGAACATCAGCGCCTCGGTGCCCCAGCTGGCCGCCGCCGTCAAGGAACTGCAAGGCAAGGGATTCAAGATTCCGGACTTTCCGCAAAGTCCGAAGACCGACGAAGACAAGGAAATCCGCGACCGCTATGCCAAATGCCTTGGCAGTGCGGTCAACCCGGTACTGCGACAAGGCAACTCGGACCGCCGCGCACCCAACGCGGTCAAGGAGTACGCGCGCAAGCACCCACACAGCATGGCGGACTGGTCCCAGGCGTCGCGCACTCATGTCGCGACCATGCGGCACGGCGACTTCTACCACGGCGAAAAGTCGCTGACGCTGGACCGTGCGCGCAACGTGAAGATGGAGTTGGAAACCAAGAGCGGCAAGACGATCGTGCTCAAGCCCATGGTGTCGCTGCGGGTAGGCGACATCATCGACAGCATGTTCATGAGCGCCAAGGCCCTCAACGAGTTCTACGAGGCGGAGATGGAGGACGCCTACGAGACCGGCGTGATGTTCTCACTGCACGTCAAGGCGACGATGATGAAGGTTTCCCATCCCATCGTCTTCGGACACGCCGTCAGGATCTTCTACAAAGACGCCTTCGCCAAGCATGGAGCGCTCTTCGACGAACTCGGCGTCAACGTCAACAACGGATTGGTCGATTTGTACGACAAGATCGAGTCGCTGTCCGCGACACAGCGCGACGAGATCATCCGCGACCTGCACGCCTGCCACGAACACCGCCCCGAGCTGGCCATGGTCGATTCGGCCAAGGGCATCACCAACTTTCATTCGCCCAGCGACGTCATCGTGGATGCGTCGATGCCGGCAATGATCCGCGCGGGCGGCAAGATGTACGGCGCCGACGGTCGGCAAAAGGACACCAAGGCCGTCAACCCCGAGTCAACTTTTTCCCGCATCTACCAAGAGATCATCAACTTCTGTAAAACCCACGGGCAGTTCGATCCGACCACGATGGGCACCGTCCCCAACGTCGGGCTGATGGCGCAGCAAGCCGAAGAGTACGGCTCGCACGACAAAACGTTCGAGATCCCCGAAGACGCAGTCGCCAACATCGTCGACCTCGACACCGGGGACGTCCTGTTGACCCAAAACGTGGAAGCCGGCGACATCTGGCGCATGCCCATCGTCCGCGACGAACCGATCCGCGACTGGGTCAAGCTGGCCGTCAACCGCGCGCGAAACTCGGGCATGCCGGTGGTGTTCTGGCTGGACCAGGAGCGTCCGCACGAGAGCGAATTGCGGAAGAAGGTCGACACTTACCTGGCCGACCACGACACCGAGGGGCTCGACATCTCGACCATGTCGCAGGAACGAGCCATGCGGCACACGATCGAGCGCGCGATGCGCGGGCAGGACACCATCGCCGCGACCGGCAACATCCTGCGTGACTACCTGACCGACCTGTTCCCGATCCTGGAGCTGGGCACCAGCGCCAAGATGCTGTCCATCGTGCCGTTGATGGCCGGCGGCGGAATGTATGAAACCGGTGCGGGAGGTTCAGCGCCCAAGCATGTCCACCAACTTGTCGAGGAAAATCATCTGCGCTGGGATTCCCTCGGTGAATACCTCGCTCTGGGAGCGTGTTTCGAAGACCTCGGTATCAAGACTGATAACGAGCGCGCCAAGATTCTGGGCAAGACGCTGGACGCTGCGATCGGCAAGCTGTTGGACAACAACAAGAGCCCGTCGCGCAAGACCGGTGAACTCGACAACCGAGGCAGCCAGTTCTACCTGGCGCTGTACTGGGCCCAGGAACTTGCCGCGCAAAACGACGACGAAGAGTTGCGCAACCACTTCGCCGCGCTGGCCGACTCCTTGGGCGAGAAGGAGGACGTCATCGTCGCCGAACTTGCCGAGGCGCAGGGCGAGGCGGTCGACATCGGCGGCTACTATCAGCCGGACACCGAGAAGACGACGGCAGTCATGCGGCCGAGTAAGACGTTCAATGAAGTGCTAGCGGCGTCGCAAGGCTGAACGCCGTAACGGACGCGGCAAGGAGAGACCGGCCTCGATATGTCCAACGACCCCAAGATCAAAGTCGAAGGTCCCGTGGTGGAGCTCGACGGCGACGAGATGACCCGCGTCATCTGGAAGCTGATCAAGGACAAGCTGATTCTTCCGCACCTGGACATCAATCTGGACTACTACGACCTGGGCATCGAGCACCGCGACCGCACCGACGACCAGGTGACGATCGACGCGGCCTATGCCGTCAAGAAGCACGGCGTGGGCATCAAGTGCGCGACGATCACCCCCGACGAGGCACGCGTCCATGAGTTCAACCTGAAGAAGATGTGGCTCTCGCCGAATGGGACGATCCGAAACATTCTGGGCGGCACCATTTTCCGAGAGCCGATTGTGATCTCCAATGTCCCGCGGCTGGTTCCGGGCTGGACGAAACCGATCGTGATCGGCCGTCATGCTTTTGGTGACCAGTACCGGGCGACCAACTTCAAGGTCGACCGGCCTGGCACCGTCGCAATAACTTTCACTCCCTCAGACGGCAGCAAGCCGATCGTGCACGAGATGGTGTCCATCCCCGAAAACGGCGGCGTCGTGATGGGGATGTACAACTTCAAGGACTCCATCCGCGACTTCGCGCGCGCTTCGTTCGCCTATGGCCTGAACGCCAAATGGCCGGTGTACCTGTCCACCAAGAACACCATCCTCAAGGCCTACGACGGCATGTTCAAAGACGAATTCCAGCGCATCTACGACGAGGAATTCAAGGAGCAGTTCGAAGCCGAAGGTCTCACCTACGAGCACCGGCTGATCGACGACATGGTCGCCGCCTGCCTGAAGTGGGAAGGCGGCTACGTGTGGGCCTGCAAGAACTACGACGGTGACGTCCAGTCGGACACCGTCGCGCAGGGCTACGGCTCGCTGGGCCTGATGACCTCGGTGCTGATGACCGCCGACGGCAGGACGGTCGAGGCCGAAGCCGCCCACGGCACCGTCACCCGGCACTACCGGCAGTACCAGGCCGGCAAGCCCACCTCGACGAACCCGATCGCCTCGATCTTCGCCTGGACGCGAGGGTTGCAGCACCGCGGCAAGCTGGACAAGACGCCGGCGGTGATCGAGTTCGCCCAGAAGCTGGAAGAAGTCGTCATCGGCACCGTCGAAGGCGGGAAGATGACCAAGGACCTCGCCATCCTCATCGGCCCTGACCAGGAGTGGCAGCAGAGCGAGGAGTTCCTGGGTTCGATCGCCGACAACCTGACGAAGGCGCTCGAGTAGCTTGCAGGTGTGTCGCTTGAGTCGAGTGTGAACTAGGGGCTTCGCGGGTGACACCAGGGCGGGATTCAGCCGATCTGTCCGCCCGGTGTGCACACTGAACGCCCAGGTTTCACACGCGTTCGGGTCGCATCGCGTGAAGGCGCTCGACTAACTGGCCGGCGGGTTGACGGCCCGCCGCGCCGGCTGGGTGCACTGATCGAGGAACTCCACGATCGCCTCGGTGACCCGTCCGGGCGCTTCGAACATCGGAACGTGACCGACGCCGTCGAGCGTGGTCACCTTGGCTCCCTCGGGCAGGAACTCGGTGAAGTGCCGGCTGAACCGGCGCGGCGGGACGACGCGATCCTTTTCGCACAGCACCACATGCGCCGGGACCGCGGTGTGCGCCAACTCCAGCAATCCCGGCAGCAACAGCGATTTGATCAACAACTGGAAGTAGGCCGGGCAGTGCGCGGCGTCATCGACGATGGCGCTCAATTGGCGCTCGCTGACACCGTCTGGCGATCCGCTCAGCGGCAGGGTGGCCAGCCGGCGGCTGAGGGGCAGACGCAGCGTGCGTTGGCCGAGCAGCCGGGTCAACAGCAAAATCGGCATCCCGGCGATGAACTTGCCGATCACCTCGAATTTGACCGGGCTCCATCGCGTCCAGCCGCCGGCCGCGGCGACCCCGGTGACGCTGCGCGCCCGGCCGCGCCGCTCGAGCTCGTAGGCGACCCAGCCGCCCAACGAGTTGCCCACGATGTGAGCGGTATCCCAGCCCAGTTCGTCGAGCTGACGTTCCACATGGTCGGCCAGCACGGACGAGCTGAGCAGCCAGGTGCCTCCCGGTGGTCCACCGTTGTGGCCGGCCATCGTCGGCGCGAATACCTCGTAGCGGCCGGTATCGGCCAGCTGCTGGGCCACCGCTTCCCATACTGTCTGGGACATCAGGAACGGGTGCAGCAACAGGACCGGCTCTCCAGAACCGAGGTGGATCGGCGCACGAGTCGTCACCGAAGGCGACGGCGAGTGAGCGGAGCTCACGGGTGAGGAGCCGAGCTGACGTCGCATAGTGCCGACACTAAAGGTGGTACCGCCGGTACCGCAAGCAACGGCGCGGCCGGGAAACCACCCGTGAAAAGATCGACACATCATGAGCACCGCTACCGGACCCAGCCGGATTTTCTCCGGCGTGCAGCCCACGTCTGATTCGCTTCACCTCGGCAACGCACTGGGCGCGATCACCCAATGGGTCGCGCTACAGGATGACCACGACGCGTTCTTCTGCGTGGTTGACCTGCACGCGATCACCGTCCCGCAGGATCCCGAGGCGCTGCGACGCCGGACCTTGGTCACCGCCGCCCAGTACCTGGCGCTGGGGATCGACCCCGCCCGCAGCACCGTCTTCGTGCAAAGCCACGTGCCCGCCCACGCCCAGTTGGCGTGGGTACTGGGCTGCTTCACCGGCTTCGGGCAGGCGTCGCGAATGACGCAGTTCAAAGACAAGTCGCTGCGCCAGGGCGCTGACTCCGCCACCGTCGGCCTGTTCACCTACCCGGTGTTGCAGGCCGCCGACGTGCTGGCCTATGACACCGATCTGGTCCCCGTGGGTGAGGACCAGCGGCAGCACCTCGAACTGGCGCGCGACATCGCGGAGCGGTTCAACAGCCGCTTCCCGGACACGTTCGTCGTTCCCGACCTGCTGATTCCGAAGGCCACCGCGAAGATTTACGACCTGGGCGACCCGACGTCGAAGATGAGCAAATCGGCGGCAACCGACGCCGGATTGATCAATCTGCTCGACGATCCGGCGTTGTCCGCCAAGAAGATCCGCTCGGCCGTGACCGACAGCGAGCGCGAGATCCGCTTTGACACCGAGGCCAAGCCGGGGGTGTCGAACCTGCTCACCATCCAATCGGCGGTCACCGGGGTCGGCATCGACAAGCTCGTCGAC
Organism: Mycobacterium sp.; assembly: GCA_035996225.1. Lineage (GTDB taxonomy): Bacteria > Actinomycetota > Actinomycetes > Mycobacteriales > Mycobacteriaceae > Mycobacterium. The sequence continues at coordinate 6,934 of DASYJS010000173.1, read as the reverse complement.
GGCTACGCCGGGCGCGGCTACGGCGATCTGAAGAAAGAGACCGCCGAGGCCGTCGTCGAGTTCGTCGCCCCGATCAAGGCCCGAGTCGACGAATTGACGGCGGATCTGGCCGAATTGGAGGCGGTGCTGGCGGCCGGTGCCGAGCGCGCCGACGAGGTCGCCGGGAAAACGGTGCGGCGGGTTTACGATCGGCTGGGGTTCCTTCCCCAACGGAGGTAAAGGCGTTTATGACCGAGCCGGCCAAGCCAGGGATCTTTGACCGGTTGCGGGCCCGGTTCGGATGGCTCGACCACGTGATACGCGCCTACCAGCACTTCGATGAGCGCAGCGGTGGCTTTTTTGCGGCCGGTCTGACCTACTACACGATCTTTGCGCTATTTCCTTTGCTGATGGTTAGTTTCGCGGCGGTCGGATTCGTGCTGAGCCGGGATCCGGCGCTGCTGAAGACGATTGACGACCACATCCGCTCGGCCGTGACCGGCGCGCTGGGTCAGCAATTGATCGACCTGATGAATTCGGCGATCAACGCGCGCGCGTCGGTCGGTGTGATCGGCCTGGCCACCGCGGCCTGGGCCGGCCTGACCTGGATGTCGCATCTGCGGGCCGCGGTGACGGAGATGTGGTGGGAGGAGCAACCGGATTCCCCGGGTTTCGTGCGCGACAAGCTCTCCGACCTGATCGCGATCTTCGGGACCTTCGTGGTGATCGTGGCCACGATTGCCCTCACCGGGCTCAGCCACGCCGCGCCGATGCGGTCAATACTGAAATGGTTTGGAGTACCGGAGTTCTCGGTGTTCGGCGAGATTTTCCGGGGCGTTTCCATATTGGTGTCGCTGCTGGTGTCGTGGATGCTGTTCACCTGGATGATCGGCCGGCTGCCGCGGCACAGGGTCAACCTGGTTGACTCCGCGCGGGCCGGCTTGCTGGCGGCGGTCGGCTTCGAGTTGTTCAAGCAGGTTGCGGCGGTTTACCTGCGGGTCGTATTGCGCAGCCCGGCGGGAGCGACATTCGGGCCGGTGTTGGGCTTGATGGTGTTCTCCTACATCACCCTCTATCTCGTGCTCTTCGCCACCGCCTGGGCCGCTACCCTTTCCAACGATCCGCGCAGCAAGGATGCGCACCCTCCAGCGCCGGCCATCATCGCTCCGCGGGTCCTGCTGGACGAGGGGATCAGCACGCGACAGACCCTGACCGCGATGGCGATGGGAGCCGTTGGCGCGCTGGCCTTTTCCCGGCTGACCCGCTGGCTGCGATGACTAGCCGGTGCCGACGTCTGCCAGCTCCGTGCGCATCTTGTCGGCGAACACGCTGACCGCTTTGAGCGGACGAAGCATGACGGTGATCGTATCGATCAGGCCGTCTGCCCGGGTGTGAACGAAATCGCAGCCCTGGATCTGCAGCCCATCCACGGTAGCGTCGAACATCAGTGCGCGGTCGCCGTCGTGCTCACCGCGCATCTCGGTGGTGAAGCGAAAATCGTTGAGAGTGTTGGCGACCGCGCGGATGATCATGGCGATCGAGTCCTTGCCGTGGTAGGGGTGGTGTGCGATCGGGCTGTGCAGAACGGCGTCTTCGGCGAACAGTTCGCCAATGGTGTCGAATCGGCCGGACTCCACTGCGGTGCGAAATGGATGCATTGCTCAGGCTCCCAGCGTTCGGCCGACGGCGACGGTGACCGCTGCGATGAAGATCGCGACGGTCGCTGCGACGTTGCGGGGTTCACGGAGATACGCGTGCGAGGCGATGGCACCCACCATGACGATCGCGTACCCTGCCGCGGCGGCCGGAGTGAGAAATTCCGCGACGCCCACCAGTCTTGGTAGCAGAATGCCGATGGCGCCGAGCAATTCACAGAACGCGGTAACGCGAATCACCGGTAGTGGAAAAGGTGTGACTCCGGTCTGCCCGCTTGCGATGAGACGGGCTTTGGGCTGGCTGATCTTAGCCAGCCCGGACACGGTGAAGATCGCGGCGAGCGATGCCTGCAAGGTCCATAGCAGCGCATTCATGATGACCTCCTAGGGTTGACGGCGGTTTACATGTATGACGCGGCCGCGGCGCGAGATGTGACACGAACGGGTCGACTAGTCGCCGACCCACCAATCGCCGCGCACCATGACGGCCCTGACCTGCAAATCACGATCCAATACAACAAGATTGCCGTCATTGCCAGCCCGCAGGACGCCCACCCGCTCGAGTCCAAGCGTGCGCGCCGGTGTCGCCGAGGTCATCTGTACCGCGCCGGCCAGCGCGGCATCGGCGTCCGGGCCCAGTCGAGAAACCGTGCGGAAGAGCTGATCCATCGTGGCGGTGCTGCCGGCGATCGCCGACGTTGCGTGCACCCTGGCCACACCGGACGCCACGTCGATCGCCACCGCGCCGAGCCGATACGCTCCGTCGTCACATCCGGCCGCGGCGATGGCGTCGGTGATGACGGCCACCCGGCCGGGCCCGGCGGCTCCGACGACCGCGCTCACCATGGCAGGGTGCACGTGCACCCCGTCGGCGATCAGCTCGAGGGTCACCCGCGGGTCCTCGAGCAACGCGAGCGCCGCCCCGGGCTCGCGGTGGTGCAGGGATGGCATCGCGTTGAACAGATGCGTGCCGACCGTGGCGCCCAGGGTGATCGCCTGCTGGGTCTGCTCGTAGGTCGCGTCGGTATGTCCCACGGCGACAACGACCCCCGCATCCAGAAATCGCCGGATCGCCTCGCTGCTTCCCGGCCGTTCGGGTGCCAGCGTGACCATCCGGATCGTGCCGGCGCCGGCGGCCAGAACGTCGTCGATCTCGACGGTGTCGGGATCACGCATCTGGGTGGGGTCGTGTGCTCCGCAACGTGCCGCGGACAGCCACGGCCCCTCCAGATGGATCCCCGCGACGGCGCCCTGTCGGGTGGCGTCGGCGAGGGCACACACACCCGCGATCAGCTGGTCGGGTGAGGCGGTGACCAGGCTGGCCAGCGTCGTGGTGGTGCCGTGCCGGCGGTGAAACTCCGCGGCTTGGGCGATGTGTCCGGCGTCCAGGTAGGAGGCGCCGCCGCCGCCGTGCACATGCATGTCGATGAACCCAGGCACCACAATGCAATCCGGGAAATCCCGGTCGGGCGGCCCGGGCGGCGCGCCGGCCCCGCAGGCGAGGATCTGCGCACCGGCGACCTGTAGCCATCCCGGCCGGCAGATCTGGCCGTCGAGGACGACGGTGCCCGCGCGGATCAGGGGCACGGGTCTTCCCAGCGGCCCCCGTTTTCCCAGAAGTGCCGAATCTCCTCGAGTTGACGTCCCTTTGTCTCTGGCGCATATCGGTAAACGAAGCCGAAAGCGACCACCGCGAGGAACGCGAACACCGCGAAAGTCCCCGGGCCGCCAAGCGAATGCAGCATGGTCAAAAAGAGGGCGGCGACGATCGCGTTGGCGATCAAGTTGGAGGTGAGCATGGTGCTCGACCCGATGGACCGCAGCCGCGTGGGGAAGCTCTCGCTGGCGTACACCCAGCCCAGGGAGCCGAAACCCAGTGTGTAGCCGATGATGAACAACACGATGCCGGCTAAGCCGAGGGCAGCGCCGCCGAGGCCGCGGGCGAACACGACCATCAGCACGATGTCGGCGGTGATCATCATGGCGATGCCGCACAACAGGATTGGGCGCCGGCCCACCCGGTCGACGAGTGTCAGTGCGACGCCCACCGCGGCCAAACCGGCGACCTGGACCAGCGCCGGCAGGCCCAGCAGCGCGAAATTGCCGGTGAATCCCATGGCTTCGAATATTCGGGGGCTGTAGTAGATGATCGCGTTGATGCCGGTGATCTGGAGCAGAAAGCCGAGCGTAATGACGAATATGGTGGCCCGTAAATACGGCGGTCGCAGCATCTCGGACATCCCGCCACTGCCTTCGCTTAGCGCGCGGCCGATCTCGGCAAGCTCCTCGTCGGCATTCGCGGCGGGCTCCACCCGCAGCAGCGCGCGGCGGGCGTCATCGACGCGCCCTTTGAGCAGGTACCACCGAGCGGTATCGGGCAGCCGAATCACCATCGGCAGCAACAGCATCACGGGCACAACCGCCAGCCCCAACATCAATCGCCAGCTGTGGGTGTCGGCCAACAGGTAGCCGGCGAGGTACCCGACGATAAGTCCGCTGACGATCGTCAGTTGATAGGTCGTCAGCAGCGCGCCGCGCACCGCCGCAGGAGCCGATTCCGCCACGTAAACCGGAACGACCACCACCATCACACCGATGGTGGTGCCCAGCAGGAATCGTGCCGTCAGCAGCATCGGCAATGCGACCGAGAACGCACCCAGCAGCGCGAACGCCGCATAGGCCACCAGGATCAGCACGACCGATTTTTTTCGACCGATCGCATTGGCGAGCACGCCGGCACCGAGCGCTCCGGCTATCTGCCCAATCACCACCATCGTCGTGAGCAGTTCTTGTTGGGATGTGGTGAGTCCGAAGTCCTCGGTAACGAACAGCTGCGCTCCGGCGATGATGGACAGGTCGTACCCGTAGATGACGCCGACACTGGCACAGGTCAGCCCGACGCGCGAAGAACCGCTCAGCCGACCGGCTTCAATCATCTCGGTGAGTTTAGTGTCGCGGCATCGTGGCCTTGTCCCCCGATCGGGGGACGCACAATTCCCCCCGCCATATCCGATCGGGGGATGTTATTGATTGTTTACCAACCGTAGATTCTTTTGTTATGCCCGTCACACTCGTGCCCCCCACCTCGGCGCAGACGAACGTGTTCGGGCGCCTGCTTTCCCAGGGCACCTTCTACACCGCCGGCATGCAACTCAGCAATGGCGCCGTGGTGCTGCCGTTGATTTGCGCACACCAGGGTCTCACCTGGGTGGCGGCGTTCCTCTTTCCGGCCTTCAGCCTCGGCGATATCGTCGGAAATTCGCTGTCTCCGGTGGTGCTGCAGCGGGTGGGTCAGCGGCGGCACCTGCTGCTGGCCGCGACAGCGGCGAGCGTGGCCGCGCTGATCTCGTGCGACGCGGTAATTCCCTGGCATGGCGCTCCCACCGCGGTGGTGTTTCTGCTGACCTGTGCGGCAGTCGGAGTCCTCCTCGGGATCTCCGGCGTCGCCTATCCCGACATGATCTCCAGCAAGCTATCCGCCGCGCGGCGCGGCGAGCTGGTCTTGTTCCAGGGGGCCATCGGGTCGGTGCTGGCCACCGTCGTCATCCTGTTCGTCGTGCCGGTGCTGGCCCACGGCAACGAGATGACATATCGCCGCGATCTGCTGTGGCTGGGTGCAGCCGGACTGGCCGTCTCTGCCATCGCGGCGCTGTCCGTCGGCCCGGTGCGGTCCACCCCGAACGCCACCCAAATGAAGATGCGGGACACCTACCGCCAAGGCTTCGCGGTCGCCCGCTCCCAGCCGTGGTTTCGCCGGTATGTCATCGCCTGCCTGTTGTTCGCTCCGGTCACCCTGGGCACCACTTTCTATGCCCTGCGTACCGCCCACCAGAGTGGCAGCTTGCATGTCCTGGTGATCCTGTCCAGCATCGGACTGGTTGTCGGGTCGCCGCTGTGGCGCAAGGTCTACCAACTATTCGGAGTGCGCGGCATGATGCTGGGCAGTGCGTTGCTCAGCATCGCCGCCGCCACGCTGACCGTCGTGGCCGAATCGTGGGGCCAGTGGTTCCACATCTGGGCGTACGGCACGGTTTTCTTCCTGGCGACGGTGGCCGGCCAGGCCGTCTTCGCCGCGGCCATTTCGTGGATCAGCGTGGTCGCTGCCGAGTCGCACCGCGGGACACTGATTGCGTTTAGCTCGACGCTGGTTGCTATCGAATCCATGGCGCTGGCAGGTGCGCTCGGCAGCATCGCACAGAACCATTCCACGATCTGGCCGGACGTCGTGATACTGATCCTGGCCGTCGCCGCCGGCCTTGCCTCGCTGGGCGCTCCGCCGTCAGCGACACGGCGGGCACTCCATGGTCGCGTGCGCGACGTGGCACACCAGGGCCGGTCCTTCTCGAGCATTGCACCGTCGGTGAGCCTGCAGGCGGCCTAGGGCAGCGCCGTCTCCGGCGATTTATCGGCCGGCGTCAGCAACAGGGCACGCACCAAACGACGGGGGCCGGAGGACCTGAGCATCCGACTGGCCGGGCGCGGGCGGACTTGTTGCGGCCACCAGAACCAACGTCCCAGCAACGCGGCAATCGACGGCGTCATGAACGAGCGCACGATCAGCGTGTCGAAAAGCAAGCCCAAGCCGATGGTGGTGCCGATTTGACCGATAATCCGCAAATCGCTGAACACGAAGAGCGACATGGTGACGGCGAACACCAGGCCGGCAGCCGTCACGACCCCTCCGGTGCCGGCCATCGCACGGATAATGCCCGTATTCAAACCGGCGCCGATTTCCTCTTTGAGGCGAGAGATCAGCAACAGGTTATAGTCCGATCCCACGGCCAAGAGCAGGATTACCGACATCGCCAACACCAGCCAATACAAATCGATGCCGAGAATGTCCTGCCAGAGGAGCACGGACAGGCCGAAGGAAGAGCCCAATGAAACCAGCACTGTCCCGACGATGACCGCGGCGGCAATCACGCTTCGGGTGACGATCATCATGATGATCAAAATGAGACTGATCGCTGCCACTCCGGCAATCAGCAGATCGTAGAAGGCGCCCTCTTGGATGTCCCGGTACGTCGAAGCGGTGCCGCCCATAGAGATCGCGGCGCCCTGCAATGGCGTTCCCTTTATCGCCTCTTTGGCCGCCAGCTGGATCGGCTCGACGCGGGCTATGCCCTCGGGCGTCGACGGATCTCCGTCCAGGGCAATGATGAAGCGGGCTGCCTTGCCATCCGGAGACAAGAACATCTTCAGGCCCCGCTTGAAATCCGGGTTTTCAAAAGCCGACTGCGGCAGATAAAACGAATCGTCAACTTGGGCGGCGTCGAAGACCCGACCCATTGCGCCGGGGT
>DASYJS010000172.1:0-18591 GCA_035996225.1 Mycobacterium sp. | reverse complement strand
CCCGGCTGAAACATCTCCAGCTGATTGATGGCGGTCGAGGTGATGTAGTTCGCGCCGACGAGCCAGCCTTGGGCTTGATACCAGGTCTTGGCACGGTCTGCCGACCACCGGCCGGCTTCCGCAGTGGCGCTAGGCATTTTGGCAAGCGCCGTGCTCGCTGCCAGCATCAGCGGCAACTTCATGGCCGTTCGGCGGTTCACGAAGTGACATTAATTTTCCCAGGTCATCCGGGCGGTCCGACGCGCCGTTCGCGATGATGTGAGGTTGAGGATTGTGACCTGATCGTGATCTGGCGGCCTCAGCGTAGCTTGCGGCCGTGGTTGTCTTTCACGCTGCCGGTGAACATCAGGATCGCGTCGACGATGGCCCAGACGATGCTGCCGAGCAGGAACGGCAGCCCGAAAAGGCAGAACAGGGTGAAGACGAGCGCGGACAGACCCAGCAAAAACTGCGCGATCGCGATCTGGGTCGAGTCGATGTAGAAGCGACCGATGCCGAACACACCAAAAAACAGCTGCAACAACCCGGCCGTCGTCGCGGACTTGTCGGACAGGGGCAGCCCCGTGGCGGGATCGCGCCCAAACGGCGCTTGGAGATCCATCGCGTTTCCCGGATAGCCGCCGTAACCGGGGTATGGCGGCGGCGTTGGATAGCCAGGTTGCAGTGGTGGTGGATAGCCGGGCTGGGGCGGCGGATAACCGGGTTGCGGTGGGTATCCCGGGTAGCCCGACGGCGGTGGCACCGGAGGGCCTTGGGGCGGTACGTAACCGGGCGGCTGCCAACCCTCAGGCGGCTGGCCGGGTGGGTTCGGCGTCGACATTGGCTTGAGTTGACTCCTGTGTCTAGGGCCGTACGCGGTATCTCAGTCGGGCATCGATGCGGCCCACTGTATATGTCCCTCAAAGCCCAGCGCGGTGGCTTGCGCGCGGTAACGCACGGTCGCCGGAAAATTTACCGGGCGCAGATGGCGAAGCCTCTTCAAACTTTTGCCCCAACGGCGCGATACTAACGAGATGTCCGATCGCAACGTGCTCGGCGGGCCGCTGCAGCCGTGCGGCGCCGAGCCCCTCACCGGTTACTACCGCGACGGCTGTTGCTCGAGCGGGCCCGAGGATATCGGCCGTCACACGATCTGTGCGGTGATGACCGCCGAGTTTCTCGAGCACCAGCGCTCCATCGGTAATGACTTGTTGACGCCGGTTCCCGAGTACCGGTTTCCCGGCCTGCTGCCCGGTGATCGCTGGTGCGTCACCGCCCTGAATTGGCTTCGGGCTCACCAGGATGGTTGCGCCGCCCCGGTGGTGTTGGCCTCCACCCACGAACGCACCCTTGAGGTCGTGCCCCTCGAGGCGCTGCAGGAACATCAAGTCGACGTTCCCGACGACCTGGCTAACTTGTAGGGCCCGACATCACTGACATCGATTTCGACGATCTGACATCGCCGCAGCTGACCGACGTCCAGCGTCAGATTCTAGAATTCACCGAGTCCAAACAGGTCGAGTTCGACATCAATCGGATGCTCGCCGAGGCCGTCGAGCAAGCTTGTGCCGACGATCTGGACGACACGGACGGATTCGGTGACCGGCTGGGGGCACACGTTGCCGCGATCGAAGCCGACGACGGCCTGAGGCAACTCACCCGTTCGAATCTTCGGCAACGGGTGGTCCGGCTGCTGCGAAACCGGTTGTCGCTGACCGAACTCATCAAGCGCTACCCCGAGATCGAGTCGATCCCGATCGAGAAGCCCTTCATCGTGGTCGGGATGCCGCGATCCGGCACCACCCATCTGGTGAACCTCGTTGCCGCCGACCCGCGCCGGCGCTCGTTGCCGTATTGGGAGAGTCAGGAACCGATACCCGCGCGCGGCGAGGGCCCCGACATCTTCGGGCTTGATCCCCGCTACACGCGCGCCAAGTCCGAACACGACGCACTGATGGCGAGCGCCCCGGTGGTGGCTGCCATGCACGACCGGTTCCCCGAGGCAATCGAGGAAGAAGTCGAACTCCTCGACCTCGACCTGGCCGCCTACGTTTTGGAATGGCATGCGCGCGTGCCTGATTGGCGTGACTTTTACCTGGGTCTCGATCAAACTCGGCACTACGCGTACCTGAAGAAGGTCTTGCAGGCGCTGACCTTTCTGCGCGGTCCGCAGACCTGGATTCTCAAGAGTCCCCAGCACTGTGAGCAGCTCGGGCCGCTGATGGCGACCTTCCCCGACGCGACCGTCGCCTTCACGCACCGCGATCCCGTCGCGGTCGTCCAGTCGACGATCACGATGATGGCCTACTCCGATCGCCTCCGCCGGACGAGCATCGATCCGGGCTGGCTATTGGACTACTGGACCGACCGGGTGCACCGGCTACTCAGCGCGTGCGTGCGCGACCGCGACCTGGTGCCGGCCGAACGCAGCATCGACATCAACTTCCACCAGCTCAACGGCAACGAGATGCCGTTGCTCGACGAGCTTTACCGGCGTGCCGGAGTCGAAGTGACGCCGAAGGTGCGTAAGCGGTTCCAGCACTACCTGGATGGCAATCCACGCGGCAAGCATGGCCGTATCCGCTATGACTTGCAGCGGCACTTCGGTGTCTCGGCCGACGAATTGCGCGGGCGTTTTGGGTTTTACTTCGACCGGTTCGACGTTCGCCCCGAATGAGGAGCATCGATGGCTAGCCACGACTTTGAGCCGGTCTATCGCAGCAGGCCGGGAGCTGATGGTTTGCGGCCGGCGGCTGCCGAACAGGCCGAGCAGATCGGCCCGGGGCTGTGGTGCTCGCCAGGCCTGTCGAATACCTACCTGCTGACCACCGGTGACGGTCGGGTGATCGTCAACACCGGCATGGGCTTTGAGGGTCCGGTGCATCGGGCCAACTTCGACGCCGTCGACTCCTCGCCGGTGCGCTACATCGTCTTCACCCAGGGCCACGTGGACCATGTCGGCGGTTTGGATAGCGTCCGCGATCCCGAGACAACCGTTGTCGCCCAAGCGAACTGGACTCAATGGCGCGACGACAACGAACGCCTCATCCCGTACCGCGCCAGCCGCAGCGCCTTCGCCTTCAAGGACACCTTGGGGACGGGCATCCAAGCCATTCAACGCCGTCTGGGCACCACGCGGCTGCCCGCCCAAAGCGTTCCCGCCGTCGACCTCGACTTCGAGGACACGCTCACCCTCGAAATCGGCGGCCGGCGGCTGGAGCTGATCTCTGTGCCCGGCGGCGAGACCACCGACTCGTTGGTGATATGGCTGCCCGACGACCGAATCTGTCTGTGCGGAAACACCTTCGGCCCGATATTCGGGCATATTCCCAACCTTGTCACCATTCGCGGCGACCGCTACCGTGACGCCCTGACCGCCATCGCGGCGGTCGAACGGGTGCGCGACCTGCAGCCTGAACTCCTGGTGACCGGTCACTTCGAGCCGATCGTGGGAGCCGCTCGCCTCCACGCCGAGCTCACCCGGCTGCGCGACGCCATCGAGTACATTCACGACGAGACCGTGGCCGGGATGAACGCCGGAAAGGATGTCCAGACCCTGATGCGCGAGATCGCCTTGCCCGCGGAATACGAAGTGGGCCAAGGCTATGGAAAGGTCTCCTGGGATGTGCGGGCGGTGTGGGAGAACTACTCGGGCTGGTTCCACCACCGGTCGACCACCGAGCTCTATCCCATCGGGTTCGACGCCGTCGGCGCCGACGTGGTGGAACTGGCCGGCGTCGACGCGCTTGTGGATCGAGCGCGAGCACACCTCGCCGAGAACCGCCCGCTGCACGCCATCCACCTTGCCGAGCTCGTTACCACCGCGCAGCCGGACCATCCGGGGGCGCGCGAAGTGCTGAAGGAAGCCCATGAAAGTCTACTGGGCGGCACCACCAATTTCTGGGAAAGAGCCTGGCTCTCGCGACAAATAGCGAGTAACTCGTGACGGCACCGGAAGGACATCGCTATGGCATTTACCTTACAGCCTAAGGACTTCTATCACACGGGCATCGTGGTGCCCGACCTTGACGCCGCGATGGCTCGGCTCAGCGCATTGGCCGGCTACCGGTGGATCACCCCGCTCAGCTATACGTTGCCCTTCCGCACCACGGCCGGCGTTCGCGAACTGACCTCGACGATCGTCTACTCCGTGCAGAGCCCGCACATCGAACTGGTCCAGGAGGTTCCCGGAACGCCGTGGACGGCCGCGCCAGGTAATTCCGTCCACCATGTCGGCTATTTCACGGACAACCTCGTCGAGACCGCGCGCGCGTTGGAGAGCAACGGTTTCACCTTCGAAATGACCGGTGAGGTACCAGGGTCAGAGCTCGGGATGTTCGCCTACTACGTCGACACGTTCGGCACCCGAATCGAGATCGTCGACCGCGCGCTGTTCCCCGACTTTGCCGCGTTTGTCGAGTCCATCGCCGCGCCGGGCCCCGACGGAGCCTGACATGGTACTGACGGTGCTGCGCTTCAACTTCGCCTCGCCGCACGGAAAACCACGCACGCAGAGCAAGCTGTTGTCTACCGCCCTCGAATTGGCGCAATGGGGCGAGTCCCATGGCATCACCTCGGTGAGTGTGGACGAGCACCACGCCACCGGCCACGGATGGAGCTGCAACCCGATCATGGCTGCGGCGATGTTCCTGGCGCGCACCTCAACCATGATTGCCAGCGTGGACTGTGCGCTGGGGCCGTTGTGGAACCCGGTCCGGCTTGCCGAAGACATTGCGCTGGTCGACAACATGAGTCGCGGCCGGCTGCACACCACGGTGGGGCTGGGCTACCGCACCGTCGAATACGACTCGCTGGGAATAGATTTCAGCAAGCGGGGCGCGCTGATGGACACCCTCGTCGAGCGGATGCTGTCGGTCTGGTCCGGGGTCGAGGCCGACGCGGGGATTTGTACCGGCACCTGGAGCCGGCCGCATCCGCCGCTGTATGTCGGCGGCGGCGCACGCGCCACGGCGCGCCGCGCCGCGCGTTTCGGACTGCCGCTCAGCCTGGCCGACCATCTGCCCGACATCGCCGCTTACTACCGTGAATTGTGTTCCGCCGCTGGCATCAAGCCGCTCATCTTGATGCCCGGCCCAGTCAACCGCGGAATGATTTATCTGCACGAGGATCCAGAGCGGGCGTGGGCTGATCTCGGGGAGCACATCCTCTGGGAGGCAGTCACTTACGGAGAATGGTCAACTGACCAACGTTCCCTGATGCACCTGCCGGGCGTCCAGACGCTGGACGAGGTCAGGGCATCGGAGCGATACCGGTTTCTGACTCCCGATCAGCTCATCGCCGAAGTCCGGGACAGCGACAATTACGGACCGCTGGTGATGCACCCGCTGGTCGGCGGCATGCCCGTCGACGAAGCGTGGAAGTCGGTGCAGCTGCTGACCGACACCGTGCTGCCCGCGCTCAGCTCTTCGTAGCCGTGATTGGGCTCGCCATGAACGGGTACCGCGACGAGATGATGAGACCTGATTACGTGAAAAAAGGATTCGTGCTTCTCAGTGGAGCAGCCATACTCGTGCTAACGGTCGCATGCGGAGGTGGCGCCGGCAGATTGGCAGCGCCAACGCCGGTATCTTCAACGCCGACTTCGTCGTCGACCTCTGCGCCGACGGTGCCCGGCGGTGGATACGGCGGCGACAATTCGCCGGGCGGGGGAGCAGGGGCGGGCGGAGGCTGACCTCACGGCACTTCCGTCGAGTACAGCCAGGCTTCCCACAACGGCCGCAGCGATTCGTCGGCGTAGTTGGCCGCCAGGCCGGTGAAGTCGTCGGTGACGGCGGTGCCATGGCGGTACCGGGCCGTCCAATCCTTGAGCAGCGCAAAGAACTTCTCGTCACCGAGGCGCCCGCGCAGCGCGTGCAGGGTCAACGCGCCGCGGTTGTAGACGCGGTCGTCGAACATGTCGCGGGCCCCGGGATCGGTCAGTAGCAGGTCTTGTGGCTTAGCGCGCAGCTGCGCGTGGTGATGCTGGGCGAGTTCGTCCGCGCTGGGCCCCTCGCTGTGCTCGGACCACAACCACTCCGCGTAACACGCGAATCCTTCGTGCAACCAGATATCGCGCCACTGGCCCGCGGTCACCGAATTGCCGAACCACTGATGTGCCAATTCATGGGCGATCAGCCGTTCGCTGGCCCGTGTTCCGTCGCAATGGTTGGCACCGAAGATCGAAATCCCTTGGGCTTCAAGGGGGATTTCCAGCGGATCGTCGGTGACAACCACCGTGTAGGCGCTGGCCAGTGGATACGGTCCAAACAATTCGATGAACAACGTCATCATCTCGGGTTGGCGGGCGAAGTCATGATCGAAATCCCGACGTAGCCGTTCGGGCACCGCGGCCTGTATCGGCACCGGTGTCGTGGCCAGCTGCCGCATTTCGTAATTGCCGATCTGCAGGGTGATGAGATAGGTCGAGGTCGGCTCGCGTTGTTCATACGTCCACACCGTCCGCGAGGCTCTGACCCGGCGTGAGAGCAGCTGGCCGTTGGCGATCACCCGGTACCGGCTCTCGGCGCTGATCTGAATATGGAACGCGGCTTTGGCGCTGGGATGGTCGTCGCAGGGGTACCACGACGCCGCGCCGTTGGGCTGCCCGGCGACCAGCACGCCGTCGGTCAGCTCCTCGAAACCGACATCGCCCCACAGTGACCGGAGCGGTCTCGGCGAACCGCCGTATCGAACCACGATCGACAACGCGGCTCCGGCCGGAAGCTTTGAACCCATCCGGATGCGTAATTTCCCTCCGCGACAGGAGAATTGGTCGACACGTTTGCCGTTCACCGATACCTTCGACACCGTCAACGCGTTGGACAGGTCGAGCGTAAGTTGCTGCAACTCGGTGAGTGTGACGGCGGTGATCGTGGCCGATCCGGACAGGCGGTTCAGTGCGACCCGGTACTCGAGATCCAGCTCGTAACGCGATACCTGGTAACCGGAGTTGCCGTTTTTCGGCAGGTATTCGTCGATCACTTCCGGCGACGGCGCTTTTTTCGCGGAAGCTTTCACGCCGCGGTGTCCTGGACGCCACGCCCGGAGGAAGCCTTGCGCGCCTTCTTGCGGCCAGGATTCCACGGTTTGATCGGATTGCCTTGCCAGCGTGTAGATCCCGGCACCTCGTCGCCGCGCACCACCAGGGACGCGGGACCGACGGTTGAACCGGCGCCGAGGCGGGCGGCGGGTAGCGCAACGCAATGCGGCCCCAGCGTTGCGCCGGGTTCCAGCACGACGCTGTCCATGCGCATGATCCGGTCGTGGAATAGGTGTGTTTGCACCACGCAGCCGCGGTTGACCGTGGAGCCGTGGCCCAGGGTGACGAGGTCAGCCTCAGGGAGCCAATACGTTTCACACCACACGCCGCGTCCGATGCGGGCGCCCAGCGCGCGCAGCCACAGGTTCAAGATCGGCGTCCCGCTGGCCGCCCGGGCGAACCACGGCGCGGCAACGGTTTCGATGAACGTGTCGGCGACTTCGTTGCGCCACACGAACGACGACCACAGTGGAAATTCGCCGGCCCTGATCCGGCCGACCAGAAGCCATTTCGCGACGATCGTGATTGCACCGGCGATCGCGCCCGCGGCCAGCAGCACCAGCCCGCCACACAGGGCCGCCCACCAGATGCCGAATATCCTGGCCAGCGCCTGCAATCCGCCCAGCACGGCCAGCCCGATCGCCACCGACACGATCACCGGCAGCAACCGCAGCGTTTCCACCAACGCCCGCATCGCCTTCAGCCTTCGCGGCGGGTCATACGTCGTGGCCGCGTCGGCCTCGGCCGGGCGCCGGCGCAGCCGCATCGGCGGGCTGCCCAGCCAGGACGAGCCACGCTTGGCCTTCGGCGGCGCGGCCGACAACACCGCCACCAGTACGTCGTCGGGGACCCGGCGGCCCGGCTGGGTGATACCGGAATTGCCGAGGAACGCGCGCCGGCCGACGGTCGTTTTCGCCGCGTAGATCCAGCCGCCGCCGAGTTCGTACGTGGCGACCATGGTGTCGTCGGCCAAGAACGCGCCGTCCTCGATCACGGTGAACTTCGGCGTCAGCAACACCGTCGAGATCTCGGTGCCGTGGCCGACGTCGGCGCCCAGCAGCCGCAACCACATCGGGGTCAGCAGGCCGGCATACAGCGGGAACAGATAGTTGCGTGCGGCGTCCATCAGCCGCTCGGTGGCCCACAGCTGCCAGCCGGCTCTACTGCGCACCGGGTGGTAGCCCTCGCGCAGGCCGAGCGACAGCACCCGCACCCCGAGCACCGTCAGCAATGCATAGACCGTGACTGCGGCCAGCGTCGCGACCGGTGTCCACAGCAGCGCCGGAACCACGGCCTGCGACAGGCGGTGCGTGTGGCGGACGGCCAGCCCGATGACAGCGAGACCGGCCGCCACCGCGATCAGCGGCAGCGCGCCGAGCAGGACCGACGTCAATCCGTACATCGCGACCCAGCGGGTCCGGCGGGGCGGCCGTTCGTCCGGCCACGGGTGGTTGACCCGGCCGGACTTCACCGCCGGCGAGCCCTTCCAGTACTGGCCGTTCTTGATCTTGTCCAGCACGCCCGAGCCCGGAGCGACGTCGGCGTTCTTGCCGACGACGGCGCCGGGCAACAACGTGGTCCGGGCGCCGACCGTCGCGTCGTTGCCGATCGTGATCTCGCCGACGTGGAACGCGTCCCCGTCGATCCAGTGACCGCACAGGTCCACCTCGGGTTCGACGGCGCAGCGATGTCCGAGCGTGAGGAGCCCGGTGACCGGCGGCAGCGAATGCAGGTCGACACCCCTGCCGATCTTGGCGCCGAGCGCGCGGGCGTAGTACACCAGCCACGCTGCCCCGGACAGGTTGTGGGCGCCGCTGGCCTCGGCGAGCCGTTCGGTGAACCAGATCCGCAGGTGCACCGAGCCGCCGCGACGATAGGTGCCCGGCCGCACCTTCGACAGCAGCACCCGCGCGCACAACACCGTGATGCCCATCCGGCCCACCGGCGTGATGAACACGACGAACGCCACCGCGACCAGCCACCAGTTCACCGCCACGGTCCACGGCACCACGTGCAGGGCGCGGGCGACGTTGTTGCCCAGCGCCAGCCACGTCAACCACGGCAGCGCCGACACCGTCGCCAACGGCACGGCAAGCAAGGTCTGCGTGAACCGCGTCAGCCACGGCGTCGGCCGGACCGTGCGCTCGGCGACCTGTGGCGGCGGCTCGAGTTCGTCGAGGAATCCGGCGAGCGAGCCCAACCGGGGGTGGTCGTACAGGTCGGCGACGGTGACCTGCGGGTACTGCTTCCGCAACGCGGCGACGAGTTGCGCGGCGGCCAGCGAGCCGCCGCCGAGCGCAAAGAAGTCCGCCTCCGGGCTGTCGACTTGACCGGTCTCGAAGGCCCCGAGTAAGTCGCGCCACAGTCCGGCCAGCCAGCCTGTCGTGCCGCTCAGGTCGGCCGACTCGTCCGACTCGCCGGCCGGCGGCGGCCACGGCAGCGCCTCCCGGTCGACCTTGCCCGACGTGCGGGTGGGCAGCTCGTCTATCCGCACGAGCCGCGGCACCAGCGAGGCGGGCAGCTGCTCGGCGAGCCGGGCGCGCGCTTCGCGCAGGTCGAACGCCGGATCCGCGCTCACGAGATAGCCGACCAGCAGCGGCGTGCCGGTGGCGGTGTGGCGAACCGCGGCCGCTCCGCCACTGACCCCCGGCAGGTGCACCAGCGCCGAGTCGACCTCGCCCAGCTCGATACGCCGGCCCGCGACCTTGACCTGGTCGTCGCTTCGGCCGCAGAAAAACAGCCCGTCGCGTTCCAGGCGAACCAGATCGCCGCTGCGATAGGCACGCGCCCAGCCCAGCGACGGCATCGGGGCGTACTTCTCGGCGTCTTTGTCCTTGTCCAGGTAGCGGGCCAGCCCGACGCCGCCGATCACCAGCTCGCCGACGTCGCCGTAGGCGACCGGGAGACAGTCGGCGTCCACGACGGCCAGGTCCCAGCCCGGCAGCGGCATCCCGATACTGATCGGCCCGGCGCCGTCGATCTTCGCCGCGCACGCGACCACCGTGGCCTCGGTCGGGCCGTAGGTGTTCCACACTTCCCGGCCGTCGACGGCGAGCCGCTCGACCAGCTCCGGCGGGCAGGCCTCACCGCCAAAGATCAACAGCCGCACCGCTTCCAGCGCCTCGCTGGGCCACAGCGCGGCCAGCGCCGGCACCGTCGACACCACGGTCACGTCCCGGGTGACCAGCCAGGGACCCAGGTCCATTCCGCTGCGCACCAGCGAGCGGGGCGCGGGAACCAAGCAGGCGCCGTGCCGCCAGGCCAGCCACATTTCCTCGCACGACGCATCGAAAGCCACCGACAGCCCGGCAAGAACTCTGTCGCCGGGGCCAATCGGGTTGTCCTGCAAGAACATCCGTGCCTCGGCGTCGACGAACGCGGCGGCGCTGCGGTGGGTGACGGCCACGCCCTTCGGCGTGCCGGTCGATCCGGACGTGAAGATGATCCAGGCGTCGTCGCGGGCCAGTGGCGCCGTGGCCCGCCAGCCCCGGGATGAGCCGACGCCCCGCAGCAGGCCCGCTTCGGTGATGACGCCTACGACGTTGGCCTCACCGAACACCAATTCGGCACGTTCGTCGGGGTCGTCGGCGTCGACGGGCACGTATGCCGCGCCGGTGGCCAGCGTCGACAGGATGGCCACGTACAGGGCGTAGGTGCCCGACGGCATCCGGATGCCGATCCGGTCTCCCCTACCAATGCCTCTCGCGGCGAGCCATTCCACGCTGGCCTCGATGTCGCTGATCAGCTCGCTGTAGGTCAGCTGGACGGTGCCGTCGTCGATCGCCGTCGCGTCCGGGTAGCGCGCAGCGGTCTCATAGACGATGTCGACCAGCGTGCGCGGGGTCGGGGCGGCTGGCGACAGCAAGTACTGCTTCGGGACGCGGGCTGGGACAGGGGCTATCGCCACTCCACGAAAATACTCATATACCGGCGGCGCGCCGGCGAGCGCGCGCGGCGTGTAACGGGTGAGCCTTAGACGGTGCGGCGCTGCTCGAGCCAGTCGGCCAGCGAGTGCCCGGCATCCAGGACGTGTCGTTCGGCGATCGTGCGAGCCCGCTCGACGTCCTTGTCACCGAGCGCGTCGAGCAGCTCTTGGTGCTCGTCGAGCGAATGCTTCTCGTGGTCGGGGAACAAGGTGAGAAAGTTGCTCGGCACCACGCGTGCGGCCTGTTTGATCTGCGTCATCAGTCGCGGCGAGTGCGCGGCGCGGTGGATCTTTTGGTGGAAATGCCAGTTGGCCTCGCCGATGCTGTCGTCACCAGAGCGTGCGACCACATCCGCCGCGAGTTCGCGCAGCATGCCGAGTTCTTCGGGTTCGATGCGTTCGGCCGCCCACGCCGCTGCCTGTCCGGTGAGAACGCCCAGGATGGTGAAGCTGTCCTTGACATCGGTGGGACTGATGCCGATCACGGTGACGCCGCTGCGTGGCGCGACCCGGACCAGGCCTTCGAACGAGAGCTCCAGCAGCGCCTCGCGGACCGGGGTCCGGCTGGTCGCGAACTCCTCGGTGATGGCGTCGAGGTCGACCCGCGCGCCAGCGGGCAGTGCGCCGGTCAGGATCCGATCCCTGAGTTCACGGGCGGCCCGTTCGCGCACCGTGCCGGAGATGTCGATCCCCGAGATCGAAGCCATCCGGGAATGCTATCAAACAACACATCTAACATTTGAAATCTGAAATATCAGATGTTAAATTTCGATTATGGCTAATCGACGTCAAGACAAGATGGCCCTCATTGCTTTCATGCAGGCGGGCAGTACTTCCGTGTACGCCGGCTCGTGGCGACACCCCGCGACCGAACACGGTTACCTCGACGCTTCGTACTACGCCAAGATCGGCCGCCAACTCGAAGAAGGTTGCTTTGACCTGATGTTCTTCGACGATCGCCTGGCGATGCCCGGGGTATACGGGGGATCGGTCGACGATGCGGTCGCCTACGGGGCTCGTCCGGTCAAGCTGGACCTCGGGCTGGTGCTCGGGGTGCTGGCTCAGGCCACCTCGCGAATCGGGCTCGGTGCGACCTACTCGACCACCTACTACGCGCCGTTCCACGTCGCGAGGACCTTCGCGACACTCGACCACCTGTCCGGCGGGCGGGCCGCCTGGAACGTGGTCACCTCGGTCAACGACAGCGAGGCGCAGAACTTCGGGATCGACGCCCACTTGGGCCACGACGAGCGATATGACCGCGCCGACGAGTTCATGGACGTGGTGGCGGGCCTCTGGGACACCTGGGAGGACGGCGCGATCCTGCACGACCGGGCGGCCGGGCGGTATGCGGACCCGGCCAAGGTGCACGAGCTCGGCCATGTCGGGCAGTACTTCTCCGCGCGCGGCCCGCTGACCGTACCGCGCACCCCGCAGGGCAGGCCAGTCATCATTCAGGCCGGTTCTTCGGGTCGTGGCCGCGAATTCGCTTCGCGCTGGGCGGAATTGATCTTCACCGGGGACCCGGGTATCGAGGTCGCGCGCAGCCACTACACGGACCAGAAAGAACGCATCGCCGATGCCGGGCGTGCTCCTGCCGCGGTACGGATCTGCCCGATGGCCTACGCTGTGGTGGGCGAGTCCGAGGCCCACGCCAAGGAGCGCGAAGCTTTGTTCCTCAACGAACTGGTTCATCCCATGGCATCACTGACACTGTTGTCGGAGTTGATGAATTACGACTTCGCGCAACATGATCTGGACGACCCCGTCACTGACGAGCTGATCGCCTCGGTCTCCGGAATTCGCGGACTGGTACAGAATCTGCGCACCCATATCGGTGGCGACACCGTGACCGTCCGCGATCTGGCCGGCCATCGCGCGACGCTACTGCAGGGACCCCGCTTCGTCGGCACCGGCGACCAGGTTGCCGACCAGATGGCGGACTGGTTCGAAAGCGGGGCCTGTGACGGTTTTGTCTTGGCGGCAACGCATCTGCCCGGCGCATTCGAAGACGTTGTGCGGATGGTGGTTCCGGAACTGCAACGACGTGGGCTGTTCCGCACTCAATACGAGTCCTCCACATTGCGCGGACACCTTGGGTTGCAACGGCCCTTGAACACCCGGGTGGGCTCCGGTGCGAATGCTTGACGGCGTGCGCGTGCTCGACCTCGCCACTTTGGCGGCCGCCCCACTGGTGGCGACCTACCTGGGCGAGTTCGGCGCCGACGTGATCAAGGTCGAAGAACCGCGACAGGGCGATCCGATCCGCGGTTGGGGCAATCAGCGCGACGGGGTCGGGCTGATGTGGAAGTCGTTATCGCGCAACAAGCGATCGATCACGCTGGATCTGCGCTGCGCCGAAGGTCAGGCACTGGTGCGTCGCCTGGTTGAGCATTCCGATGTCGTCATCTTCAACACCCGGCCGCAGACGTTGCGCAAATGGGGTCTGGACTACGAGAGCCTGCGCGCGGTCAACGACCGGATCGTGATGCTGCACATCACGGGATACGGGTTGACCGGGCCGAAGAGTGAGCGCCCGGGGTTCGGCACGCTCGGTGAGGCGATGAGCGGGTTCGCTCACGTCACCGGCCCGGCCGGCGGGCCGCCCACGCTGCCGCCGTTCATGTTGGCCGACGGCGTCGCATCGTTGAACGCCACCTACGCGGTCATGATGGCGCTGTACCACCGCGACGTGCACGGTGCACCGGGGCAGCTGATCGACGTCAACCTGATCGACCCGCTGGCCCGGCTGCTGGAGCAGACGCTGCTGGGCTACGACCAATTGGGCCTGGTGCCCGAGCGCGCCGGCAACCGATGGGACATCTCGGCTCCGCGCAACACTTACTGCACCGCGGACGGACGGTGGCTGGCCATGTCGGGCAGTTCGCCGGCGCTGGCGCTGCGGGTGTTCCGGGCCATCGGCCGAGACGACCTGCTGTCCGACCCCGACTTCTCCGACCCCCAGCGGCGACTGGCCCGGGCCCGTGAGGTCGACGACGTGGTCGCGGAATGGGTTGTCACCAAGACCCTTTCGGAGGCGATGGAGATCTTCGAAGCCCACGAGGTCGCCGCGGCTCCCGTCTATGACGTCCGCGATCTGGTCACCGACGAGCAGCTGACGCATCGCGAGGTGTTCATCTCGGTCGAGGACGAACAGCTCGGGTCGATGACGGTGCAGGCTCCGGTCCCGCGTTTCTCGGCGGCGTCCGGAACAGTCGGCCATCTCGGACCTCGCCTCGGTGAACACAACACCGAAGTCTACGGCGAGCTACTCAGCTTGACTCCCAACGAGATTGACGATCTGCGCGCCCGCGGCGTGTTGTGACAGAAGGAATTCTTCAAGGTGACTGATCTTCTCCGTCGTTCCGAACTCGCGGTGCCCGCAAGCAACGACAACATGTTCGAGAAGGGCGCCAAGAGCGGCGCGGACCTGGTGTTCCTCGACCTCGAGGATGCGGTACCCCCGGCCTACAAGGAGGAATCGCGCGTCAAGGCGATCGCCGCGCTCAATGACATCGACTGGGGACACACCGCACGTGCCATTCGGATCAACGGACTGGACACCCAGTGGTGTCACGACGACGTCGTCGACGTTGTCACCAAGGCCGGGGAGAACCTCGACACGATCATCATCCCCAAGGCCCGCAGGGCGCGCGATGTCTGGTGGGTGGACGTGCTGCTGACCCAGCTGGAGTCGAAACTTAGTCTGAGCAACCGGATTCGACTCGAGGTTCTCATCGAGGAAGTGGAAGGCCTTGCCAACGCGGAGGAGATCGCCGTGGCCAGCCCGCGGCTGGACGCGTTGATCTTCGGGGTCGGCGATTTCTCGCTGTCGCAGGGCGCGCGGGTGGACACCAACTTCGTCCCGCTCGGCGAATACCCCGGTGATTTCTGGCAATACGCCCGCAACAAGGTGATCGTGGCGGCGCGCATTGCCGGCATCGACGCGATCGACGCGCCCTATCCCGACTACCGGGACCTGTCGGGATATGAGCGCGACGCGCGACGCGCCTCCCTGCTGGGCTACACCGGCAAATGGGCCATCCACCCCGACCAGGTTCCGGTCGCCAACGGGGTCTACGCGCCGACCGCCGACGAGATCGCCCGCGCCGAAGCCAATGTCACCGCCTACCGGGAGGCCGAGGCCAAGGGCCGCGGCGCGGTCGGAGTCAACGGCGTACTGGTCGACGCCGCCCACGTGAAGCAGGCGGAGCAGACGCTGGCCCGGGCCGCGTTGATCAACGGCGGCCGTTAGGGGCAGCTCACCACCGTCGGCGAAACCCGGGGGATTGAGGGCGTTCGCGGCGGGGTAAACCCGAGAAACGATCAATTCGACTGACGCCCAATAGAAGGGGGCATGACGTGATTGTCTTAGGCATCATTCTCGTTGTCATCGGTTATTTCGCGGCCATTCCGATTCTGGAGACGCTCGGTGGCATCCTCGTGCTTATCGGTGTGATCTTGTGGATCCTTGGTGCGGTCGGGCGTCCGGTGGGCGGCCGCAAGGTCTGGTTTTAGCGGCGTTTTGGCTTGATTGCCACCAAGGCGCACGTACGTTGACGGGGTTGAGTGTGCGGCCACGGCGCCCGGGCATCACAAATCCCGCCCCGTATGCGCACTCAAGGCCGTAGGCGCACGCGACCGGTAGCCCGGCCCTAGATACGCGCCGATTATCGATTGCTGTCAAGGCGCACAAGTTATTTCGACGCATTGCCGACGGTTCGTTGGCGACGTAGGTTCATTCGATGGCCCAAATTCTGTTCGTCGTCACCGCAACGAGTTACTGGACACTGAAGGACGGCACCAGACACCCGACCGGGTATTGGGCCGAAGAGTTCGCGGCCCCCTACGACGCGCTCAGCCGGGCCGGCCACGAAATCGTGGTGGCGACGCCCGGCGGCACGGTGCCGTACGTGGACGCGATGAGTTTGCGGCCGTCGATGGCCGGCAGCGAGGAAATCGCCGAACAACTCGAAGAAATCCTGCGCTCCGCCGAAGAGCTGCGCAGGCCAATCCAACTCGCCAACGCCCGCCTGGACGACTACGACGCCGTGTATTACCCGGGCGGCCACGGCCCGATGGAAGACCTATGGCAGGACGCCGACTCCGGTCGGCTGCTGCTTGCGGCCCTGGCGTCGGGCAAACCGTTGGCGATCGTCTGCCACGCACCGGCCGCGATCCTCGCCACCCGCCGCAACGGTGTGTCTCCCTTCGCCGGCTATCGGGTCACGGCATTCACCAACGACGAAGAGGACGGGGTCGGACTCCGCGAAAAAGCGCCCTGGACGGCCGAGGACGAACTGGTCAAGTTGGGCGTCGATTTCGTGCGCGGCGAAATGTGGAAGCCGTTCACGGTGGTGGACCGCAATCTCTACACCGGGCAGAACCCTGCCTCGGCCGGGCCGCTGGCCGAGGAATTGCTTAAAGCGCTGCCGCGTTGATCGGCCACGCGCTATCCACTTAGACCGACTACATCCGAGAGGACGAACTATCGGCACCGAAGGTTGGGCGCCGCATAGCCGACGTGACGACAAATGTTGGGCGGGCGTCGCTGGCGGTCTGAGTAGTAGCCATATAACGGCTGCCGACGCCAGCAAAACTGCCGAACCGATGCCCGAGGCGATGGCCAGGCCACTGCTGAAGGCGGTCTTTGCGGCCGTCACGACGGCTAGCGCCTGGTCGTCGGGAAGCTGCTTCGCCGCTTCGATGGCGCTGGGTAACGAGTCCTCGGCATGCGAGGCGACCGCGTCTGAGGTGCCGGGCGGAATCGCCAGCGCGCGGTAAACGCCCGTCACGATGGAGCCGAGTATCGCGATACCGAGCGCCATGCCCAGCTCGTAGCCGGTCTCCGACACCGCAGCTGCGGCACCTGCTCGCTCCGGCGGAACGCTGGTGAGGATGACGTCGCTGGCCGCGGTGAACGCCAGGCCGAGGCCGATGCCGAGGACAAATAGGGCGATGGCGAGGTGCGGGTAGGCGGTGGACGGCCTGATCAGCGTGAACGATGCCATCGCGAAACCAACCAGCGTCAGTCCGATTGACAGAATCGCGCGCTGCGACCAATAGCACATCGCCACCCCGGCCAGCAGGCCGAATATGGTCGCGCTTGCTGCCGCCGGGAGCTCAGCCAGCCCCGCCTTCAGCGGGCTATATCCCATCACAAGCTGGAAGAACTGGGACAGGAAGTACACCACGCCAGAAAGGCCGAGCACCGCCAACAGATTTGCGACGACCACTGTCGAGAATGTGCGATTGCTGAACAGCCGTAGTTCGATCAGTGGGGCAGGCAAGCTGAGCTGTCGCCGGATGAACAGCGTGAACGCAGCGAGGCCGACGGCCCCGACGGTCACGATGTCAGCACGGATCCCATGTGCCGCCCCTTCCTGGAGGGCGTAGACGAGTCCGAGCATGCCGATCAGCGACAGCCCAACGCTGGGCATGTCCCACGGCCCAGGCATTGGGTTGTGTCGTTCCGGCAACAGCACCATGCCGCCAACCAACAGCACGACGCTCACCGGGACGTTGATCAAAAACACTGAGCCCCACCAGAAATGCTCCAGCAGCAGCCCTCCAATCACCGGACCCAAAACTGCGCCCGCCGAAAACGCGGAGGCCCAAATACCCACGGCCATGCTGCGTTCCCGCGGCCGCTCAAACAAAGCGCGGATCAACGCCAGCGTCGACGGTGCCAGAGTCGCCCCGGCCACGCCCAGCAGCGCCCGCGCGCCGATCAGCAGCCCAGCGGTCGGGGCGTATGCCGTCGCCACCGAGGCAACGGCGAAAGCCGTTGCACCGCAAAGCAATAATTTCTTGTGGCCAATGCGGTCGCCAAGGCTACCCATCGTGACGAGTAGACCGGCCAGCACGAACGAGTAAATCTCGCCGATCCACAACACCTGCGTCGCCGACGTCCCGAGATCCCTACCGATGAACGGGATCGCTAGGGCCAGTACTGTGCCATCGACGCCGATCAGCAGCACCCCAAGGGCGAGCACCCCCAGCGCCAGCCAAGCGCGCGTCATGACCGGCTCACCCCGCGCAGCAGCAGGTCGGTGACCATGTCGGTAAATTCCCGACGTCCGGCGCCCCCGACCGAGACCACCCATGCCGCGCCGGCCATCAGGTTGAAGAACGCCTCGGTCAGCCAGAACGCGTTCAGATCGGGGCGGAATTCGCCTTCCCGCTGACCGCGCAGGAACAGTTCCCTGACCTCAGCGTCGATTTCCGCCCACGCTTCCTTGGGCTGATTGGTCTCAAAATCCTGACTCTGCGTATACAGCAGGTTGAGGTATCCAGACACCGGCTGGCACGCCGCCACCAAGCGCCGCAACGCATCCGCGGCCGAGTCCTCTTGTCCGCGGCCGGCTTTCAGCGCTGCACGCAAGTGGGCGGTGGCAAACTGGTCAAGGGCATCGAGGAGCGCCGCGCGCCCCGAGAAGTAGCGATGCAGAGTCGCACGGCTAACGCCGACGGCCGCGGCAATCTCGTCCTGGGTGGCGTTCGGCCGCCGAGCGAGGAAGTCCGCTGCGACGCGCAATACAGTCTCACGATCCAGTGCCATGATACGATCATATCTCATATGAGACGTATGTGTCTCACCTGAGATATCTACGTCAGCGCACTCGATGGTCCACACATTTGCAAATTG
>DASYJS010000171.1:0-6911 GCA_035996225.1 Mycobacterium sp. | reverse complement strand
GCATCGATCTCGCCGACATCGACCGCGCCGACTCCCAGCGCGCGGCCGCACAGCCAGAGCCGGTTACTCGACCTCCGGACGCACCCGAATCGACCGATCTTGTCGAGGGAGCCGTCTAGCCCCGACGGCCCGCTGAGTAGGGAAGATCCCGATTCGCGCAGGTCAGACGGCTCGCCAATCTGGGTGACCAAGTGCGTCGTCATGTTTGCCACCGACCAGGGATGGTAATGCCCCAGAAGGGTGTGCGTGCTCGGCCGGCCGACGCGCCCACCTAGGTCCCGTCGGTTCAGCCCGAGAGCCGACGGGACCGCTATTTTCGGGGTCATCCAGGAGTACCGTGCGCTGGTATGGATCGCTCTGCGATGGTGTGGATTCTCGGCGGCTACCAAAGCGATTTCGCTCGCAACCTGACCAAGGAGAACGGCGACTTCGCGGCGTTGACCGCGGAGGTCGTCGACGGCACACTCGCCGCGGCGAAGGTCGATGCCGCCGACATTGGCGTGGTCCATGTCGCGAACGCCTTCGGCGAGATGTTCGCCGGCCAGGGGCACCTCGGCGCGATGCCGGCGACGGTGTGCGACGGGCTGTGGGACACCCCGGCCTCACGGCACGAGGCTGCATGCGCGTCCGGCAGTGTCGCCGCGCTGTCGGCGATGGCTGATCTGCGCTCGGGCGCTTACGACGCCGCGCTCGTGGTCGGGATCGAGCTGGAAAAGACCGTGCCCGGCGACATCGCCGCCCAACATTTGGGCGCCGCCGCGTGGACCGGACACGAGGGGGTCGGCGCACGCTATCTGTGGCCGTCGATGTTCGCGAAGGTCGCCGACGAGTACGACCGGCGCTATGGCTTGGACGACACCCATCTGCGGGCGATTGCACAGCTCAACTTCGCCAACGCGCGGCGCAACCCCAACGCCCAGACCCGCGGGTGGACTGTCCCCGAACCGATCACCGATGACGACGCGACCAATCCCATCACCGAAGGGCGGCTGCGGCGGTTCGACTGCAGCCAGATGACCGACGGAGGAGCGGGACTGGTCCTGATCAACGATGCCTACCTGCGGGACCATCGCGATGCCCGCCCGATCGGCCGCATCGAGGGCTGGGGGCATCGGACCGTCGGGCTGGGTCTTCAGCAGAAACTGGACCGGGCCGCCCGTCAAAACAATGGGGACCCCTACGTACTCCCACACGTGCGGTCGGCGGTGCTCGACGCGTTGCGTCGCGCGCAGGTGACTCTCGACGGCATCGACGGTTTCGAGGTGCACGACTGCTTCACCCCCAGCGAGTACCTGGCCATCGACCACATCGGGCTGACCGGCCCGGGCGAATCGTGGAAGGCCATCGAAAACGGGGAGATCGAAATCGGCGGACGGCTCCCGATCAACCCCAGCGGCGGGCTGATCGGCGGCGGTCACCCGGTCGGGGCTTCCGGTGTGCGGATGCTCCTTGATGCGGCAAAACAAGTCAGCGGCGGGGCCGGTGACTATCAGGTCGAGGATGCAAAGACGTTCGGCACGCTGAACTTCGGCGGCAGCACCGCTACGACCGTCAGTTTCGTCGTCGGCACGACCGAAGGCGCCTGAGATGGATGTTGAGATCGTCGGCAAGTTCCTGTCGACCCTGCCCGAAGACGACGACCACCCCTACCGGACCGGTCCGTGGCGACCGCAGACCACCGAGTGGGACGCCAACGACCTTGTTCCGGTGGAGGGAGAAATCCCCAACGACCTTGATGGCATCTACCTGCGCAACACCGAGAACCCGCTGCATCCGGCGTTGAAGACCTATCACCCGTTCGACGGCGACGGCATGGTGCACGTGGTCGGCTTCCGGGACGGAAAAGCCTTCTACCGCAACCGCTTTATCCGCACCGACGGGTTCTTGGCCGAGGACGACGCAGGCGAGCCGCTGTGGCCGGGTCTGGCCGAACCGGTGCAGTTGGCTCGGCGCGAGGAAGGCTGGGGCGCGCGTACGAAGATGAAGGACGCGTCGAGCACCGACGTCATCGTGCACCGCGGCATCGCGCTGACCAGCTTCTACCAATGCGGTGACCTGTACCGGATCGACCCGTACTCGGCCAACACCCTTGGCAAGGAAAGCTGGAACGGACACTTCCCCACCGACTGGGGCGTGTCCGCGCATCCGAAGGTGGACAACAAAACCGAAGAACTGCTGTTCTTCAACTACAGCAAGCAGGATCCGTACATGCGCTACGGCGTCGTCGACGAAGACAACAAGCTGGCCCACTACGTCGACATCCCGCTGCCGGGCCCGCGTCTGCCCCACGACATGGCGTTCACCGAAAACTATGCCATCCTCAACGATTTTCCGTTGTTCTGGGATCCGCGGCTGCTGGAACACGATGTGCACCTGCCGCGCTTCTACTCCGACATTCCGTCGCGCTTCGCGGTGATCCCGCGCCGCGGCTCAACCGCTGACATCCGATGGTTCGAGGCGGATCCCACGTTCGTGCTGCACTTCACCAACGCCTACGAGGATGGCGACGAGATCGTTCTGGACGGATTTTTCGAGGGCGATCCTCAGCCGCTCGACACCGGGGGAACGAAGCGGGAGAAGCTATTTCGCTTTCTCGCCCTGGATCGCCTGCAGGCCCGGCTGCACCGGTGGCGCTTTAATCTCGTCACCGGCGCGGTGAAGGAGGAGCAACTGTCGGACTCGATCACCGAGTTCGGGACCATCAATCCCGACTACACGGGCGGCAGCTATCGCTACGCCTACGCCGCGACCGGAAAGCCGGGCTGGTTCCTGTTCGACGGATTGGTCAAACATGACCTGCTCACCGGAAGCCAGGAGGGCTTCTCGTTCGGCGACGGTGTCTACGGCAGCGAGACCGCGATGGCGCCCCGCGTGGGCGCCGCCGGTGAAGACGACGGCTACCTGGTCACCCTCACCACCGACATGAACACCGATGCCTCCTATTGCGTGGTGTTCGACGCCGCCCGGGTCGCCGATGGACCGGTATGCAAACTGCAACTGCCGGAACGCATTTCCAGCGGAACCCATTCGACGTGGGCACCGGGCGCACAGTTGCGACGCTGGGACACCGCCGAGTCGGCGGCCGCCGCCGTGGGCCTGTGAACCCCGCGACCCTACGACACGTCACCATAAGATGGCCATGAACAACCAAACGCCCCGTCGGACAACACACTGGCCCATGCATTTGGCGCCGATCGGCGCCATCCGCTTCGCTCGCCGGTCGCCGAACTTCGAAGAGACAGTGCGGTTTTACCGCGAGCTGGTGGGGCTGCCGCTATTCGAGACGTTCGAGTCCAGCTATGGCAGCAACGGCGCGATTTTCGGCCTGCCAAGTTGGAACCTGACGATGGAGATCGTGGAGGCCCTCGACGGTGACGTCGCGGCCGACGAGCACGAGCAGCTGTGCCTGTACTTCCCGGACACGCAGGCGCAGCACGCCGCTACCGCACGCTTGCAGGAGGCGGGACTCGAAGAAGTGCAGCAGCACCCGTACTGGGAGGCGACGGGTGCGGTCACCTATCGCGACCCCGACGGCCGCGAAGTCGTATTCGCGCCGTTCGTGTTCGGTGTCAACGAGCCCGGCGATAGCTCCGTTTCGGGCAAACACGAGTTCCCGTCGGCCTGAGGTCTCACCGGCTCGATCGACCAGAGGCGACGGCCGCAATCAGCGACACAACCGAGCACGCCACCGCGCCGAGCGCGGCGATCCCGCCGACATAAAGCCCGTATTCCGCTGACACCGGCGGGTTGACGTTGAGTTTGTAGTACCACGCGATGAGCACCACGACGAGCAGCGAAATGATCAGCGCGGCAATCGATGCAAGCTTCACCGACAGGCCGCGGGCCACCATCGCTCCGGCCACCAGCAATGCCGAGGACAGCAGCACAATGAGCTGCCCCGCGCCGAATCCCGGCGGAAGCTGCAGGCTGCCGTGTTTGCCCCCGATCGCACTCGCCCAGCCACCGCCACCGACCGACGTCGTCAGCCACGGCGTCCAGGCACTGGCCGAAACGACCAGGGCAAACAACGCCACCAGCCATCCGGGGCGCAGGCGGCGGGTCATGGGTGCGACCTTAATGGGGCGCCGGACCCGCCGCCGCTCGCCACGCGCAGCCCCGCCGGGGACGTGCCCGCGAGGACAGAGTCACCCAGCGGGTTTCACGGCGAGGACCCGATCCAGACGGTCAGCGGCCGACGCCACGGTGTCCGTTGCGGCCCGGGTCGGGCTGAGGGTCAGGAGCCGTGAACACGGTGACGAACCTCTCCAGGGATTCGTTGATGTCGCGTCTGAGCGCGGCGGCGACGAGCATGCCGATCGGCCCGAACAGGGCCGGGCCACCGAGGTGCACGTCCAAGCTGACGACAGATCCTTCGCCTTTCGGCTTGACCTTCGCCATCAGCTTGACCTTGACGCCGCCGACGCCGTCGCCATTGAGCGTCATGGCTTCCGGCGGCTTGTAATGCACAATCGTCCATTTGACCCGGTTGAGCATGCCCTTGACCTCGACGATCGATTCGATGACCGTGCCCTTTTGCAGGTCGTCGGGCAGCTTGCTGCGCCACACCCGGTGAATACTCAGCCAGTCCTTGAAACGGGACAGGTCGGAGGCGTGCTTCCAGGCTTCCGCTGGCGGCAGCGGTACGTCGATGGATTCGGAGAGTTTCGCCATGCGCTCAGTTCGGCTGATCGCCCGTGGTCCCGGGGCCGGTCGCCTTCTTGGCCTCTTCCTGCACCTTGTGGATGGTGTCGGAGTACTTGCCCTGCGTCTTGTCGTCGACGAACTCGCCGGCCTTGTCGATCGCCGTCTCGACTTTGTCGGCGTTCTGCGCCAACAGGTCCTTTGCCTTGTCCAGGAATCCCATGCGCTGTCCCTTCCCCGCGGATCCCCAGGCCGCCGGGGACCCTTCTTTGCTGGTAGCACCCTACTTGCCGGTGTCCGGGCCGCCCAAATCGCCCTAGTCGGCCGGAGACCGCCACAACCGCGGCTCGATCCCGAGCATCCTGGCCCGGATCCACCACGTCGCCTCGATCGCCGCGGCGCCCAGCACCCCGATCCCCAGCGCAGTCGATGTCACCGCCAGATTCGACGGGTCGAGCAGAAACTTCTTCTGCGCCAGCGGGATGCTGAAGATCGCGACATAAGCCAGGCCGCAGGCCGTCACCAGCGCGACCCGCCACCACTGGTAGGGACGCGCCACCACCGCCAGCACCCAGAGCGCGGTCACCAACAGCGTGATGAGCGCGGCAGTCGAGGCTTGCTCCTGTTCGGCGAAGGTGGCATGTCGGCCCCGGTAGGCCACCAGGTAGGAAACGAAGGTCGCAGTGCCGACCGTCAATCCGGACGGCAGCGCCGAGGTCAGCACGCGGCGGATGAAGCCGGGATAGGCGCGCTCGTTATTGGGCGCCAGCGACAGGATGAACGACGGGATGCCGATGGTGAACCAGGCCGCGATGGTGACGTGGATCGGCTGAAACGGGTAGAGCAGCGGATCCGCCTTGAGCGGTTTGGACAACAGGCATTCGACACCAACGAACAGCGCGAGCAGCACCGAGTACACCGTCTTCGTCAGAAACAGATTGGCGACTCGTTCGATGTTGCCGATCACCCGTCGACCCTCGCCGACGACGTAGGGCAGCGTCGCAAACTTATTGTCCAGCAACACGATCTGCGCCACCGCGCGCGATGCCGGGCTGCCGGCGCCCATCGCCACGCCGATGTCGGCATCCTTGAGAGCCAGCACGTCGTTGACGCCGTCGCCGGTCATCGCGACGGTGTGTCCGTGCGCTTGCAGCGCATGCACGATGGCGCGTTTCTGATCGGGCCGCACCCGACCGAAGGTGGTGTACGCGTCCAGGGTGTCGGCCAATTCTCCTGTTTCCCTTGGCAGTTGGCGCGCATCCATCGCCTCGCCAGGTAACCCGAGCTGGGCCGCGACAGCACCGACCGATACGGCGTTGTCACCGGAGATCACCTTCACCGAAACATCTTGGGCGGCAAAGTACTCCAACGTTTCGCGGGCGTCCGGGCGCAGCTTCTGCTCCAGCACCACCAGCGCGACCGGTGTAACGTGGCCCGGCGCGCTCGGATCATCCACGGCGATGTCAGCTGCGCCGAGCAGCAGTACCCGCAACCCGCGCGCTCCGATCTGCTCGGCCTGCGCGGCGGCCGCCGAAGCCGGGTCGAGCAGCACATCGGGCGCGCCGATGACCCAGTTGCCGTGGCCGGAGTAGGACACGCCGCTCCACTTGGTCGCCGACTTGAAAGGCGCTGTCGCCGTGGCGATCCAGCCCGGCGGCTGGTCGAAGGTCTCGGCGATCGCCCGCATGCTGGCATTGGGACGGGAATCGGCCACGGCCAGCGCGGCCAGCGCATCCGGAACGGCCGCTGACTGTTGATCGGCAAGTTCGACGACGTCGGAGACCCGCATACCGCTTTCGGTCAGGGTGCCCGTCTTGTCGGCGCACACCACGTCGACGCGGGCCAACCCCTCGATGGCGGGCAACTCCTGGACCAGGCAGCGACGCTGCCCGAGCCTGATGACGCCGACCGCGAACGCGATCGATGTCATCAGCACCAGGCCTTCGGGCACCATCGGCACCAGCGCACCCACCGTCCGCAGCACGGACTGCCGCCACCCCACATGCGTGGTGAACAACTGCGTGTAGATCGTCAGCAGGCCGGCCGGCACCAACAGATAGGTGATGAACTGCAGGATCCGGTTAATACCATTGCGCAGTTCGGATTTCACCAGCGTGAACCTGCTGGCCTCCTCGGCGAGCTTGGCGGCGTAAGCGGCCGGGCCGACCTTGGTGGCGCGATAGGCACCGGTGCCGGCGACGACGAAACTGCCCGACATGACCGCGTCACCGACGTTCTTGCCGATCGGATCTGCCTCCCCGGTCAGCAGC
>DASYJS010000170.1:0-16403 GCA_035996225.1 Mycobacterium sp. | reverse complement strand
GATCGCCGAGCAACCCACCGCGGTGGCCGACACACTGCTCGGCCATTTCGTGGATGGCCGGATCGTGCTAGACGAACAACGTTTGAGCGATCAGGAACTGCGCGAGATCGACAAGGTATTCGTGGTTGCCTGCGGCACCGCGTATCACTCCGGTCTGCTGGCGAAATACGCGATCGAGCATTGGACGCGGCTGCCGGTGGAAGTGGAACTGGCCAGCGAATTCCGGTACAGGGACCCGGTTTTGGACCGCAGCACGCTGGTGGTGGCGATATCGCAATCCGGTGAAACCGCGGACACCCTGGAAGCGGTGCGGCACGCCAAGGAGCAGAAGGCCAAGGTGCTGGCGATCTGCAACACCAACGGCTCGCAGATTCCGCGCGAGTGCGACGCGGTGCTCTACACCCGTGCCGGCCCGGAGATCGGCGTGGCCTCGACCAAGACCTTCCTGGCCCAGATCACCGCCAACTACCTGGTCGGCCTGGCGCTGGCGCAGGCCCGCGGCACCAAGTACCCCGACGAGGTCGAGCGTGAATACCGCGAGCTGGAAGCGATGCCAGCGGTGGTGGCCCGGGTGCTCGCGACGATCGAACCGGTGGTCGCCCTGGCCCATCGGTTCGCCCAATCCTCGACCGTGCTGTTCCTGGGTCGCCACGTCGGCTACCCGGTGGCGCTCGAAGGTGCACTGAAACTCAAGGAATTGGCCTACATGCACGCCGAGGGTTTCGCTGCCGGCGAGCTCAAGCATGGCCCGATTGCTTTGATCGAAGACGGGCTGCCGGTCATCGTGGTCATGCCTTCGCCCAAGAGTGCCGCCACCCTGCACGCCAAGCTGATGTCCAACATCCGCGAGATTCAGACCCGCGGTGCGGTGACCATCGTCATCGCCGAAGAGGGTGACGACACCGTGCGTCCCTACGCCGATCACTTGATCGAAATCCCTGCGGTGTCAACACTTTTACAGCCGCTGCTGTCGACCATTCCGCTGCAGGTGTTCGCCGCGTCGGTAGCGCAGGCGCGCGGCTACGACGTCGACAAGCCGCGAAACCTGGCGAAGTCCGTCACCGTTGAGTAGCCGGCGCGCGCTATTCGGCATCGTCGGTGTCGTGTTGTTCGTCGCCGCCTACGTCATATCGGTGGTGCTGTACGTCGACAGCGGAATGGGCCGTCCCAATGTCGTCGTTCGGGGCGAGACGGTGCCCGACGCGACCAGGGTGACCATTGACATAGAAGAAGTTCAGTCGGCCAACAGCCTGGTTGTTGCCAACATCAACGTTTACCCCGGACCTGGGCTGCTGGACCCGCAAACTCACAATCTCAAGGACGATCTGACCATCGCGGTGTCCTCGGCGGTGACCGCCAGCAAGCGCACCTGGCCGAAAGGCGCGCTGCCCGACGTGTTTCGCATTTCGCTGGCCCTCGGCGGCGAAGTCGCCGACTGGCCCTTCGACCAATACCACTCGGGGCCCGTCGTCGCCCAACTCGTATCCGGCCCCGGCTCCACCCGCGTGCCGGCGGTAGTGACTATGGTCGACCGCCTGCTGGGCTGGGATGTCGCGACGGATCGCATCAACGAGGACGATGCGGTCGGCCCCTACCAAGTGGACTTAGTCCGATCGCCGAGCACCGTGGCGTTCGCGGTCGTCATTCTCGGGGTGCTGATCGCGCTTGCCGCCTTTGCCCTCTTCGTTGCGGTCCAGACGGCGCGGGACCGGCGGCAATTCCAGCCGCCGATGACAACCTGGTACGCGGCGATGCTGTTTGCGGTGGTGCCGTTGCGAAATGCGCTTCCCGACTCGCCTCCCATCGGAGTCTTCATCGATGTCACGATCGTGCTCTGGGTGACCGTCATCTTGGTGATCTCGATGGGGCTCTACATCTCCTGCTGGTGGCGGCATCTGCGGCCCGCACCCGACCAGTTGGCCGCGCCTGCCACCGTCGAGTAGCCGCGCGTAGCTCGGGTCCCTAGAATCCCTGACGGCAGCGCATCCATGCGGCTCGTTTGACGGGGAGGCATCGTGAGGTGGGCCATCATCGGGGGCGTCGCTTTCGTTGCGGCATATGCCATCACGATTGCGCTGTATGCCAGCACCGGCGTGGGCCGCCCCGAGCAAATAACTGATGTCCGGCCCGCGGCCGATGGGACCACGGTGACCATCGACGTTGAAGAGCTTCACTCGGTGCGGGGCGCGCTGGGCGCCAACCTCACCGTTTCGCCCGGGAAAGAGTTGCTGGACCCGGTAACCCACACGCTCAAAGACGACCTCAGCGTCGCGGTCACTTCGGAAGTGACTACCAAGCAGGACTGGTCGAAGGGCGTGGTGCCGGGCGTTCTTCCGGTCCCGCTGGCGATTTATGGCGACCCGTCCGAATGGCCCTTCGACCACTACCGATCCGAGGAAATCGTCGTCGAACTCTTCCGCGGCCCAGCACAACTGGCGGAACGGGTGCCGGTGACTTTCGTCGATCGTCTTCCCGGTTGGACCGTTACCGTTCCGGTGGGCGCCGCAACCGATGCGCCATACCGGCTGGATTTCCAGCGTTCGCCCAGCACCGCAGCGTTCGCTGCCGTGATGGTCGTCGCCATGGTCGTGCTCGCGGCTCTGGGTCTTTTCGTCGCGTTTCAGACGGTGCGTGATCGAGCAAAGTTCCAGCCGGTGATGATTCCTTGGTACGCCGCAATGCTGTTCGCGGTCGTACCGCTGCGCAACGCGCTCCCGGATTCACCCCCCATCGGATTCTGGATCGACATCACCGTCGTGCTGTGGGTAATCGTCGTGCTGGTGACCTCGATGGCGCTCTACATCCTCTGCTGGTGGCGACAGGTGCGAGAAGACGCGCACAAGCCGACGACCTAGTCGCGCGCGCATCTGGCAGTTGCGCACGGCGCGGATTTAGTATCTTTGGCCGGGAACACATCTCAGGCGCCGAGACGCGCCCCAGGTCGGATCTTGGGTTGATGTCACGGTCACATTCTGGGGCATCGTCGTGTTGGCAATGTCGATGCTGCTCTACGTCTTCTGCTGGTGGCGGCGCCTGCGACCCGAACCTGAGAACCCTGCCTGACGGTTTGCCGAAGCCGCCAAGCATGCGAAGGTTGACGCCGTGGCGGATGCATCGGTGGGGGCGCGACTACGGAGCATGGCGCTCGCGATTTGGCATTACGTCAGTGGAGCGCCGTTAACCTACGGCTGGCTGTTCGCGCTGACGGTCACGACGATCATCCAGAATCAGCTTTCCGGGCGACAATTGCACTCGGTGTTGCTGCACCGTTCCACCAACATCCACGAGCTGGGAACCGATCCGCTCGCGGTGCTGTTTTCCAGCCTGCTGTGGATCG
Organism: Mycobacterium sp.; assembly: GCA_035996225.1. GTDB lineage: Bacteria > Actinomycetota > Actinomycetes > Mycobacteriales > Mycobacteriaceae > Mycobacterium. Next base: position 13,066 of record DASYJS010000170.1, on the reverse strand, counting down.
ACGGCAAAAGCCTGGAGCCATATTTCCTGCTGTTCACCCTGTTTCTCGCCCCGGTTGAACACTGGCTCGGTCATCTGAATTGGCTCACCGTGGGATTGACCACCCACATCCTTTCGACCTATATCAGCGAAGGCATCCTGTACTACGCGATTGAGGAACACGACGCGTCGGAGCGGCTGGTGCTCTCGCGCGATATCGGCGTCAGCTATTTCCTTGTCGGCATCATGGCCGTGCTGACCTATCGCATCGTGCGGCCATGGCGCTGGCTCTATCTCGGCGTGCTGCTGATCATCTTCGGCTTTCCGCTGATCACGATGAGCCGTCATGGGCTGAACTTCACCGCGATAGGTCACTTCACCTCGATTCTCATCGGGCTCTGCTTCTATCCGATGGCCAAGGCGAAACAAGGCAGGCCATGGAGTCCGGCCCGCGCGAGAGCCGCTTACCGGCGGTTCCGATCCCGCGAGGAGCCGGTGTGACGGGCGACCGATTTGGCGTGGTGACCGCGACCTGCGTTAACGCCACGGTAATTGCGCGGCCATAACGTGGCGGAATGCGACGTGTGTCGCCGCGAACGCTGGGCGCCGAAGAGGAGTTTCACCTTGTCGATCTGAAGACAAGGCGACTCACGGCGCGTGCACCCGAACTGCTGGCCGAGCTGACCGAGGACTATGTCGCCGAGCTGCAGCGATGTGTCGTCGAGACAAACACCCACGTGGTCGATTCGCTTGGCGGATTGCGCGAAGAACTCATCCGCGGTCGCAAAGTCTTGGTCGACGCCGCCACCGCATTAGGCATCGGAGTGGTTGCCGCCGGGGCGGTGCCGCTGGCGGTGCCGGCCGAAATGCAGGTAACGCGGACTCCGCGCTACCGGCAAATGCTGGCCAACTACCAATTACTGGCGCGTGAGCAGCTGATCTGCGGCACCCAGGTACACGTGGGCGTCGCCAATCGCGACGAAGCGGTCAAGGTCGCGTACCACCTGGCCCCGTATCTGCCGACTCTGCTCGCATTGTCTGCCAGCTCGCCCTTCGCGTCCGACGGGTCCGACACCGGCTACGCGAGCATGCGCACCCTGGTCTGGCAACGCTGGCCCACGACCGGTTCGGCGGCCCCGGTGCACTCGGCCCAAGAATACGACCAACTGGTCAACGATCTGGTCGCCAGCGGAGTCATCTCCGACGTCGGGATGGTCTATTTCGACGTTCGACCGGCCAGCTGCGCGCCGACCGTCGAGCTGCGTCTGTGCGACAGCTGCCCTTCCGTAGACACCGTTGTCCTGATCGCCGGGCTGTTCCGGGCTCTGGTCGCGCGCGAGGCCGCGCACGTGGGGACCCAGGCAACGATGCTGTCGCCGACGGTGGGTCGGGCCGCGCTATGGCGGGCAGCCCGGTCGGGGTTGGAAGGTGACCTGGTCGACGTGACGGGGCCGGTCAGTCGCCCGGCGGCGGAGGTGGTTGGCGCGCTGGTTGATTCGCTCCGCCCGCAGCTGGAACAGACCGGTGATTGGGACATGGTGAGTGAGATGAGCCGTCAGGTGCTCGCCATGGGCACGTCGTCGGCTCGGCAGCGTCGGGCGCTGCGCCGTCGTGGGCGTCTCGCCGACGTGGTCGACGACCTGATCGCCGAGACGGCGAGTTGCGGCCACAGCACCGCAACCGCCGTGAGTGATGACCCGACCCTTTTGTTCAGCTACCAGCCCGGTAGCAAACCGATAGTCGTCTTCGCCGGTGGCGGCCTCGATGAGAGCTATGACGAAGCCGTCGATGCCGAAGGTAGACCAAGGCAGCATTACCGGGGGCTCCTCGACACCATTGCCCGGCTGGGCGTGGCCAAGCTGCGGTCGCGGGAAGCCGGCATCGAGCAGGAGCAGCGCTCCGACAACATCACCTTCCGTGTTGCCGGTCAAAGCCGTGCGCAGGTCTTCCCGCTCGACCTGATACCGCGCATGGTGGGCGCCCCCGAGTGGATGCAGCTGTGCGAGGGTTTGGCGCAGCGGGCGCGCGCGCTGGACGCGTTCCTTCGCGATATTTACACAGAGCAGGCGATCGTGGCGGACGGCATCATCGGTGTGCAAGCCCTCGACCGCGCTCCAGGCTTCCGCTCGACGGGGCGCCTCGCAGGCAACACGGTCCGAGCACACATCAGCGGGACGGACCTCGTCTGCGACGGCGCCGGTTGTTGGATGGTGCTTGAAGACAATCTGCGAGTGCCGTCGGGCGTCGCCTACGCCATCGTCAATCGCCGGTTGCTCGGCAAGCACCTTCCCGAGCTGCAAGCGCCTATCGCCATCGAGGACGCAGACCGGGCGTCTGACATGCTGCTCGAAACGTTGCGCGCAGCGGCACCTGCACAGGCACCCGACGAGCCCACGGTGGCCCTGCTATCCGCTGGCTGGGAAGACTCGGCCTGGTTTGAACACACGTTTCTGGCCGAGGAGATGGCGGTTTTATTGGTGCAGCCGTCGGACTTGTCGGTGCGCTATGGAAAGTTGTTGCAGCACAGCGGTTCCCACGTCAGACCCATCGACGTCGTCTATGCGCGGATGGACGAGGACATGCTGTTGTCGTCCACCGGATACGATGGCGCGCCCCTGCGGCCCGGTTTGCTGGGCGCGATCACCTCCGGCAACCTCACCATTGCCAATGCCCTCGCGAACGGAGTAGCCGACGATAAGGCGATCTATGCCTACGTTCCGGCGATGATCGAGTACTACCTAGGCGAAAAACCTAAGTTGGCTCAGGTGCCGACGTGGCTCTGTGCCGAGCGCGAACAGCGTGACTTCGTCCTAGCCAACCTTGGTGATTTGGTAGTGAAACCCATCGACGGTTTGGGTGGCAGTGGCGTGCTGATTGGGCCGGAAGCCTCCGAAGCCGCACTGGACGCGCGCCGCCGAGAGTTGGAAACGCAGCCGGAGCGGTTCATCGCGCAAGAGGCGGTCAACCTGTCCACTCATCCCACCTTCGATGGCGAAGGCCTATACCCTCATCACGTAGACCTGCGCGCGTTCGTCCATCTTCGGGCCGGTGCGAATGGTTCGGTGTCGGCCCAGGTGATGCCCGCGGCCTTGACGCGGGTAGCCAGCCGCGGGTCACGGATCGTCAACTCATCGTTCGGCGGGGGCAGCAAGGACACCTGGATTCTCAGCAGACCATTGAACGGAAGCCGGTGACATGTGCGGGATCTGCGGTGAGATCCGCTGGGACGGGCAAGCGGCGGACGTTGGGGCTGTTGCCCGGATGACCAGCGCGATGTCATCGCGCGGACCGGATGCCGAGGGGGTGGTGGCGCACGGACCCGTAGCTCTCGGGCATCGGCGGCTGTCCATCATCGACCTGTCCGCCCGCGGGGCCCAGCCGATGGTCGACGCCGATCTCGGTCTGACGCTCGTGTTCAACGGCTGCATCTACAACTACCAGGAACTGCGCGAGCAACTTCACGCCGACGGATACCGGTTCTTCTCGACCGCCGACAGCGAGGTCGTGATCAAGGCGTTCCACAAATGGGGCGAACGTTGCGTCGAGAAGTTCAAGGGAATGTTCGCGTTCGCCATCGCCGACCGCGACACCGGCGTGCTGACCCTGGCGCGGGACCGACTGGGCATCAAGCCGCTCTATGTCGCATCAGCGCACCGCCGGTTACGGTTCGCGTCCAGTGTGCGCGCGCTGCTCGCTGCCGGTGGCGTGGATACCGAACTGGATCGCGAGGCACTGCACCACTACATGACCTTTCATTCCGTGGTGCCGGCGCCACACACTATCTACCGCGGGGTGCGAAAGCTTCCACCGGCCACGGTGCGGGTGGTCCAACCCGACGGTTCGCACACCGACACCGTTTACTGGTCACCGGAATTCGGCCGCGACCCGGCCAAAGCGTCTTGGTCGACCGGCGACTGGGAGGCCGCGCTGATGGACGCGCTGCGCACCGCCGTGAAACGCCGGTTGGTCGCCGACGTGCCCGTCGGAGTGCTGCTGTCGGGCGGCATCGACTCATCGATCGTGGTGGCCCTGCTGGCCGAACAGGGCCAGCACGGGTTGGCCACCTTCAGCATCGGCTTCGACTCATCCGACGGCGAGTCCGGTGACGAATACTTCTACTCCGACTTGATCGCGAAGACCTTCGGCACCGACCATCACAAGATTCACATCGACTCCTCGCTGCTGGTGCCGGCGGTGCCGAAATGCATTGCCGCAATGAGCGAACCGATGGTCAGCCACGACTGTGTGGCCTTCTACCTGTTGTCGGCCGAAGTGAGTAAGTCGGTCAAGGTGGTGCAGTCCGGGCAGGGCGCCGACGAGATCCTGGCCGGGTACTCGTGGTACCCGCCGCTGGCAACTATTGCCCGTGAACAGACCACCGAGGCCTACGCCAAGGTTTTCTTCGACCGTAGCCACGACGATGTGCTGTCAATCTTTGCCCCCGAGTACGGGATTGACGCCGATGTGAGCCGTGAGTTCGCGACCGCTCACCAGGCCGCGCCTGGCGCCGACTCCGCGGTCGACGCGGCGCTGCGGCTGGACACGCAGGTCATGCTGGTCGACGATCCTGTCAAGCGCGTCGACAACATGACGATGGCCTGGGGGCTCGAGGGACGAGTGCCGTTCCTGGACCACGACTTCGTCGAGCTGGCGGGGATGTGCCCGCCCGAGTTGAAGCTGGCTGCGGGCGGGAAGGGCGTGCTCAAGGACGCATCGCGAGCGTTGCTGCCTTCAGACGTGATCGACCGGACCAAGGGTCACTTCCTCGTGCCAGGTATCCGCTATTTGCGCGGCGAAGTGCTCGATATGGCTCGCGACGCGCTGACCAATGATGCTGCGCGCGCCCGCGGGCTGTATCGGTCCGACACCGTCAATGCTCTGCTGTCCGCGCCGAACGAAACTCGGACCACGCTGGGCTCAAACGCGTTGTGGCAGCTGGCGGTACTTGAGATGTGGCTGCAGAGCATGGAGGGCTGAGGTGATGGGGCAGCAGGTGCGGGAGGTCTACGGCGCGTCGCTGTCCCCGGACGCGACCGCGTTTGCCCACATCGTCGATGACGGCGGCTATCCCCGTGCGGTGCAACGCTTTTTGCGCGGTTGGCGGGCCAGCTCTTCGCGGGATGTGGAGCTTCCGGTCGAGGGTCCGGTCTCTCGCGTCGTCCACTCCGCGGACGGCCAGTGGCTGGCGTGTGAGGTGACGCTGGACGGGAGCGGATCTCGCAGCCAAATCTGGGTCGTCACCACCGATCCCGATGATCGAACGGCATGGCGCATCGACGACGAAGAGGCCGGGACCGCGGAGCTGATCGCGTGGGACGGCACGCTGGTGGCGGCGATCCTGACCGGCGAGGACGGGGTGGGGCGGTCTTGCCTGATCGATCCGGCCGACGGTCATCACGCCGTGCTGGACCGTCGATCCGGCGGCCGGCTGGTCGACGCCTGGGCCGGGGCGGCATTGATTCGGGTGGGGCCGCGCGGTTATCACGAGATGATCATGCTGTTCGGGCAGACCGAAATCGCGTTACTGCCTGCCGATCCCGGCTCCACGACTGCCGACGGAATCATCCTCGACGACCACCAACCCCGACGCCTCCGGTATGGACTCACCGGCGAGCAGACGAAGCTGTACTCTCCGGGCACTGGCGCTGACGGATACGTACGGGCGTTGGTCCGCAGCGACAATGGCTGTGAGCACGCCCGGTTGTTGGAAGTGACGGTGACATTGGACGGCGTCACCTATTTTGTGGTCGCCGAGCGCCCGGATTGTGATCTCGCCGAGTTCGCTGTCAGTGATGACCTGTCCACGGTCGCGTTGCTGTGGAACCTGCAGGGCGGCAGCGAATTACAGATACTCGAATACACCGATTACACACTGGGCGCGCCAATCCCGCTGCCCGGACCGGTTGCGAGCCAGCTGTCCATCAGCGCGGGCGGCTCGATGGTCGCGATGACCGTCGAGGGCCCCGACTTGCCGCGGACCGTCGAATTGGTCGACCCGCGTTCGCGCGAATGGGAACTCGTCGACACCGAACGCGGCGATCGTGTGCGGGCCCCCGGCATCTCTGCCGTGCCGCAGACGATCACTGCACGCGACGGGCTGAGCCTGAACGCATGGCTGTATCGGCCGATCAAGACCGGCGCTTCGGCGGGTGCGGTGGTGTTCCTGCATGGCGGTCCGGAAGACCAGGCCAGGCCGGGTTATAACGACATCTTTTCCCGGCTGGTCAATGACGGGTTCACTGTGCTTACGCCGAATGTCCGCGGCTCTGGTGGATTTGGGCGGACGTTCGTTCATGCCGACGATAAGGAAAACCGGTTCGCTGCCATCGATGACGTCGCCGACTGCGCGCGCTTCCTGGTTGACAACGGCCTCGCCGACCCACACCGCATCGCGTGCGCGGGCTGGTCGTACGGGGGCTACTTGACGCTGGCGGCGCTGACGTTTCATCCCGACCTGTTTGCGGCGGGAATCAGCATCTGCGGGATGAGCGACCTGAGCACGTTCTATCGCAACACCGAACCGTGGATCGCCGACTCCGCGTATCCCGAGTACGGCCACCCGATCGGTGACCGCGAATTACTCGAGCAATTGTCACCGCTGCGGCGCGCCGATGCGTTGGTAGCGCCGTTGTTGGTGGTGCACGGGGCCCATGACACCAATGTGCCGGTCAGCGAATCGGAGCAGATCGTCGACGCGTTGCGCCAGATCGGTCGCGATGTGCGCTACCTGCTCTTCGGCAATGACGGACACGGCATCATCAAACGCGAGAACCGCGCCACGTTGGCGGCGGCGATGAGTGAATGGATGATCAGGGCATTCGACGCCGCGGAGGGGCTAGGGCTGGACCACGCCGCGTCTAGTTCCGGGTAGCGGTGACGTACTGTAGCGACGCGAGCGTGACAGCCCGGTCGGCGGTATCCGCCGGCAACGAAAGGCCATAGGCCGCAGCCAATTCCGGGACACCCGTGGCAGAAGTCGCCCAGCCGTGCCCATCGAGATAGTCGACGACGTCGTTGCGGTCACCGGCGTACCAGAGGTCGGTCATCTCGATGTCAAAGCCATGTTCGCGCCACTGGTCGGTGACCTCACGCATCCGGTCGGCCATCGTCTGGACGGCATCGCCTGCGCCCTGCACGTTCTCGGTGGCCAACTGACTTCCCGCCGGGCTGAGCGCAGTGATGTTGTCCAGCAACCGATCCTGGGCATCCGGCGGTAAAAACGGCAACAGGCCTTCGGCGCTCCAGGCGGTCGGCTTGCTGGGATCCAGTCCCGCGTCGCGCAGCGCTGCGGGCCAGTCGTGGCGAAGGTCGACGGGTACTGCCCGCCGGTCGGCGGTGGGGCTGGCGCCCAGGTCGGCCAGGGTTGTGGTTTTGAACTCGATGACCCGGGCCTGGTCGATCTCGAACACCGTGGTTCCGGTGGGCCAGGGCAGCCGGTAAGCGCGCGCATCCAATCCGGAGGCCAAGATCACCGCCTGGCGGATGCCCGCGTCGGCCGCGCCGAGGAAGAACTCGTCGAAAAACCGGGTGCGCACGCCCATCATGGCGCCCATGCGCTGCATCCCGAAGTCGCCGTTGTCGTCGACGTGCGCGGGATCCAATTCACCGCTGGCGATGCGGGTGAAGAAATTCACCCCGACCGCGCGGACCAATGGCTCGGCGAAGGGGTCGGTGATCAGGGGGTCGGGGCCTCGGCTGGCCAACGCGCGTCCCACCGCGACTCCGGTCGCGGTCGCTCCAACGCTGTTGCTCAGGTCCCAGGTGTCATCGTCTGTGCGTGCCATAAATCCGAATGTACGGACGGCTCCTTAACGAGTGCTGTGCGCTTAGACAGACAAGCATGGAATGCTGGCTGTGATGCGGCATTACTACTCAGTAGACGCAATCCGTGACGCCGAAGCGCCGCTGCTGGCCAGCTTGCCCGATGGTGCCCTGATGAAGCGTGCGGCGTTCGGGCTGGCCACCGAGATCGTCGGCGAGCTGACCGCCCGCGCGGGTGGGGTTGCCGGTCGGCGGGTGTGTGCGGTCGTCGGCTCGGGCGACAACGGCGGTGACGCCCTGTGGGCGGCGACGTTCCTGCTCCGTCGCGGGGCGGCCGCCGACGCGGTGTTGCTCAGCCCGGACCGCACCCACCGCAAGGGACTGGCGGCCTTCCAGAAGGCGGGTGGTCGCGTCGTGGAGAGTGTCTCGGCGACAACCGATCTCGTCATCGACGGCGTCGTCGGCATCTCCGGCTCGGGTGCGCTGCGGCCGGCGGCGGCCGAGGTGTTCGGCGCTGTCCACGACGCCGGAATCCCGGTGGTCGCCGTCGACATCCCCAGCGGTATCGACGTGGCGACCGGCGCGATCGCCGGCCCCGCGGTGCACGCCGCGGCGACCGTCACCTTCGGCGGCCTCAAGCCCGTGCACGCGCTCGCCGACTGCGGCGAAGTCACGCTGGTCGACATCGGGCTCGATCTCCCGGAGACCTCAGTGCAGGCTCTCGAGGCCGACGACGTGGCCGCCCGCTGGCCGGTACCCGGTCCGCACGACGACAAGTACACGCAGGGAGTGACCGGCATACTGGCCGGCTCGTCGACGTATCCGGGCGCGGCGGTGCTGTGCACCGGTGCCGCCGTGGCGGCCACCTCCGGAATGGTCCGCTATGCCGGCGGCGCGCACAGCGAGGTGCTCGGGCATTGGCCCGAGGTCATCGCCTCGCCCACCCCGGCTTCGGCCGGACGGGTGCAGGCCTGGGTCGTCGGGCCGGGGCTGGGCACCGATGACATTGGTGCCGCTGCGTTGTGGTTCGCGCTGGACACCGACCTGCCGGTGCTGGTGGACGCGGACGGGCTGACCATTCTGGCGGCCCACCCCGAGCTGGTGGCCAACCGCCGCGCGCCGACGGTGCTGACCCCGCACGCGGGGGAGTTCGCCCGATTGGCCGGGGCGGCGCCCGGGGACGACCGGATCGCCGCCTGCCGCAAGCTGGCCGACACGTTCGGCGCCACCGTCCTGCTCAAGGGGAATGTCACGGTCATCGCCGACCCCGGCGGCCCGGTCTACCTGAATCCGGCCGGACAGTCCTGGGCGGCCACCGCCGGATCCGGCGACGTGCTGTCCGGGATGATCGGCGCGCTGCTGGCGTCGGGGCTCGCGCCTGCCGAGGCGGCCGCGGCGGCCGCCTACGTGCACGCACACGCGGCGGCGCTGTCGGCCGCAGACCCGGGGCCTGGTGAGGCGCCTACCTCGGCGTCACGCATCGTCGGCCACATCCGAGCGGCACTCGCCGCCCTATAGCCCCCAGCCGTCAACGAAAGGATCCATCGTGACGCTCAGTCACCCGTCCGTCCCCGCCCACTCGATCGCGCCCGCCTACACCGGACGCATGTTCACCACCCCGGTGCCGGCGCTACGGCTGCCCGAGGAATCGATGGATCCGGAGGCCGCTTACCGCTTCATCCATGACGAGCTGATGCTCGACGGCAGTTCCCGGCTGAACCTGGCCACCTTCGTCACCACCTGGATGGATCCCGAGGCCGGGAGACTGATGGCCGAGACGTTCGACAAGAACATGATCGACAAGGACGAATACCCGGCGACCGCGGCCATCGAGCAGCGCTGCGTGTGCATGGTGGCCGACCTGTTTCACGCGGACAACCTGCGCGACGACGACCCGTCCAGCGCCATCGGGGTGTCCACCATCGGCTCCAGCGAGGCGGTGATGCTGGGCGGCCTGGCCATGAAATGGCGCTGGCGCCAGAAGATCGGCAAGGACTGGGCGAAGCGCACCCCCAACCTGGTGATGGGTTCCAACGTCCAGGTGGTCTGGGAGAAATTCTGTCGCTACTTCGACGTCGAACCCCGCTACCTGCCGATGGAGGTGGGCCGCTACGTCATCACGCCGGAGCAGGTCGTCGACGCCGTCGACGAGAACACCATTGGGGTGGTCGGGATCCTGGGCACCACCTACACCGGTGAACTCGAGCCCATCGCCGAGATCTGCGCGGCGCTGGACAAACTGGCCGCCGACGGGGGCGTGGACGTCCCGGTGCACGTCGACGCCGCCAGCGGAGGCTTTGTGGTGCCGTTCCTGCATCCCGAGGTGAAATGGGACTTCCGGCTGCCTCGGGTGGTATCGATCAACGTCAGCGGCCACAAGTACGGGTTGACCTACCCCGGCATCGGGTTCGTGGTGTGGCGCAGCAAGGAGTATTTACCCGAAGAGCTGGTCTTCCACGTCAACTACCTGGGTGGCGACATGCCGACGTTCACGCTGAACTTCTCCCGCGCGGGCAACCAGGTCGTCGGCCAGTACTACAACTTCCTGCGGCTCGGGCGCGAGGGCTACATCCAGGTCATGCAGTCACTGTCGGCAACCGCGCGGTGGCTGGGCGAGCAGTTGCGTGTCGGCGACCACTGCGAGCTGATCTCGGACGGTACGGCGATCCCGGTAGTCGCCTTCCGGCTCGCCAGGAACTGCGGGTACACCGAGTTCGACCTCTCGCACGAACTGCGGGGCTACGGGTGGCAGGTGCCCGCCTACACCATGCCCGACAACGCCAGCAACATATCCGTGCTGCGCATTGTGGTCCGTGAAGGTCTCTCCGCCGACCTGGCCCGGGCCTTGCACGACGATGCCCGCAGCGCGCTGGCCTCGCTGGACAAACTCCAGCCCGGCGGACACTACAAGGCCGCGCACTTCGCGCACTGACACGTCGGCGCCGAACGTCGACGTATCGCGTCAATCGAGCCGAAATCTCGGCAACAAGTCGACGCTCGGCAACGCGTTCTGTGGTTCTGGGACAATGGCGGCCGTGGCAGTTACGCCGATATCCCTGACGCCGGGCGTCCTCGCCGAGGCCGTGGTGGACCTGGGTGCAATTGCGCACAACGTGCGGGTGCTGCGCGAGCACGCCGGCGCCGCGCAGCTGATGGCTGTCGTCAAAGCCGACGGCTACGGCCACGGCGCGACCCGAGTGGCGCACGCCGCGTTGGCTGCGGGCGCGGCCGAACTGGGTGTCGCCACCATCGACGAGGCACTGGCCTTGCGCGTCGACGGCATCACCGCACCGGTGCTGGCCTGGCTGCACCCCCCCGGCATCGACTTCGCACCCGCACTGCAGGGCAACGTGGAAATCGCCGTGTCTTCGATACGCCAACTCGACGAACTGCTGGATGCGGTGCGGCGGACGGGGGTCGCGGCGACGGTCACCGTCAAGGTCGACACCGGGCTCAACCGCAACGGTGTCAGCCCGGCGCAGTACCCGGCGATGCTGACCGCGCTGCGTCGGGCCGTCGCCGAGGAAGAGGTCCGGCTGCGGGGGCTGATGTCACACATGGTTTTCGCCGACCAGCCGGACAACTCCATCAATGATGTTCAGGCCCAACGGTTCACCGCCTTACTGGCGCAGGCGCGCGAGGAGGGCGTGAAGTTCGAGATTGCCCACCTGTCGAATTCGTCGGCCACGATGTCGCGTCCCGACCTGGCCTTCGACATGGTGCGGCCCGGCATCGCGGTCTACGGCCTCAGCCCCGTTCCCGAGCGCGGCGACATGGGGCTGATACCGGCGATGACAGTGAAATGCGCTGTTGCGCTGGTGAAATCGATTCGTGCCGGCGAAGGTGTGTCTTATGGTCACACCTGGATCGCGGAGCAGGACACGACGGTGGCGCTGATGCCGATCGGATACGCCGACGGTGTGTTCCGGTCGCTGGGCGGTCGGCTCGAGGTGCTGATCAACGGCAGGCGGCGCCCCGGCGTCGGGCGGATCTGCATGGACCAATTCCTCGTCGACCTCGGTCCCGGGCAGGTCGATGTGGCAGAAGGCGACGAGGCGATCCTGTTCGGTCCCGGCACCAGCGGTGAACCCACCGCGCAGGATTGGGCCGATCTGCTCGGCACCATCCACTACGAAGTGGTCACCAGTCCACGGGGTCGGATCGCCAGGACCTATCGCGAGGCCGAAACCATTGAGCGATAAGGAACCTCGCAGTCGCCAGTGGTGGAGGGCTTGGCTTGCGGGAGGTGCGGGGGTGACCGCGGTCGCCACTATCGTCGGGGCCTCGGTCCGCCGGTCGATGATTCAGCGCAGCAACCGTGACGAAGACCCGTACGCCGATGAGGATTTCGAGAGGCTGTACAGCGACCGCAGCTACGTGGTGACCACGCCGGACGGGGTGCCATTGGCGGTCCGCGAAGTCGGCCCGCTGGACGCCCAAGTGACCATGGTCTTCGTTCACGGATTCTGTCTGCGAATGGGCGCCTTCCACTTTCAGCGGACGCGGCTCGCCGAGAAATGGGGACACCGCGTTCGTATGGTCTTCTACGACCAGCGCGGGCATGGGCGCTCCGGCGAAGGCTCACCCGAGTCCTACACGCTGACCCAGCTGGGCCAGGACCTGGAACGCGTGCTGAAGGCCCTTGCGCCGCGCGGGGCGATCGTGTTGGTCGGTCACTCGATGGGTGGCATGGCGGTGTTGTCGCATGCCAGGCAATACCCCGAACAGTATGGACACCGGATCGTCGGTGCGGCGCTGATCTCCACTGCCGCCGAGGGGGTTAGCCGCTCCCCACTGGGCGAGATCCTGAAAAACCCTGCGGTGGAAGCTTTCCGGTTCACTGCTCGGTCGGCGCCCAAGTTGATGCACCGCGGCCGCAATGTGTCACGCTCACTGATCGCCCCAATTTTGCGGGCTGCGTCCTTTAGCGATCTAGAAGTCAGCCGCAGCCTGGACACGTTCTCGCAGCGGATGATGAACAGCACCCCGATCGCCACCCTGGTCGGCTTCCTGAGCGCTTTGGAATCCCACGACGAAACCGGCGGGCTGTGGACGTTACGGCGAGTCCCGACCCTAATTGTCTGTGGTGACCACGATCTGCTCACCCCGGATGAGTACTCCAGGAAGATGGCGGCCTCGCTGCCGATGTCCGAGTTGGTGATCGTGACCGGGGCCAGTCACCTGGCTCTGCTGGACAAACCCGACGCCATCAATGAGGGGCTGGTCCGGCTGGTGAGCCGGGCCGTTCCGAGCAAGATGGCCCTGCGGTATCGGCAGGTCTGGGAACGGTTGCGACGCCATGGTTGATAAGGGATCTGGCACGGCCA
>DASYJS010000169.1:0-27127 GCA_035996225.1 Mycobacterium sp. | reverse complement strand
GATTACCGCCTACTTCACCACCACCACCGCGATCTACCCCAGTGACGAGGTGCGGGTATCGGGCGTCAAAGTCGGCAACATCAAATCCATTCAGCCGCAAGGCACACGGGCAAAGATGACCCTCGAGGTCGACCGCGACGTGCCCATTCCGGCGGACGCGAAGGCAATTATCGTCGCCTCGAATTTGGTGTCTGCCCGCTACGTCCAGCTCTCACCGGCCTATCGCGACAGTGGGCCGGTCATGCGCGATGGGGCAGTGATACCGGTCGAGCGGACCGCGGTTCCGGTCGAGTGGGACGAAGTCAAAACCCAGTTGATGCGTCTGGCAACGGATTTGGGCCCCAAGAGTGGGGTGTCGGGCACGTCCGTGGGACGGTTCATCGACAGCGCCGCCAACGCCCTCGACGGCGGTAACGGCGACAAGCTGCGGCAAACACTTGGTCAACTGTCAGGGGTGGCACGGATCCTCGCCAACGGTAGCGGCAACATCGTCGACATCATCAAGAACCTGCAGACCTTCGTCGGCGCGCTACGTGACAGCAACGTCCAGATCGTGCAGTTCAACGACCGTCTGGCCACGCTGACCAGCGTGGTGAACGACAGCAAATCCGATCTGGACGCGGCGCTTACGGATCTGTCGACGGCGGTCGGGGAGGTGCAGCGATTCATCGCCGGGACTCGCAACCAGACCAGCGAGCAGATTGCCAGGTTGGCCGATGTGACGCAGAACCTGGTCGATCACCACATGGCTCTGGAAAACATTCTGCACGGCGCGCCGAATGCTCTTGGCAACTTCTTCAACGACTACAACGCCGACACCGGAACGATTGTGGGAGGGTTCGGTCTGATGAACTTCGCGAATCCCACCTGGGGCGGTCAGGTTCTGCTTGGAGTCCCGGGCTGCACTCAAATCGGCGCGATCGAGAACGTCACCGCGGTCGAATCGGGCAAGCTGTGCTCCCTGTTTATCGGTCCCGGATTGCGACTGCTCAACTTCAATAACTCGCCGATTCCCCTCAACCCGTTCATAGCCAAGTCGATTGACCCGGGCAGGGTCCTCTACACCGAACCGCGCCTGGCGCCCGGCGGCGAGGGCCCGAAACCCGCAGCACCCGAGATCCCGCCCGCGATTTCGGCCTACACCGGCCTGCCGGGTGATCCGGTGGGACCGCCGGGGTCGGTGCCCCTGGAGCGGATACCGGGTGCGGCGATGCCGCTGCCGCCCCCGCCGTCGACACCGATGCCACCACCGCCGGCACCGGCGTTCGGCGCGTCCGACATGCTGCTGCCAGCCGATGGGCCACAACAATGATCGCGCGGGTTGCGGCTCGGCGGGTATTCACCGTCGGATGTTGCGTGGTGTTCACGGCGACGGGATGCGCATTCCACGGCCTGAATTCACTGCCATTGCCCGGTGCGGTCGGACGCGGGCCGGGGGCCAACATCTACCACGTCGAGCTGCCGAATGTCGGGACGATGGAGTCGAATTCGCCGGTGATGATCGACGACGTCGTCGTCGGCAGTGTCGGGGCGATGCGGGTGCAAGGCTGGCACGCCGACGTCGAGATCTCGGTGAAGCGCGATGTCGTCGTCCCGGCCAACGTGGTCGCCAGCGTCGGTCAGACAAGCCTGCTCGGGTCGATGCATGTGGAGCTCAATACTCCGCTCGGCCAGCAGGGAAGCGGACGGCTACAGCCCGGCGCGACCATCCCGCTGAGCCGGGCGACCGCCTACCCGTCGACCGAGCAGACGCTGTCATCGCTGGGAGCGGTCGTCAACGGCGGGGGGCTGGGACAGATCGGGGAGGTTGTCCACAATTTCTCCGCCGCCCTGTCCGGACACGAGGGCGCCGTGCGTGATCTGATTACCCGCCTCGACACATTCGTGGGAACTCTGGACGATCAGCGGGACAACATCGTCGCCTCTATTCAGGCGCTGAATCGGCTGTCGGTCACCTTCGCCGACCAACGCGACGTTCTCACCGACGCGCTGCGCAAGATACCGCCGGCGCTCGAGGTGCTGATCAAGGAGCGGCCTCGCCTGACGACCGCCCTGGACCACCTTCGCGTGTTCAGCAACACCGCCAACCGGCTGGTCAATGACGCCCAGGCCGACCTGGTCAAGAACCTCAAAAACCTGGAGCCGACCATCAAAGCATTCGCCGACGTCGGACCGGAGTTCGGCGCGGCCATCGCGGCAGGGTTTGTGTTCCCCTTCACCCAGAACTTCGTCGACCGAGCGGTCCGCGGCGACTACTTCAACCTGCATTTCGATTTCGACCTGACGATTCCACGGCTCAAGAAGGGATTATTCCTGGGCACCCATTGGGGGCAGCTGGATATGCCCGTGCCACCGGTACCTGGGGACCCGTATCGCATGAATTACACCCTCGATCCGCTCCATGACCCCGTGAGGCCACCGTGGATCGATCCCAATGCGCTTCCGCTGCCCGGGCCTCCGCCGGGTGTGCCCCTGGGACCGGGACCGGGGAACGGTGCCCCGTTGCCTGGGCCTCCGCCGGCACCGGTGCCTGACGCGGGCCTTGGTCAAACACCGCCGGCGACGGCACCGATGGGAGGTGGCGGATAGATGCTGACGCGCTTCGTTCGGATCCAGTTGGCGATCTTCACGATCGTCGGGACCCTTGGCGTGATCGCGATGGTCCTCTTCTACATCCAAGCGCCGACCCTGCTGGGCATTGGCCGGATGACGGTGACGCTGGAGCTGCCGGCTACCGGCGGCCTGTATCAGTTTTCCAACGTCACCTACCGCGGGGTTCAGATGGGCAAGGTCACCTCGGTGGGGTTGACGCCGACCGGCGCGAAAGCGACGCTGTCGCTTAACACTTCACCCAAGGTGCCCGCGGACTTGACGGCGCAGGTGCTCAGTGTCTCCGCGGTGGGTGAACAGTATGTGGACTTGCGACCCAAAACCGATTCGGCGCCCTACCTGCACGACGGCTCGGTCATCGCCGTGGGCGATACGACGATTCCGCAGGCGGTCGGGCCGATGCTTGAGCAGCTCAATGCCTTGGTCGGCAGCATCCCGAAGACCAAACTCGGCCAATTGCTCGACGAGACCTTCCAGGGCTTCAACGGTTCCGGTTACGACCTGGGGTCACTGATCGATTCCTCAGAGACGCTGTCCCGCGACTCCAACAGCGTCGTCGATCGCACTCGAGCCCTCACCGAAGACACCGGGCCACTATTGGATACGCAAGCACGCACCACCGATTCGATCAGGACGTGGGCGCGTAGCTTCGCCGGGATCTCGGATGTGTTGGTGGACAATGATTCCCACTTCCGCACAGTGTTGCAAAACGGTCCTGACGCTGCGAACGAAGCGTCCCGACTTCTCGAACAAATCAAACCGACGCTGCCGGTGTTGCTTGCTAACCTGACGACCATCGGGCAGATCGGCGTCACCTATCACCCCTCGATCGAGCAGCTGCTGGTGTTGCTGCCGTCCGCCGTTTCTATCGAGCAGGCTGCTCGGGGCGAAAACCATCCCGACGGTAGGGCTTACGGTGACTTCGCCGCTACCGTCGACGATCCGCCTATTTGCACGGTCGGCTTCATGCCACCCAACACCTGGCGATCCCCGGACGACATGAGCGACATGGACACACCAGACGGCTTGTATTGCAAACTCCCGCAGGATTCGCCGATCGCGGTTCGCGGTGCCCGCAACTATCCCTGCATGGGGCACCCGGGTAAGCGCGCCCCGACCGTCGAAATCTGCAACAGCGACAAGCCGTTCATGCCGCTGGCAATGCGCCAGCACACCCTCGGTCCCTATCCCCTGGATCCCAACCTGCTCGCCCAGGGCGTCCCGCCCGATGACCGGACCACCTCGAACGACCGAATTTTCGGTCCGCTCCAGGGAACCCCGCTGCCGCCGGGAGCGATGCCAGGCGGCGCACCCGCGGGGCCCCGGGGAGAGAATTCCCCACCCGGCACGGTTGGGGCCGCTGTTCCCCCCGTGCCGTCGTCGGGACCGACGTTGGGGCCCTTCTCGCGAATGTCGGCTGACCTTCCGCCCATAGCACCACTTGACCTCCCTTCACCGGGGCAACTTCCCGCACCGCCGCCACCGCCGCCACCCGCCGCCCCGGCACCACTGGATCAGGTCGACGGTGGACAGCCCCAGGCTGCGCCAAGCTCGTTCGGAGCCAAGGCATCTAAGCCTGCGCTATCGGTCGTGGTGGCAAAGTACGATCCGCACACCGGTCGTTATGTCGGTCCGGACGGGAAGTTGTACGAGCAGTCGGATCTCGTGACCTCGAAAGCGCCCAAGACGTGGAAGGACATGCTTCCCACTTAAGGCCGGTCTGCGGCTGGGCCGGCAATGAAGCTACGACCGCCCGGTCAGCTCAGCTGGTCTAGGCGCATCGGCATTGTGATATCGAGCCACTGGTTTTGCCCGCAGGCACCGCTCGGGCCGACTGTCTTGTCCTTGCCGGACAAGGTATGCGACCCGACTTGATATCCACCATTGTCGTTCACTGGGAAGAAGGAGAAGGTCTGCTGTCCGGAGAACGCGCTACCGTCTGCACACCGCTCCCAATTCTCCACGGTGCGCTTCGCCTTCCACATCAGTCCATCGAGCATGTAGAGAGGCGCGCTCCATCCCTGGTCGCTCGTCACCGTGCCGTGGCATTCCTGGAATGTGACGCACGTCGAGCTGATAGTCCATATCTGGTAGACCGTCGGCTCGCCGAAGTATTGATCATTTCTCTGGGCCCAATCGCCAATTGACGTGGCGCGGAACGTCCCGTTGATGGCCACTTCTTCCTTGGTTGTTGCCCGGGCTGGGGATGCTGTGCCCAAACCGCCGAATACAGTGGCGGCCACCAGCGTTACGGTGGTGAGTGTTTTTACTGAACGCATCACGTACTCCTCGAAGCGCATAATCCGACAGTGCCTCTGGCGGCTTTTCGCCATCGGTTGCGGCGTTCTCGAGCGATGACGTTACACCGCTTCGGCCGACCAGGTAATGGTTGGGAAGAAGATTTGCTTCGCTCATGCGACCGGGTCGAATTTCGCGATCAGCCAGGAATCATTAACCTTTCTCAGCGTGACCACGACGGCGCTCTGCGTCTTCTCGGGATCTTTCTTTTGCACGCTCGTCGTGATCTGGTCGACGAAAACGAGCACGACGGCCGAATCGGGATGTAAATCCGAAGCCGCGGCCCGAATAACCTTGGCGGTCGCCGTCAATTGCCCCTGCTGCGCCGTCGGCGCGACGACATCTTCTGCGAATTTGTCGTAGTAGGTCAGAAAGTCGCCGGTGAGATGCGATTTCGCGTTCGCGAGATCGCGATGCAAATGCTCGTAGGAATAGGACAGCACCGCCACGGCACCATCCGACGCCGCCTGGACTACCCGGTGTGCTGTCGCATCGCCGACCCGCTGATCCGGCCGGTACAGAATGAAGTACACACCGGCAGCGACCCCTACGGCGGCAACGACGCACGTTGTCGCGACTATTGGAAGCCACCTTGCCAAACACCGACGGGCCCAATGCCGGATCGCTGCCAGCCGGCCTAAGCGTGCCGATGCCTCCCCGGCGGATCGCGGTCCCTCCTCCTCGGCGGCCGGAATCTCCGCGCTGTCAATCGCCGTTTCAGTGTTGTCCAGCGACGCCCCATTCTCGACAGTCATTGCAGGAAATCAACTTTCGACATCTTGAGTTGACCGCCGTCGCGGTCCATGGTGACAGTGAGCCGGAATAAGGCCGGTGGCGGTTTGGCGCTATCCGGCCCAGTGGCAGTGGTTTTCGCCGCCACCAGTGCGACTCCCGAATTGTCGCTCACCGACGCGACGGCAACAGCTTCCACGGTAACCGTGCTGCCGACCTTCGTGTCCTGGGCCTTTTGGACGATCAGGGTTGACAGCACTGACAGCGTGTTTTTCTGGTCGCCCGTAGAAGCATCGATCATGTGCTGGACGCTGTCCTTGGCATGATCGGGGTCGATCGTCATTAGCGCCGTGACCCCTTGCCGGGCGGCCGCGGTGAGCTCCGCGGCGAGCTGCCGATTATGCACCGCGGTGTGGTGCTGCCACAGCATATAACCGCTCCCGCCGAGAGAAGCGGAGGCAAGCGCGATGCCGGTGCCAACAGCTATCGTCTTGCGCCCTGGGCGGCGCAGCCACCGGGGACGCCGGGGACGACGCGGCAACCGTAGCCGTTTTCGGCTGGGCTTTGCGGGGCGCTGCTCGACATCTTCTTCGGCGTCCCCGGTTTCTGCCGCCCGGCGCAGCTGCACCAGGTGTGCCCGAGCCGCCTCGGCGCGCGCTTCGGCCTCGGCCACTTCATCTTCTGCGCCCGCATCCGCGACGGGCGATACGGCGCCGGAAGTGGTCACGTCCGGGTCATCACAACGGTCGACGTCAGGCCCCTCGGGATCGTGCACGGAGAAGCAGCTTATCACTTTGGCCTGGGCCTAATGCCTGATCGGGCAGCTGCCGCGCGGGTCTCACATGCGGAAATGTCCGCTTGTCAGGGGCGCGAAGTGGTGTTCGGGTGGTTTTGTGTAGACGGCGGTTAGTGCTCAGGCAATCGGTAGTGGGTCTGCTTGAAAGCGAGTAGCGTGAATCGACCATGTGCGACGTGGCTACATGACGTTTTGGGAGAAGATCACGATGCAAATCCCCAATTTCAGCAGCGGTCAGCGAGTTGCTGCGGCGGCCGGCGTGCCCATCGCCATCCTGCTCATCGCTCCGGTCGTGCTGATGGGGGCGTCGTCTGCGCACGCTGACACTGGCATCGATGGTTACGTTCGTTGCGTAGGAGGCGACGCGAAGCCCCCGCCGCCGGGGGTAAATGCAGAATTTTGGTTTCCCAGCGTTCATGTGATCACGAACGATCTCGATGGTGCTGTTCCCCCTGCCGAGATAGTTCGGAGATTAGTGGATATGGGAGTCCAGCCGAATGATGCTGTTACCCGAGTGCGGTGTTTTGTGGCCAACCAGCCACGCGGAGAAGGACATTGACGCGGTGAAGGCATGGCGTGGGCTGCGCGTGGCTGGGAAGTTCAAATTGACCCGCTACCATCTTCTCCAACGGGGAGAATTTTCTTTTCAGGTGTGGCAAAGTAATCAGGTGCGATTGATCGTGGCCCTGATTGCCGCGTTGCTCGGCGTCGGCGTACTGGCGGCGCCGCCGTCCTTCGCCGGGCCGACGGTCTGCGACTACCCCGACTGCACCCCAGGCATCATGCCGCACCAGGTCCTCGGAGCGCCCTGTGATAACACCAGCTACTACGCCTTCGGTGTCGCGGACGGTTATGTCTCCTTCGCCTCGCAGCCCGGACGGCTGATGTTCTGCGGCTCGCCGCGGAGATACCAGCCTCGATGGTTCCGGTCGCCTCCGATGGCGGGCATCAAAGACGAAGACGCCAACTGCCAGAATTACCTGAACTACGTCGCGCAGTCGCCCGATGGTCTGTTCCTAATCTGTATTGCCCACGACGGCATTGCGAGCTGGGTCCGCGCCGACACGTAGCCTCACTGTTTTCGTTTAGCTGGATGACACATCGGTCACTTGGGCGCTTCCCGGTGCAGACTCAGCAGCCGTCGGCTCATGTCGACAAGCCGGGTGAGCAGTGTGTCGTCGTCGATGTCAGCGACGAGTGGATGCATGACAGCAGTGCTGAGCGCACCGGAGAACATGGCGGCCTCGATCCGCCCGTCCAGACCCGCATCGCTCAGCAGCACCTGGTACAGACGGTCCATGAAAAGTTGAAACGGCTTGTGCTCGGCCAGCAATCGGACGACGACGGGATCGAATTGCAGGGTGCGCACCAACCGGCGGTCGCGAACGGCCATCTCAATCACGCGCACCAACAAGGCATCTCGTGCTTGAGGCCCGTCGTCGTATGCTTCGGCCTCCTCGAGCGCTGGCTCGAGCCGGCCGAGTTCGCGCTCGGTCACGGCGATGACGATCTGTTCTTTGGTCCGGAATTGATGGTAGACAGCAGCTTTCGTTATACCGACGGTGTCAGCGATCATCTGCAGCGACGTACCGCTGACACCGTGTGCGGCGAACAGATCCAACGCGGCATCGAGTACCCGCGTCCGGGCCGCGCTGTGCTCGATCAGCCAGAATTGATCACCGGTGACCGGCCGCCGTGCTGTTCCCACGCACCGAGACTAGACGACGCTATTGACCGAAGCTAGCCGATCGGCTAGCTTCGCTGACTAGCCGTGTGTAGGTCTGATCTCGTGCGGGAGGGAGTGCCGATGTCCGACGTCGACGGTGGCGAGGCACAAGGCCGGGAGTTTTCGCGGGCCGCGCTGCGGCGCACCGACGGCGAGCTCATTCTGCTCTGGACGTTGCCAGTGGCGCTGATTCTCTGGATCGCCAGCTTTTTCCTATTTCCGGGCTTCAATCCACCGATGTCACCCACGATGCCGGCGGAGCAGGTCGCCGCGTTCTATCGTGATCCGGCCCACCTGCCGGAGATCCGGTACAGCATGATCGTGTTCAACTGGTTCGGCGTGTGCCTCGTCCCGATTCTGGCTCTGATCGTGCTGCAGATCCGCAGGATGGCACATCGGACGCCGATCTTCTCCTACGCGATGCTGGGTTGCGTGGCCGGCGGTCCGACTCTGTTTCTCGTCGCCAACGTCTGCTGGCTGCTGGCCGCATTTCGTCCGGAGCGGAGCCCGGAGCTGACTCAGCTGCTCAACGACCTCGGCTGGATCACCTTCACCATCGTGGTGCCGTTTTTGATCGGGCAAAGCGTAATCCTGGCCCTGGCAATCTATTTCGATGATCAGTCGCATGCGGTATTCCCCCGTTGGGTGGCTCACTTCAATCTTGTGGTGGCGGGCGCGTTGGTGCCCGCTTCCTTCGTCGGCGTGTCATTGACCGGCCCGCTGGCGTGGGACGGCTTGCTGTCGTTCTGGGTGAAGAACGTTGCCATTGCGGTCTGGATCGTCGTGATGGGCGTTGTGTTGGGTCAGGCCATTTATCGGGAGCGGGCCGAGAACCCCGGGCGCGGTGAAGAACTGGTCAACGCATGAGCGCGGTAATGACGCCGCCCACGACCTCGGACGCCCCGCCGCCAGGTCCACTGCCGCAGCGGATCGCCTGGCATCTATGGCACGGCCCCAAGCGCGAGCTGTGGCTGGCGTGGGGCGTAATGGTCGTTTTCTACAGCTTCTTTTTCCCGATGTTCTTCATCGTGGCGCAAGTTCAGCCGCCGCCGGAGCCCATCTGGGACCTCGCGACACAGGTCCACTGGTTCCAGGAGCGCCATCTCGGGATACCCGTCGGCTTCGGTGTCATTTTCGCCATCAGCGGCATGATCGCGATCAATAATGCCCTGATCGCGTATTCGATGCGACGAATGTCGGTCAGCCGCGCATTCGGCTATTCGTATCTGATCATCTACTCGCTCAGTGCGGTTCCCGGCATGCTGCTGCTTTGTATCGCGCTGATGGTGGGGACGCTGCGGCCCGCGCGAAATCCCGAAGTCATCGGTTGGCTTTACGACTTCGCGTTCTTGTCTTTCGACGGGACCATGGGGGTGTTCCTGATCGGGTCGCTGATCTGGATGGTCGCGATCCTGCTCGACAAGAATCGGGTCTTCCCCAAATGGTTCGGCTATCTCAACCTTTGCAACGCGCTGACCGAGGTCGTCGTGGCACCGTGCTGGATCTTCCGGCGTGGCATATTGGCGTGGGACGGCGAGATCGCCTGGTGGCTGGACATGGTCGTGTTCGGCGTCTACCAAGTCACTTTCATTGTCATGCTGTATCGGATGATTCGGCGCGAAGACTTCGGTACCGGGCCGCTGCCAGGCTTGACGCCGAAAAGGCTGTTGCGCAATGACTGACCTAGCTGATAAGGACCAGCAGGCCAGATTCGTCCCGGGACAGCCGGACATGTGGGCCTTCGTGTTATTCGAGACACTGGTCTTCACAGCGTATTTCGGCTTCTACCTGTTCTCTCGCGCGCGAAACCCCGAGCTTTTCTTGCATGCCCAGGCGCAACTGGACCTGCGTATCGGAGTTTTCAACACCCTCGTCTTGTTGCTGAGCTCCTGGTCGGTGGCGCGATGTGTGCAGTCGTCGCGCGCCGGCGCCTACCGGGCAGCCCTGCGGGACGTGTTCATCACGGCCGCATTTGCCTCGGTTTTCTTGTTTTTCAAGGTGTTTGAGTGGGCCCGGTTGGTCGGCACGGGAAACGGGTTGGACAGCGACGACTTCTTCACCTACTACTTCTTTCTCACCGGAATCCATTTCGTCCACCTGCTGATCGGCTTCGTCGTCCTCGGCGTCATCGTCTACCAACTGCGAGGCGCGAAACCACGATCTGCTGACTCTCAGGAACTCGTCGAAACGTGCGCAACCTATTGGCACACCGTCGACTTCTTATGGGTGCTCATCTTTGCGTTGCTGTACGTGGTGAGGTGAGGCGTGAAATTCAACAAGCGGCTACTGGTGGTGTGGTTGATCCTGGCGTCGCTCACCCTCGGCTACCTGTGGATAGACCACTCGGTCGACGGGTCGCTGAAATCCAGCGCGGTCGTCACATCGAGCGTCATCGTGATCGCACTCATCAAGGTGCGCATCATCTTTCGCGAGTTCATGGAAGTCCGAAACGCGCCGGTCTTGCTGTGCCGACTGACCGACGCCTGGGTGGTGGTGATGGCCGTCGCGATGCTCGGCTGCTATTTCGTCGGCACGCAGATCCGGTAGTACTCGCGAAGGAGCGTCTCAGCCGACCGCCGCGACCGAATCGGCGGTGGTGAACGACAGGTGCAGTTCGCTCAAGCCCCGCAGGATGTACGTCGGCTCGTAGTTATACCGGCGCTCGGCGGCCGGCCCGTGGTGGGCCTCGTCAATCGCGATGTGCGGCATCCGATCCAGGATGCGTTCGATCGAAACCCGGCCCTCCACCCGTGCCAATGGTCCGCCCGGGCAGGAGTGCACGCCCCGGGCAAAGGCCATGTGCTCGCGGACGTTCTTGCGGCGGATGTCGAACTCGTGCGGGTTGTCGAACCGGCGCGGGTCGCGATTGGCGGCCCCCGGTAGCACCATCACAACGGTGCCCGGGGCTATATCGACGCCGCCTACCGAGGTGGCCCTGCGGGCCAACCGGCAGTCGCTCTTGACGGGGCTGTCCATGCGCAGGGATTCCTCGATGAACCCGGGAATCAGGCTGCGGTCGTCGCGCAGCTGCTGTTGTACATCGGGGCGGTCGCCAATCACCTGGAGTGCGGCGCTGAGCAGCTTGGCCGTCGTCTCCTGTCCGGCGGCGAAAAGGAACGTCGCCGAGCGGGAGATTTCGATGACCTCGGGTGTGGATCCGTCTGGATATGTCGCTGTCGCGAGCGCGGTCAGCACGTCCTCGCGCGGATTGCTGCGGCGATCCTCGATGTAGGAACAGAATTTGTCGTCGAGCCACTCCAGCGGATTGATGCCGACCGATTCGTGGTCAAGTGCGCCGACCCGGGCGCCGGGACGGCCGGCTCCCAAGACGGAGCGGAACTCCTTGTGATCCTCCTCGGGAACGCCGAGCAGATCGGCGATCACCAGGGTGGCGAATGGCTTGGAATACTCGGAGATGAACTCGCACTCTCCGGTGCTGAGGAATTCGTCGAGTTGGCGGTCGGCGAGGCGCCACATGAATTCCTCGTTGTGCTTCAGCCGGCTCGGCGTCAGCAGCCTGCTCAGCACCGACCGGGCCTTTGTGTGGTCCGGCGGATCCATGGTGACCATGTGCTCGTTCATCGGAAACGAACTGCGGTGCTGATCGATCAGCGGGCTGATGTCGTCGCCCTCGGGTTGGAAAGGCAGCGGCGGGAACGGGCCGCCGAGCGCGACGATGTTGGAGAACGTCTCGGGGTCCTTGTAGACCTCGGTGGCCTCCTCGTAGCCGGTGATCGCGACAACCCCGTAGTGCGGCAGGCGCAACACCGGGTTCTGGCTGCGCAGGTAGTCGAAATACGGGTGGGGATCTGGAACCAGCGACTGGTCGGTGAAGAAGTCGATCGACTCGTAATCGGTCATCGGGTTGCGTCTCCCTGGACTGGGTTACCGGTGATGTCTGGCGGCATGCGTTATGGCCGCGCGATTTCGGAAATCTGCTGAGCACCTGCTTAGCACGGCGGTAATGTCGTGGTCAAGGTCACGACGCCGTGCCGCGATACGATCGCGTGGTCGGAGCGCGAGCGCGGAGAGGACGGAGTTGCGGCATGACCTCTAGTTCCGGGATGGCCCGCCGGATCGGCGCACCGGACGCCAAGAACCGAGGCCTGCTGCTCGACGCGGCCGAACAACTGATGATCGAAGAGGGCTATGCCGCTGTCACGTCGCGCCGGCTCGCCAACAAGGCAGGGCTGAAACCCCAGCTGGTGCATTATTACTTCCGCACCATGGAGGAGTTGTTCCTCGAGGTCTTCCGCCGCCGCGGTGAAGAAGCGCTTGAGGTGCACGCGCAGCTGATGAAGTCGCCGCAGCCGCTGTGGGCGGTGTGGAGATTCGGCACCGATCCCGCATTCACTCGGATTTCCATGGAATTCATGGCACTGGCCAATCACCGCAAAGACATGCGGGCGGAGATCGCCTATTACGCCGAACGTTTCCGCGAGGAACAACGCCAAGCGGTGACGACCGCGCTGGAGCGGTACGCCGTGGACAGCAAGGAGATGCCGCCGGTGGTGGTTACCGTGCTCATGTCCAGCCTGTCCAGATTCCTGGTGCTCGAGCAGGCGGTCGGTATTTCCGGCGGCCACGCCGAAACCGTGGAATTAGTCGAAAGTTACCTGCGCCGCCTGGAAGGCGAGCCGCAGCCCATTGCGGGGATCCCAGAGGCCTGGGTGGTTCACCAGGTCCGCAGCGAGCAAAGCACGCCTTTGAGGCCATCCTTGGATACGACGACAACTCCGTCCACCGCCAGAACGCAGTGAAGCCCCGGCGTGCCGGGCTCCGTGCCCGTGCTCGCCACGACCATCGCATAGTCGTCCGGGTTCGTCATGTCGAGATCGTAGGTCCACGGCTTGCCCGGGCCGAGATCGACATCGACGTGCGGTGTGAATGAGTACGGGTTGTGGCTGTAATCGGCGAATTTTTCCGGTTGGTGGTCCAGGTAATAGATGTCGGTGTAGATCGGATTCTCCGCGGTGACCGCGTACTTGACGTGATGCACGACCGGGTCGGCATGGGCCAGTGGAGTGCTCACAGCCAAACCGGCGCCCACCAACAGCCCTGCCACGGTCGTCGCCGATCCGATGGCCAGTGGTCTCTTCACGCTGGTACTCATGTCGCTCCTCCGGCGGCTGGGCGCGGCTTGGCGGTGCGGTTCGTCACCCGTTCGGCGGCCTGCCAGTGTGCGTCCGCAACCCATAGCCGCGCAAAGGATGCTATCGCTTCATCAGCAGAAACACCGCGAATTACGCGCTTTATGTCGATTGCCGGGTGGCGAGCGAGTTTCGTCGCGATCGATCGCCAACCCTCGTTGAACGATGACCGAGGCAACACCAGATCGACCAGGCCCATTCGCTGGGCTTCGACGGCATCGACGGCGGTTCCGGTGCCCACCAACAACAGCGCCCTGCCCTGTCCGACCAGGGCCGCCAATCGCTCGGCACCTCCCCAGGCCGGCATGATCTCCAGCTCCACCTGATTGAACGCAATCTTGATGTCGTCGGCGGCCAACCGGATGTCGGCGGCAACAGCGATTTCGGCGCCGCCGCCGAAGGCGCTTCCGTTCAGCGCGGCGATGACCGGAGCGCGGAAGTTCGCCAGCTGATCGCAGATCGACCGCATCCGCTTCGCCATCGCCGCGGCGTCCTCTTCGGTTCGCAGCGAACTGAGCTCCTTGAGGTCGCCGCCTGACACGAAGGCCCGATCACCGGCACCCGTGATGACCAGGGCTTTGGCGCCTGCCGCGGCATCGAGCGCCTTTTCCAGCTGCTCCATGGTGTCGAGCGCGATGGCATTGCGTGCGTGAGGGCGATTAATGGTCAGCACTGCCAAGCCATCGTCGATCTCTAGGTCGAGCATGCGTTAGTCGCTCCTCGGACAAGGGCCCCGATATATGCATTCTCTTTTCGCGAGAATAACATCACTGCAGGCCCAAGAACTTTCGTCAGAGAGGATGGAGGTGATCCGGTGCGGAACCGAATCGCGGTGGCCGCTGCCGCCGTCACTGTCGCCCTGCTTGGGGCGTGCACGCCGCGACCACCAACCCAACTCTCTAGCACGGCATCTGTGACCGTCAACGGTAACGACGCGAATTTCCACATCGTGAAGTGCAGTCAATTGCAGTGGACTCGGACCATCGATATCGGCGGCAACTTCGCCGGGGCCAAGGTTGTCATCGACGAGGGAGCGCAACAGGCGTCGGCCGAGTCGGTACAAATCCGGAACCTGGCCGGGTTCACCGGCATGTACTCCCGGGGAGGCAGCGGCGACGCCGATATGAGCATGACCGGTGACAAATTCACCGTCAGCGGCACCGCCAGCGGCTACAAGACCGACAAACCCGGTGAACCGGCGACGGCCACCTTCAAAATCGTCGTGACGTGCTGACCCCTGGGGCACGTTGCGGTCTCGGCTCTCAAGAGAATAGTATTCTCACAAAACGCGAAGGAGGATTCCATGGGTCAGTTGTCGCATCGGGAAGACGTCCCGTTTCCAATCTTCGACGCGGATAATCATCTTTATGAGCCGCCGGAGGCGCTGACCAAGTTCCTGCCCAAGGAGTACAAGAACCACGTCCAGTACGTGCAGGTCAACGGCCGCACCAAGATCGCGATCCGCGGACAGATCAGCAACTACATTCCCAACCCGACCTTCGAGGTCGTCGCCCGGCCGGGTGCCTGGGAGGAATACTTCAAGTACGGCAACCCGGACGGCAAGACCAAGCGCGAGTTGTTCGGTGAGCCGATGCGCGCCATCCCGGCGTTCTTCGAGCCCGGCCCGCGCCTGGAGAAGATGAATGAGCTGGGCTTGGACCGCACCCTGATGTTCCCGACGTTGGCCAGCCTGCTCGAGGAGCGGCTGCGCGACGACCCGGTCGCCGTCCACGTCCTGATCCATGCGCTGAACCAGTGGCTCGATGAGGTCTGGGGCTTCAACTATCAGAACCGGATCTTCACCACCCCGGTCATCACCCTGCCGATCGTCGAGAAGGCGATCGAGGAGCTGGAGTGGGTCGTCAAGCGCGGTGCGCGTTGCATCTTGGTTCGCCCGGCTCCGGTTCCCGGCTTCCGTGGCCCCCGCTCGTTCGCGCTGCCCGAGTTCGACCCGTTCTGGGAGCGGGTCGTCGAGTACGACCTGCTGGTCGGCATGCATTCCAGCGACAGCGGCTACTCCCGGTACACCTCGGAGTGGGACGGTGCCGACCAGGAGATGCTGCCGTTCCAAACCAATGCGATGGGCATCCTCAACGAATGGCGGCCGATTCAGGACTCGGTGGGGTCGTGGGTGATTCACGGCGCGCTCTACCGCCATCCCAAGCTGAAGGTCGCGATCGTCGAGGCCGGTTCGAAGTGGATGACCCCGCTGCTCGACGGCCTGGCCGAGGTCTTCCGGAAGGCCCCGGAAGCTTTCCCGAGCGACCCCGTCGAGATGGTCAAGAACCGAATCCACGTCAGCCCGTTCTTCGAGGACGGCATCGACGACCTGGTCAGACTCGTCGGTGTGGATCGGGTGCTGTACGGCTCGGACTGGCCGCACCCTGAGGGGCTGGCGGAGCCGACCTTCTACGTCAACGCGCTATCGCACCTGTCGGCCGACGACCAGGCGAAGATCATGGGCGGCAACCTGTCCCGACTCGTCACGGTGTGACAGCGCGCTGCGACGATCAAGGGCGGAAACGCCCGATGAGGAGCAGCGCGACATGACGAGTCAACCCTGGGAGACCATCCCCGAGATGGTCTTGAGCGCGGCGGACCGTTTCGGCGATGCCGAAGCCATCGTCGATGGTCCGCTGCGCTTGACATTCTCACAGATTGTCGAGCGAATCCGTTGCGCTGCAGGCGCATTTGCGGATCTCGGTATCGGCAAGGGTGACCGGGTCGCGGTTTGGGCGCCCAATTCGGCCGAGTGGATAATCGCGGCCTTCGGGTTGCTCACTGCGGGTGGTGTCCTGGTACCGGTCAACACGCGCTTCAAGACCGAAGAGGCGGGCGACATCATCGCCCGCAGCGGGGTGAAAGCCGTTCTGGTGCAGAAAGGATTTCTGGGCCAGGACTACACCGCACCCGCGGGGACGCCGGTGATCGATCTGAAGTCCGACTTCCTTTCCAGCGGCTCCCCGTTCGAACGGACGGTGAGCGGCAGCGATATCTCGGACATCATCTTCACCTCGGGCACGACCGGCCGCCCGAAGGGCGCGATGATGAATCACCGCCAAACGCTGCGGATGTATGAGGAGTGGGCGACGCTCGCCGATCTGCGCGAGGGTGACCGTTACTTGCAGATCAACCCGTACTTCCACACGTTCGGCCTGAAGGCAGGACTCATCACGTCCTTCCTGCGCGGCGCGACGATGCTGCCGGTCGCGGTGTTCGATGTCGACACGGTGGTGGAGATCATTGCGCGCGAAGGCATCACAATGCTTCCCGGGCCGCCGACGCTGTACCACTCGTTGCTGACGGTGGGGGACAAGTCCAAGCTGTCGACGTTGCGGGCCGGCGTGACCGGCGCCGCCGACATCCCGGTCGAGCTGGTCCGTCGCATCCATGACGAACTGCCGTTCGAGACGCTGATGACCGGCTACGGACTCACCGAGGCGGGCAACGTCACCCTGTCCCTGCCGGGCGATTCCTTCGAGGATGTCGCCACCACCGCGGGCGTTCCCTGCGAGGGGGTAGAGGTGCGCATCGCCGACGATGGCGAGGTACTGGCCCGCGGCTACGGGGTCATGCGGGGCTACCTCGACGACGCGGCGGCCACCGCTCAGGCGATCGACGACGATGGCTGGCTGCACACCGGAGACTTGGGGAGCTTCACCGACACCGGGCGTCTGCGCATCGTCGGGCGCAAGAAGGACATGTTCATCGTCGGTGGCTTCAACGCCTACCCGGCAGAGATCGAAGGCTTCCTGGTGAGCCACCCGGCCATTGCGCAGGCAGCGGTGATCGGTGTTCCCGACGAGCGACTCGGCCAGGTGGGCAAAGCGTTTGTGGTCCGCAATGGCGATGTCACCGCCGACGAGTTGATCGGCTGGTGCCGTGACCGCATGGCCGGATTCAAGGTGCCGCGCACGGTACAGTTCCTTGATTCACTCCCACTCAACGCGACGGGCAAAGTGATGAAGGACCAACTTCGTTGATCAACGGCGATATTCACTCGATGGTGATTGCGTCGGACTATCGCGTCCCGGATCCGACCCGGGTGTGGCCGCTGCTCGAGCGCAACAAGGCCGCCCTCTCCGATATCGGCGCGCACCATGTTCTGGTCTACACCTCGACGCACGACTACGGCCGCGTCCTGGTGATGATCGGTGTGCACAGTCGTGAGCCGATCGTGGAATTGCTGCGATCTCGGGTCTTCTTCGACTGGTTCGACGAGGCGGGTGTCGAGGACATCCCCGCGGTCTTCGCCGGAGAGATCGTCAACAGATTCATTCCCGCGCCCCCGTCGACTCCAGCGGTGCCCGGGGTGGTGGTGGCCGCCATCGCGTCGGTCGAGGATGTGGCGGCGCTGACCGCGGGCGTCGACTCGGCGATGGACCGGTTCACCGCGGCCGGCATCCGAAAGACTTGGATATTCCGGGCTTTCGACGACGATCACGAGGTGTTGATTCTGCAGGAATTCCCCGACGAACAGAGCGCGCGGCAGTGGATCGAACACCCCGACTCCGCCGCCCAATGGATGTCCGGCGCGGGAGTCGGCCCGTACCCGCCGCTGTTCGTCGGCCAGTTCTCCGACATCATGCGCATCGAGAGTTAAGCGAGCCGACCGCTCGATGTTCGTGTGCCTGTGTAACGGAGTCACCAGCCAGACGGTGTCCGAGGTGGTCGACGCCGGGGCATCGTCGACAAAGGCCGTTGCCCGGGCCTGCGGAGCCGGCGCCGACTGCGGCCGCTGTCGGCGAACCGTCCAGGCGATGCTCAAATCATCGAAGCCCGATCGAACGGCACACCGGGCCTAACCCGTTCGGTCAGGGGCATCCCTCAGCGA
Source organism: Mycobacterium sp. (assembly GCA_035996225.1). Taxonomy (GTDB): domain Bacteria; phylum Actinomycetota; class Actinomycetes; order Mycobacteriales; family Mycobacteriaceae; genus Mycobacterium. Next base: position 8,981 of record DASYJS010000169.1, on the reverse strand, counting down.
CGCCTACTGCCATCCGGCGACATGGGTTGGACGAGTTCGGCCAGCAGGGGCGGAATCTCCAGGCGCGGCAAGACCACCTCGACGAACACCATGCGGTCCTGATGCTCTGCGGCCGCGGTGAGTGCGTCGTCGAGCTCGCCATAGGTTTGCGTGCGGAACGCGAGGTGATTGACCACCCCCAGCGCGTGGGGAATTTCGGTCCAACTCCAGCTGGCGATGTCGTTGTAGGGCGCCGTCTCTCCATGGATCGCCCGCTCGACCGTGTAGCCATCGTTGTTGACCACCACGATGACCGGGGACAGTCCTTCGCGGAAGAAGGTGCCGAGCTCCTGCACCGTCAGTTGCGCGGCGCCATCGCCGATCAGCAATACCGTCCTGCGATCCGGATGTGCCACTGCCGCTCCGACGGCCGCGGGCAGCGTGTAACCGATTGAGCCCCAGAGGGGTTGGCCGATGAAGGTGACGCCCTGCGGTAGCCGGTGGTCGGCCATACCGTAGAAGGAGGTGCCCTGATCTGCGAGCACCACGTTTCCCGGGGTGAGGGCTTCGCACAGCCGGTCCCACACCATCTGTTGGGTCAGCGGCCGATCCCGCGCCGGCGTTTCGGCGCCAGTGTCGGGCTCTTGGTCCTGCGGCGACGACACCGGTGGTGAGCTGATCCCGCGCCGCACGAGGATCTGAGTCAGTGCGTCAAGCGCGGCGCCCATTTCCAGCGGCGCGAACACGTGGCCGGCCACGCTGCTCTGGTATTGGTCGACGTCGATGGTTCGGGCCGAGTCGATGTGCTGGCTGAAGAAGCCGCTGACCATGTCGGTGAACACCACCCCGGCGGTGACCAAAACGGGCGCGTCTTCGATCGCGGTGCGCACCTTGGGCGCGCTGGCGGCACCGGCGTAGATCCCCAGATAGTTGGCTGAGCTCTCGTCGAGCAGGCTCTTTCCCCACATCAAGGTGGCGTACGGCACCACGTCGGCCGCCAGTAACGACTCGAGCTCCTTGACAACCTGCAGACGATGGACCAGCAAGTCGGCAAGCACCGTCAACCGGTTGTCACCGATGAGTTCGGTGGCGGCCTCGACGAACATCGACAGCGCGCGCGGGCTGGTCCCGCCCGCGTAGCGGGGCAGTGGCGCTTCCGGGGGCTCGGTGGGGAAGCGGGCCACATCGGTTGACAGCAGCAGGTAGCCGGGCCGCTTCTGCTCGCGCACCTCGGACAGCACCCGGTCGATCTCCCGGCATGCCGTTGCCGGCATGAGATTGGCTTGAGCACAAGTGATTTCGCGGCTGATGCGGAAGAAGTGCTCGAAGTCGCCGTCTCCGAGCGAATGGTGCAACGCCCGCCTGGTTCCCTGGGCATCTTTGGAGGGGCCGCCGACGATGTGCACCACGGGCACGTGCTCGGCGTAGCTGCCGGCGATCGCATTCGTCGCCGAGAGTTCGCCCACTCCGAATGTCGTTACCACAGCCGACATTCCGCGCAGCCGTCCATAACCATCGGCGGCGTAGCCGGCGTTGAGCTCATTGGCGCTGCCCACCCACCGAATGGTCGGATGCGCGACGATGTGGTCCAGGAATTCCAAGTTGTAGTCCCCGGGGACGCCGAAGATCTCGGAGACGCCGAACTCGGCGAGACGGTCTAACAAATAGTCACCGACGGTGTAGGCGGAATCGGCCGGGATGGACCCCGCCACAGTCGCAATATCAGTCACGAGGACGACGGTACGCTCGGTCGAAATCGCCCCGGGCGGACGCCGTACCGCTATCGTGCGGGCCATGGCGATCAACGAAGCCCGCGAAATTGTTATCGAAGCCAGCCCGGAAGAAATCCTCGATGTCATCGCCGATTTCGACACGGTGACCGAATGGTCGCCGCCACACCAGAGCGCTGAAATTCTCGAACGGAACGCGGACGGGCGCCCGACCAAGGTCAGAATGAAAGTCAAAGCCGCGGGCATCACCGACGAGCAGGTGATCGCTTACACGTGGGGCGATAACAAGGTGAGCTGGGCGTTGGTCAGCTCCGGTCAACAGCGGTCACAGGATGCGTCCTACACCCTGATACCCGACGGGGACGCCACCGTGGTCAAGTTCCAGCTCAGCGTCGACCCGGTGGTCCCACTTCCGGGCTTCGTCTTGAAACGCGCCATCAAAGGCACGATCGACACGGGCACCGAGGGCTTGCGCAAGCGGGTACTGCAGGTGAAGAAGGGCAAATAGTCGCCGTGAGCAGGGATGGTCCCTTGACCGGGGTCAAAGTCATCGAACTCGGCGGCATCGGACCGGGCCCGCACGCGGGGATGGTGCTCGCCGACCTGGGTGCCGATGTGGTGCGGGTGCGCCGCCCCGGCGGCGTGGCGATCGCAAGCGCGGCGAGGCCCGGCGAAGCGCGCCGCCCCGGCGGGCTGACGATGCCGGCCGAAGACCGCGACTTGTTGCACCGCGGCAAGCGGATCGTCGACCTGGACGTCAAGACGCAGCCGGGTGTGCTGCTGGAGCTCGCCGCCAAGGCCGATGTGCTGCTGGACTGCTTTCGCCCCGGCACTTGCGAGCGACTCGGCATCGGACCCGACGACTGCGCGGCGGTCAACCCGCGGCTGATCTTCGCCCGCATTACCGGTTGGGGGCAGGACGGACCGCTGGCCCCGACAGCGGGTCACGACATCAACTATCTGTCGCAGACCGGCGCGTTGTCGGCGCTGGGCTATGCCGACCGGCCCCCGATGCCGCCACTGAACCTGGTCGCCGATTTCGGCGGTGGTTCGATGCTGGTGCTATTGGGTATCGCCGTCGCGCTCTATGAGCGGGAACGGTCGGGCAAGGGCCAGGTCATCGACGCCGCGATGGTCGACGGAGTTAGTGTGCTCGCCCAAATGATGTGGACCATGAAGGGAATTGGCAGCCTGCGCGACCAACGCGAATCCTTTCTGCTCGACGGCGGCGCCCCGTTCTACCGGTGTTATGAGACCTCCGACGGCAAGTACCTGGCCGTCGGCGCCATCGAGCCGCAATTCTTCGCGGCATTGCTCAACGGGCTGGGCCTGTCACCGGACCAGGTGCCGAGTCAGCTCGAGATCGGTTCGTATCAGCAGATGTACGACGTGTTCGCGCAACGGTTCGCCAGCCGGACGCGTGACGAATGGACCGACGTTTTCGCCGGCACCGACGCCTGCGTCACGCCGGTGCTGACCTGGAGCGAGGCCGCCACCAACGATCACCTGAACGCGCGCTCGACGCTGATCACCGCACACGGCGTCGAGCAGGCCGCACCCGCTCCGCGTTTCTCCCGCACGCCGGCCGGTCCTGTCGGGCCGCCTCCAGCCGCCACCACGCCGGTTAGCGAAATCAACTGGTAGCGAGTTAATTACCCCGAACACGTTCCGTGTGCCGTGCGGTGTTGCTAGGTTGAGTTAAGTGGCTGTAAAAGCATCACGTGAGTTTGTGGTTGATGCGCCGCTAGACGTGGTCATGGGGGCGCTCGAGGATGTCAGCGTGCTGGAATCCTGGTCGCCGTTGCATAGGCGGATCGAAATAGTCGACCGTTATCCCGACGGCCGCGCGCACCACGTGAAAACCACCATCAGAATTTTCGGCCTCGTCGATAAAGAGGTCCTGGAATATCACTGGGGCCCCGACTGGGTGGTGTACGACGCCAAAGGGACTTCCCAGCAGCATGGCCAGCATGTCGAGTACAACCTCAAACCCGAGGGTGTCGACAAGACGCGGGTGCGGTTCGATATCACCGTCGAACCCGCGGGACCCATTCCCGGATTCGTTGTCAGGCGTGCAATGGAAAATGTCCTCGACGCCTCGATGAAGGGGCTGCGCGACCTGGTCATGGGTAGCGGCAATTCGGATAAGGCAACGTAATTTGCCCTCCACGCGGTCTTGCGATTGCTAATTTGGTAGCCAGTGGCCGTACAAGCATCGCGGGAAATCATTATTGACGCGCTGCCAGAAGTGATTCTGGCGGCGCTAGCCGATGTCGGCTCGGTGCCTTTGTGGTCCCCGGTGCACAAGAGGGCCGAAATCGTCGACACCTATCCCGACGGGCGTCCGCACCACGTCAAGGTGACGATCAAAGTGATTGGGCTCGCCGATCATGAGCTGCTTGAATACCACTGGGGCCCCGACTGGCTGGTGTGGGACGCGAAAAAGACTGCCCAGCAGCACGGCCAACACGTCGAGTACACGCTGCGGCGTGAGGACGAGACTAGGACACGGGTGCGTTTCGACGTCACCATGGAGCCGGCGGCCCCGTATCCGGAATTTCTGGTTAACCGAGCCCGTCAAAAAGTCCTCAAAGCAGCAACCGAGGGCCTGCGAGACTTCGTTATGAGTCGCCAGAACGGGACTCCGTCTGAGTAACTGATCCGTTCTTGAGCGCGGACAGTCGCCTGATCGCCTCGTCGATGGTGTCATCGCGCTTGCAGAAGGTGAAGCGCACCAGGTGATTCCACAGATCGGCATGCGGTGCCGCCGGATCGCAGAATGCCGACATCGGAATGGCTGCGACGCCAACCTTTTCCGGTAAGGCTGCGCAGAACGTCGTGCTGTCGTCGTAGCCGAGTGGACGCGGGTCGGCGCAGAGGAAATAACTGCCGTAGCTGTCGTGCACCGCGAAGCCGGTGTCGGCGAGGCCGGTGGCCAGCCGGTCGCGTCTGGCCTGCAAAGAGCGCCGAAGTCCGGCCACCCACGCATCCTCGGTGTCCAACGCCAGGGCCACTGCGGGCTGAAACGGCGCGCCGCCCACATAGCTCAGATACTGTTTGGCCGCACGCATCCCGGTGATGAGTTCCGCTGGGCCGCAAGCCCATCCGATCTTCCAGCCGGTGCAGTTGAACATCTTGGCCGCACTCGAAATGGTGATGGTGCGTTCAGCCATGCCGTCGAAACCGGCCAGCGGCAGGTGGCGATGGCCGTCGAACACCAGGTGCTCGTACACCTCATCGGTGATCACCAACAGATCGGCCGCCACCGCGATCTCGGCGACGGCCGCCAGTTCGATCGCGCTCAGCACGGCGCCGGTGGGGTTGTGCGGTGAGTTGATGATCAGTGCCCGGGTCGCGGGTGTCACCGCCCGGCGCAACGCGTCGATGTCCAGCGCGAAGCCGCGGCCATCGGCGACTAGTGGTACGGCGGCACGCCGCGCGCCGGCCATCGCGACCACCGGCGAGTAGGAGTCATAGAAGGGCTCGACCAGCAACACCTCCGATCCGGGCTCGACCAGTCCGATCACCGCCGCCGCGATGGCCTCGGTGGCCCCGACCGTCACCAGGACCTCGGTGTCGGGGTCGTACTCGATGCCGAAATGGCGCTTGCGCTGGGCCGCGACGGCCTGTCGCAGCGGCGCGATGCCCAGTCCCGGCGGGTATTGGTTGGCGCCGTCTGCGATCGCGTCTTGCGCGGCCTTCAGCATGGCCGGCGGCCCGTCCTCGTCGGGAAAGCCCTGACCCAGGTTGACTGCGCCGATCCGCGCGGCCAGGGCCGACATTTCGGCGAACACCGTGGTCGCGTAGGGCCGCAATCGCGACACCGTCATGGTCGTCGAGCTTAGGCGGGGCGGGCGAGTGTGCCGCTGGCTGCACCTTCGGGCAGCCAGTGTGCGGCTGGCCGCACACTCGGGCGATACGGGCGTTCGACCGCTGATCTGCGCCAACTTGCCCAACCAACAGGTTGGCCGGGAACCCCTGTTAGGGTGCTGGTAGACGGATCCGAAACCCATTTGTGAACAGGAAGTCGACATGTCCGAAGAAGCCTTTATCTATGAGGCCATCCGCACCCCTCGGGGTAAGCAGCGCAATGGCTCGCTCAACGAAGTCAAGCCGATCAACCTGGTCGTCGGGCTGGTTGACGAGCTGCGCAGGCGTTTCCCCGACCTCGACGAGAACCTGATCAGCGACATGATCTTGGGCGTGGTTTCGCCGGTCGGCGACCAGGGCGGCGACATCGCACGCACCGCCGTGCTGGCCGCCGGGCTGCCCGAAACCACTGGTGGCGTGCAGCTCAACCGGTTCTGCGCCTCAGGCCTCGAGGCCGTCAACACCGCCGCGCAGAAGGTGCGCTCCGGCTGGGACGACCTGGTGCTGGCCGGTGGTGTCGAGTCGATGAGCCGCGTCCCGATGGGCTCCGACGGCGGCGCCTGGGCGACCGACCCCGAGACCAACTACCAGATCGGCTTCGTGCCGCAGGGCATCGGCGCCGACCTGATCGCGACCATCGAGGGCTTCTCCCGCGAAGACGTCGACGCCTACGCGGCCCGTTCGCAGGAGAATGCCGCCGCCGCCTGGTCGGGCGGTTACTTCGCGAAGTCGGTGGTGCCGGTGCGCGACCAGAACGGTCTGGTCATCCTCGACCACGACGAGCACATGCGGCCCGGGTCCACCGTGGAGAGCCTCGGCAAGCTGAAGACCGCCTTTGACGGCGTCGGCGAGATGGGCGGCTTCGACGATGTGGCGCTGCAGAAGTACCACTGGGTCGAAAAGATCAACCACGTCCACACCGGCGGCAACAGCTCCGGCATCGTCGACGGCGCGGCACTGGTGCTGGTCGGTTCCGAGGCCGCCGGCAAGTCGCAGGGGCTGACCCCCCGGGCGCGGGTCGTGGCCACCGCGACCAGCGGCTCGGACCCGGTCATCATGCTCACCGGCCCGACCCCCGCGACGCGCAAGGTGCTTGACCGCGCGGGCATGACGATCGACGACATCGACCTGTTCGAGCTCAACGAGGCGTTCGCGTCGGTGGTGCTGAAGTTCCAGAAGGACCTCAACATCCCGGACGAGAAGCTCAACGTCAACGGTGGCGCCATCGCGATGGGCCACCCGCTGGGCGCCACCGGCGCCATGATCACCGGCACCATGGTCGACGAGCTCGAGCGCCGCAATGCGCGTCGCGCGCTGATCACGCTGTGCATCGGCGGCGGCATGGGCGTCGCGACGATCATCGAGAGGGTTTAAGGCCATGCCAGAGAACACCATTCAGTGGGACAAGGACGCCGACGGCATCGTCACCCTGACACTTGATGACCCCACCGGGTCGGCCAACGTGATGAACGAGCACTACGCCCAGTCCATGCACAACGCCGTCGAACGTCTTGCGGCAGAGAAGGATTCGATTACGGGCGTGGTCATCACCAGCGCGAAGAAGACCTTCTTCGCCGGCGGTGACCTCAAGGGCATGATCCAGCTCGGCCCGGAGAACGCCGGCGAGGCGTTCGACACCGTCGAATCGGTCAAGCGTGATCTGCGCGCGCTGGAGACCCTCGGCAAGCCCGTGGTGGCCGCCATCAACGGCGCCGCGCTCGGCGGCGGCCTGGAGATCACGCTCGCCTGTCATCACCGCATTGCCGCGGACGTCAAGGGCCTTGTCGTCGGCTTCCCAGAGGTGACGCTGGGCCTACTGCCGGGTGGCGGCGGGGTGACCCGCACCGTGCGGATGTTCGGCATTCAGAACGCCTTCATGAATATCCTGTCCCAAGGCACCCGGTTCAAGCCCGCGCAAGCCAAGGAGAACGGGCTCGTCGACGAGCTGGTCGGCTCGGTCGAGGAGCTGGTACCCGCGGCGAAGGCGTGGATCAAGGCCAACCCCGAATCGCACACCCAGCCGTGGGATGCCAAGGGCTACAAGATGCCTGGCGGCACTCCGTCCAGCCCGGCGCTGGCCGGCATCCTGCCGTCGTTCCCGGCATTGCTGCGCAAGCAACTCAAGGGCGCGCCGATGCCGGCACCGCGGGCCATCCTGGACGCGGTCGTCGAGGGCGCGCAGGTGGACTTCGACACGGCCAGCCGCATCGAGAGTCGCTACTTCACTTCGCTGGTCACCGGCCAGGTCGCCAAGAACATGATCCAGGCGTTCTTCTTCGACCTGCAGCACATCAACGGCGGTGGCTCGCGACCGGACGGCATCGAGCCAGTCAAGATCAACAAGATCGGCGTGCTCGGCGCGGGCATGATGGGCGCGGGCATCGCGTACGTCTCGGCCAAGGCCGGTTACGACGTGGTGCTCAAAGATGTCAGCCTCGAAGCCGCGCAGAAGGGCAAGGACTACTCGGAAAAGCTTGAGGCCAAAGCACTTCAGCGTGGCAAGACCACCGAGGAGAAGAGCAAGGCGCTACTGGACCGCATCACGGCTTCCGCTGACCCCGCCGATTTCAAGGGCGTCGACTTCGTGATCGAGGCGGTCTTCGAGAGCCAGGACCTCAAGCACCAGGTGTTCCAGGAGATCGAGGACATCGTCGAGCCCAACGCGCTGCTCGGTTCGAACACCTCGACACTGCCGATCACCGGTCTGGCAACCGGCGTGAAGCGGCAGGAGGACTTCGTCGGGATCCACTTCTTCTCACCGGTCGACAAGATGCCGCTGGTCGAAATCATCAAGGGCGAGAAGACTTCTGACGAGGCGCTAGCCCGCGTGTTCGACTACACGCTGGCCATCGGCAAGACCCCGATCGTGGTCAACGACAGCCGCGGCTTCTTCACCAGCCGCGTCATCGGCACCTTCGTGAACGAGGCTTTGGCGATGCTCGGCGAGGGGGTGGAGCCCGCCAGCGTCGAGCACGCCGGTTCGCAGGCCGGCTACCCGGCGCCGCCGCTGCAACTGTCCGACGAACTCAACCTGGAGCTGATGCACAAGATCGCCGTCGCCTCCCGCAAGGGCGTCGAGGACGCCGGCGGTACCTACGAGCCGCACCCGGCGGAGGCCGTCGTCGAGAAGATGATCGAGATCGGCCGACCGTCGCGGTTGAAGGGCGCTGGCTTCTACGAGTACGTCGACGGCAAGCGCACCAGCTTGTGGCCGGGCCTGCGGGAGACGTTCAAGTCCGGCTCCTCGCAGCCACCGCTGCAGGACATGATCGACCGGATGCTGTTCGCCGAGGCGCTGGAAACCCAGAAGTGCCTTGACGAGGGCGTGCTGACCTCGACGGCCGACGCGAACATCGGATCGATCATGGGCATCGGGTTCCCGCCGTACACCGGTGGTAGCGC
>DASYJS010000168.1:0-2764 GCA_035996225.1 Mycobacterium sp. | reverse complement strand
GTGGGCACGGCACCGGCGGCGCGCATGTTCCCGTACCGCCTCCGCGGCCACCGATTGTGAAGCCCGGAGTCGTGCCCGTCGCCGACACCGCCGAGACGCCGTCGGCTGGTGGGCTGGCGGCCGTGTTGGGGCCGGTGGCGGCCGATCCCAATCTCGGCAGGCTCGGAGGTCGGATCACCGACGCCATCACCGGAAAAGAACTGTGGCAGATGGCCGACGACGTGCCATTGGTCCCGGCCTCGACCAACAAAGTCCTGACCGCGGCCGCGGCGTTGCTGACGCTGGATCGCCAGGCCCGCATCAGCACGCGTGTGGTGGCGGGCAGCCAGAACGCGCAGGGGCCAATCGTGCTGGTGGGCGCCGGTGACCCGACGCTGTCGGCAGCACCACCCGACGTACCCACCTGGTACCGGGGCGCGCCACGGATCAGCGACCTGGTGGAGCAGATTCATCGCAGTGGCATGACGCCGACGGCGGTGCAGGTGGACACCTCGGCGTTCACCGGTCCGACGATGGCGCAGGGCTGGGACCCGTCCGACATCGACAACGGCGACATCGCGCCGATCGAGTCGGTGATGATCGACGCCGGGCGTATCCAGCCCAGCACCGTCAACTCACGGCGGTCCAAGACTCCCGCGCAGGATGCCGGTCGGGAGCTGGCCAAGGCACTCGGCATGGATCCCGCCGCGGTGACCATCGCTTCCGCCCCGTCCGGGGCGCGGCAGCTGGCGGTGGTGCAATCGGCGCCGTTGGTCCAGCGGCTCGGCGAGATGATGGATCATTCCGACAATGTGCTGGCCGAATGCATCGCGCGTGAGGTGGCCGCGGCGATCAACCGGCCGCGCAGCTTCCCGGGCGCGGTCGATGCGGTGACCAACCGGTTGAGCACCGCGCACATCGACACCACCGGCGTAGCGCTGCTGGACTCCAGCGGGCTATCGGTCGACGACCGCTTGACGGCCAAGACGCTCGACGGCACGGTGCAGGCGGCCGCGGGGCCCGACCAGCCGTCGTTGCGGGCGCTGCTGGATCTGCTTCCGATCGCCGGCGGCAGCGGGACGCTGGCCGACCGCTTTCTCGACCAGGCCACCAACCAAGGACCGGCCGGCTGGTTGCGCGCCAAGACCGGCTCGTTGACCGCGATCAACTCGTTGGTCGGAGTCGTCACCGACCGCAGCGGACGCGTGCTCACGTTCGCGTTCATCTCCAACGCCGCCGGCCCCAATGGACGCAATGTGATGGACGCCCTGGCCGCCAAGCTGTGGACCTGCGGGTGCACATGACCGCCTCATCGGAATTGACCCTCGGTACCGCTGTCGATTGGCGATTCGCGGCGACCGTCGGCGTTCGGCTGGCCCGGCCCGGTCCGCCGGCTAGCGACTACACCCGCCGTCAGGCGATCGACGAGCTGGCGAGTTCGGCGACGAAAGCCGAACCGCTGGTACGCGACGTCACGGGGCTGGCCACCAACGGTGAGGTGCCGGCGGCCCGCATCATCGATCGCGCGCAGTGGGTTCGCGCGGCGGCGGACTCGATGCGGGTGATGACCAACGGGTCCGAAAAGCCGCAGGGGTTTCTGACCGGCAGGCTCACGGGTGCGCAGACGGGCGCCGTGCTGGCATTTGTGGCTTCCGGGATTCTGGGCCAGTACGACCCGTTCGCCGCCGATAAAGAGGGCTGCCTGCTGCTGGTGTATCCGAATGTCATCGCCGTCGAGCGTCAGCTCCGGGTCGTGCCGGCCGATTTCCGGCTGTGGGTATGCCTGCACGAGGTGACCCACCGGGTGCAGTTCACCGCCAACCGCTGGTTGCCTGACTACATGTCGGACGCGCTGGGCTTGTTGACCCGCGACGCCGGCGATGACATCGGGGAAGTGGCCGGCAGGCTGGCCGAGTACGTGCGCAATCGCGGTCTGGGCACGTCCGACGGTTCCGCGTCGGGGATTGTCGGCCTGGTGCGCGCAGTTCAGTCCGAGCCGCAGCGCAAGGCCCTGGATCAGCTGCTGGTGCTTGGCACGTTGCTGGAGGGTCACGCCGAGCACGTGATGGATGCCGTCGGGCCGAAGGCGGTGCCGTCGGTGGCCACCATTCGCGGTCGATTCGACGACCGCCGTCAACGTAAGCAACCGCCGCTGCAGCGCCTGCTGCGCGCCCTGCTGGGCCTCGACGCCAAGCTCAGCCAGTACACCCGCGGCAAGGCGTTTGTCGACCATGTGGTGGGCCGGGTCGGAATGGAGCGGTTCAACACCGTCTGGTCGGGCCCCGAAACGCTGCCGCTGCCCGCCGAGATCGAAGACCCCCAGCGATGGATCGACAGGGCTCTGTAGGCCAGCTGCGCGCGGCCCTCGAGGCGTACGCCAAGGCCTATCTGGACACCGCCGACCAATGGCGTGTGGCGCTCTCGGGCGGGCCGGACTCGCTGGCACTCACTGCGGTGGCCGCCCAGCTGCGGCCCACCACCGCACTGATCGTGGACCACGGCCTGCAGTCCGAGTCGGCCGCCGTCGCCGAAACCGCGCGCACCCAAGCCATCGCGTTGGGATGCGTTGACGCACAGGTCATTTGCGTACATGTCGGCAATGACGGCGGCCCCGAGGCGGCGGCGCGCGCGGCCCGCTACGCCGCGTTGAGTGCCTACCATCACGGACCGGTGCTGCTGGCCCACACCCTCGATGACCAAGCCGAGACGGTGCTGCTCGGGCTGGGCCGCGGCTCCGGAGCGCGCTCGATCGCCGGGATGCGCCTACACGATCCGCCGTGGTGCA
>DASYJS010000167.1:0-24254 GCA_035996225.1 Mycobacterium sp. | reverse complement strand
GAATTCGACCTACTGGGATACCTGATGCCCAACAGCTGTGGCGGCTAGCTGCTGAATCCCGTTGGCCAATTTCCCTTAGTGGTCACACCGGTTCCCGTAGCCGTCACACCGGCCTGCCCAATCAGCCGGTAGTGCAGACGGCGCAGGACGGCCTCGTCGATGCCAATGGTGAAGACGTATGACCCTAGTTTCTCTAACGGAAGTACGGGAACGTTGACGGCAAAAACAACTGACTGGGTCTCGCCATCCTGAAGGTGGCGCGGCCGGCCGACGTTGAATTGAAATTGGGCGCGGAACGGCTCGCGTTCGTCTGGGGCCCTTTGGAACTCGACCGGGTGCCCGTCCGCGTCCTCCAATTCGACGGTGACTGTGTGCTCCTCGTTGGTCGCCGTCCACGGGACCTCAACGATGATGCCGAGGCTGAATGCGATATTAAAGGGTCCTGAGCGTCCGGCAGGGACGATAGCCCGATCGATGCCGGCCCCCAGGACGTACAACAAGTTGTTTTGCGCCTCGGCGTGGTTACACAGAAATGCGGTTAACTCCATGAGCTACTTCCCAATACGACGATTGCTGGCATGGCCGACATACCATATCCGATTCGGCGGTATGACCGCCATACCGAGAGTCATGAAATCGGCGGCCGATGCCCAGTCGTCGAGATCGACGACGGGTGGGCGTGGCAGAACCTCTTCAAGTGTTCACGGTGGTCGGCTTGGAAATTTTGCGCGGACGACGATGTGGCCACGCCGTATTCGGCACGTCGTGTCGGTTAACGATGACGTAATTACCTTGCTGCTCAAGCAATTCGACCTACTCGAATACCTAATGCGTAACAGTGGGCGCGTGCTCACCCGCGGGCAGCTGATCGATTAGGTCTGGGGCGCGGACTACGTCGGCGAACACCCCAGGCACTGGACGTCCACGTCAACCGCCTGCGGGGCCACGTTACAAGCTCGAGGGCTAGTTCGCTGTAGCTGAACTCAGGGCGCCGATTGTGTTCAGAGAGAGGGAATTCCGGCGCCCTGCCCCTCGGAGCGCACGCTCAACGCCCAGGATGCACACCCGACGCTCGAACCCTTCGACGAGCCGCCCCAGACCACGAACCAATCAGGCCAGGCTGATCAGGCCCGCGCGGTCGCCCAGGCCACCGGCAATACCACCAGCGCCCGTACCCAATCCGTCCTGCAGATGGCCTCGACCGCGGCCGATAGCACTCCTGTCGGACCGGGCGGCACAATTTCGGTCGGACCGGGCAGCACCGTCACCGTCGACACCGGCGTCACCGTCACCATCGGCAGCGGCGGCATCGTCACCATCGTCGACACCCCGACCAAAATCACCGTCGTCACCACCACCATCGTTATCCAAAACGGCTTCACCTTCACCTTCAACGCCAGGTTCGAGCTTTATCTGAATTCCGGCACGGCCACGATCGAGAGCGGTACCTTCACCGTCGCGAGCGGCTCGGTCACCGTTGCCGACAGCACCATCACCGCCGGCTCCGGCGTCACCGTCACCGGTGCCGGCGGCGTCGTCACGGCCATCAACACCGGGGCCGTCACTACCGGCATCTTCGTTCCGGTGGTTCCCGCGGCCACGCCGGCGGCGCCCGTTTGGGCCTTCTTACTCCACTGGCGAGCACGCCGGGCCTGGCGGGAACGGCAGGAATCCAACCCCAGCTGAATGCCGAGGCGCTCTCGGAATTCTTGTCCAGCGCTGTAGCATCGGCCGGGCTGGGGTAACCACAGCGTGGAAACCCCTGACGCACAGGACTTCAAGAAATCAGGGTCGTTGGAGCGCTTCCTCGAAATTGACGTCTCATCAGCCGGCTTTGGTGAGGCGGCCTCGCTCGGTTCGTTGTCGGTGCCCCCGAGCTGGGTGGCGGCCGGCTCTGAGGCCGAACCTGCCCCGCTTTCGCCACCGGCTGGCGCCGTCGACGGCGTCGTAGACACGCCCCGGTGGCGCAAGTTCCAAGAGGGCCTGATGGGAATGGTGACTGGGCGCCGCGGAAGTGCCGACGCGGACGATGAGGATCCAACGGTAGGAAATTGAGCGTGCGTCCTGGGCGCCGATTGTGTATTGAGGGCGGGAATTTCGGCTTTATCCCGCCCCTGACGCACCGCCGCCGCCCCTGACGCACAGTCGCCTAACGCAGGCCGACTTCGGCATGCCCGGTTCCCAGCACTGACCAACTGTGATCGATGACCCGGGTGCGATGCTCGCGATGGCTGATCTCGATGTGAATGTCGGCCTGCTCGGTATTGGTGCACACCGCGGCGCCCCCGTCGGGATCGGTGTATCGCAGACTCACGCACCTTTCCGGAGGCTGGTCGACCCGGATGAACACGTCGCGGTCCCCCATGCGTCCCGTCAATTGCCAGTGCGGCAGACCAAGTCTTGTCCGCATCCGAAGAGATGGCAAAGTGGTTGCGGGCCAATCATTTCCGCCGATACGGAAGCGAATGAAGGCCATCGGCGCAAGTCTGCGCAGCCCCGGCGTGTGCGACACCGCGGTGACCACCTCGCACACGTCGCCGTCGCCGAGGTCGGCGTGGATCCACCCCCAGCGCTTGGCGTTGCCATGCCCGTAGATGTGGGCGATGGCGCCGCGCCAGCCCTGGACACGGTGAGCGGTGTCATCGACCGTCAGCGACCCGGTGAAGTCGGCGGTCGGTGCGGCCACCACCTGGGCGCCGGGCAGCAGGTCGCGTTCCCACGCCACGCGGGGAAAGGTCCACAGCGGCTTGCCGGCGTCCGTCCAGGACAGTTCCCAGGCGAGCGATCCCGCCCGCCCCGCCAGCCCTTCGGGGCCCACCCGTACGCCCCCGGTGTCGAACCAGGCCGCACCGACCGCGGGATGGGCGGGCTCGGGGCCGAACCGTTCGGTGCGCGGTGGGCCGTCAGGTGGAAACCAGGTCACCCAGCCGTGCGCGTAGGGGCTGCGGTCGTGAGTGGGCGCGACCGTCTCGCCGTGAATCCACAGGCCGGCACGAGTCAGCGGATCCGACAGGGTGGCATACCAGACTTCTAGGCGCCCGGCGTCGCCCTTCCAGCGCGGGGCGGCCGCCGATTGTGCGTCGTTGTCCACTGCTGCACCTGGGGCTGGGCGGCCAGACTACTCGGCGATGCGGGTGGCGGGGTGCACGGCGATGAGCCCTAATTGGCTGCGGCGCTTGCACATTGCCGCCAGTTCGGAGTAGGCCTTGGCGCCGAGCAGCTCAGTGAGTTCGTCGGCCAGGCTCTGCCACACCGGCTTGGCACCGACATGCGCGGCCGGATCGCCGGTGCAATACCAATGCAAGTCGGCGCCACCGGAGCCCCAGCCGCGGCGGTCGTATTCGGTGATCCACGTCTTGAGGATTTCGGTGCCGTCGGGCCGGGTCACCCACTCCTGGCTGCGCCGGATCGGCAGCTGCCAGCAGACATCGGGTTTCATCGTCAGCGGCGGCACACCCAGCTTGAGGGCTTTGCTGTGCAGGGCGCAGCCAACGCCACCGGCAAAGCCGGGCCGGTTCAAGAAAATGCACGCCTGCTTGTATTTGCGGGTGCGGTACTGGGGTTGGCCTT
Organism: Mycobacterium sp.; assembly: GCA_035996225.1. Lineage (GTDB taxonomy): Bacteria > Actinomycetota > Actinomycetes > Mycobacteriales > Mycobacteriaceae > Mycobacterium. The sequence goes on along the minus strand of DASYJS010000167.1, from coordinate 20,684 downwards.
CGTGCTCGTCGAGTTCGAGGTAACCCTTACGGCCCAAACCTTTTTCGCGGAATTGCCAGTCATCGTCGGTGAGTTGTTTGACCGCGTCGTCCAGTCGGGCGCGGTCGTCGTCGTCGGACAGGAATGCGCCGTGCGAGCAACACCCGTCGTCCGGGCGGCCGGCCACCGTGCCGCGGCAGGCCGGCGTGCCGAAAACACACGTCCAGCGGGAGAGCAGCCAAGTGAGATCGGCCGCGATCAGGTGCTCCGGATTGTCCGGATCGAAGAACTCCACCCATTCACGGGCAAAATCCAATTCAACTTCCTGCCCTGGCTCGGGGTGCGAATTCGCCACGGATGCAACGTTAGACCAAAATTCATGTCATTTGACCCGCTGACACTCGCGCCCGCGCGGTCATGGATCAGCGGATCGCGAATGGCCCGGATATTGCGGTCGGCGACATCGCAATGTTGTGCTCCCCAGCGGGGCGCAACCCGAACCGCATCGTCGTCCCGCTAGGTTGTTTTCGTGCGATTAGGCGTGCTTGACGTGGGTAGCAATACGGTCCATCTGCTGGTGGTCGATGCCCATCGCGGCGGGCATCCGACGCCGATGAGTTCGACGAAGGCCACCTTGCGATTGGCCGAGGCCACCGATAATTCGGGCAAGATCACCAAGCGCGGCGCTGAAAAGCTGATCTCAACGATCGACGAGTTCGCCAAGATCGCCGTCAGCTCCGGTTGCGCGCAGCTGATGGCCTTTGCCACCTCCGCGGTCCGCGACGCCGAGAATTCCGACGACGTGCTGAGCCGGGTGCGCAAGGAGACCGGCGTCGAGCTGCAAGTGCTGACCGGGGTGGACGAGTCGCGGCTGACCTTCCTGGCGGTGCGCCGCTGGTACGGGTGGAGCGCCGGGCGAATCATCAACCTCGATATCGGCGGCGGCTCGCTGGAGCTGTCCAGCGGTGTCGACGAGGAACCCGAAGTGGCCATGTCGCTGCCGCTGGGCGCCGGGCGGTTGACCCGCGAGTGGCTGCCCGACGATCCGCCGGGGCGGCGCCGGGTGGGGATGCTGCGCGATTGGCTGGACGCCGAGCTGTCCGATGCCGGTGTGGCCGTGCTCGAAGCCGGCGCCCCGGACCTCGCGGTGGCAACCTCGAAGACGTTCCGCTCGTTGGCGCGGCTCACCGGCGCGGCGCCGTCGGCCGCCGGACCACGGGTGAAGAGAACCCTGACCGCCAACGGACTTAGGCAACTCATATCTTTCATCTCTAGGATGACCACCGCTGACAGGGCGGAATTGGAAGGAGTCAGTGCCGAGCGGGCGCCGCAGATCGTGGCGGGCGCTCTGGTGGCGGAGGCGAGTATGAGAGCGCTGTCGATAGAAACGGTGGATATCTGCCCGTGGGCGTTGCGGGAAGGTCTCATCTTGCGCAAGCTCGACAGCGAAGCCGACGGAACCGCCCTCGTGGAGACTTCGGTGCGCAATGCTGGAGGTCACGGAGTTGATCGGAACACCAACCGATCGAGAGGCGACAAACCATGACCGGACCACATTCCGAGACCGAGAACCCCGGCACTCGGCCCATCTCGGTGGCCGAACTGCTGGCCAGGAATGGAACCCTTGGCGCCCCGGCGGTCACCCGACGGCGGCGCCGCCGACGCGGCGATAGCGACGCGGTCACCGTCGCCGAGCTGACCGGCGAGATTCCCGTCATCCGCGACGATGCCGAGCACGGCGCGCACGACGAGACAGCGCGGGAGGCCAACAGGTCGGTCCATGTTGCCGAACCCGAGCTGGAAGAGCACTCCGAACCGGTCTCGGAACCCGCCGTCGCCGAACCAGCCGACGAAGACCAGCCCACGACGGCGTACTGGTCTGAATCGGAGCCGCGTTGGCCCAAGTCTTCACCGCAGTCGCCTCGCTTGGGGCCCGAGCGCAGCGCTTACCCGCGGCCCACGCGCCGCCCCGACGCACGAGAAGCCGAGCAGCCGGTGGACCCCGCCAGCCGGCCGTCGTCGCCGTCCGGCGCCGAGCACATGAGTCCGGATCCGCTGGAGCAATACGCCGATATCCCGGTGGACGTCATGGACTCCGACGTACGCGAAGCCGAACTCGCGACCGAGGATTCCGCCTACGTGCGGTCCTACCTGCAGGCTTCGGATTCGACCCTGTTCGGCGGTCAGACCCTCGCCGATGAGGTGGCTCGACGGCGCAGCGACGAGCGAGGTGGAGCCGACGCGGGCTCGCGGACCGCCGCAGCAGCACCCGGCCACACCGCCGGCGAGGCCCCGCGCCAGCCCAAGGATGCGCACCCGGCGCCCGGCAAACTCGAGGCGCTGTGGCGCGGCAGCTTGATCGTGTTGCAGTCGATCCTGGCCGTGGCCTTCGGCGCCGGGCTGTTCATCGCGTTCGACCAACTGTGGCGGTGGAACAGCCTGGTGGCGCTGGTGCTGTCGGTGCTGGTCATCCTCGGCCTGGTGGCCGGAGTGCGGGTGGTCCGCAAAACGGAGGACATCGCGAGCACGCTGATCGCGGTGGCCGTCGGGGCGCTGATCACCTTGGGACCGCTGGCACTATCCATGCAAACCGGCTAGGCGTCACCCACGAACAGTGCGCCCAGCAATCAAAGTCGGCCTGTCCACGGCCTCGGTCTATCCGTTGAGGGCCGAGGCCGCGTTCGAGTATGCGGCCAGGCTCGGCTACGACGGGGTCGAGCTGATGGTCTGGAGCGAATCGGTCAGCCAGGACGTCGAGGCCGTCAAGAAGCTGTCGCAGCACTATCGCGTGCCGGTGCTCTCGGTGCACGCTCCCTGCTTGCTGATCTCGCAGCGGGTGTGGGGTTCCAACCCGATTCCCAAGCTGGAACGCAGCGTGCGGGCCGCCGAGGAACTCGGCGCGCAGACGGTCGTCGTGCATCCGCCGTTTCGCTGGCAACGGCGCTACGCCGAGGGATTCTCTGAGCAGGTGACGGCCCTGGAGGCGTCCAGTGACGTGATGGTCGCTGTGGAGAACATGTTCCCGTTCCGGGCGGACCGGTTTTTTGGATCCGACCAGTCGCGGGAACGGATGCGCAGGCGCGGCGGTGGCCCAGGACCGGCGATCTCGGCGTTCGCGCCCTCCTACGACCCGCTGGACGGCGACCACACGCACTACACGCTGGATCTGTCACATACCTCGACCGCAGGCACCGACGCGCTGGACATGGCGCAGCAGATGGGCGCTGGGCTGGTGCATCTGCACCTGTGCGACGGCAGCGGCCTGCCCGCCGACGAGCACCTGGTGCCCGGGCGCGGCACCCAGCCCACGGCCGAGGTGTGCCAGATACTGGCCGCCGGCCATTTCGCCGGCCACGTCATCCTCGAGGTGTCCACGTCAAGCGCACGCTCAGCCAACGAGCGCGAAGCCATGCTCGCCGAATCGTTGCAGTTTGCCCGCACGCATCTGATGCGCTGACCGTCCCGCTACCCCTCAGGAGACCATGACCGCGTTATTCACCACCGCAATGACCCTGCGGGAGGTCGATCCGGGCGTCTTCGAGGGAGAGCTGAACAAGCACTGGACCATCGGGCCCAAGGTGCACGGCGGCGCGATGCTGGCGCTGTGTGCCAACGCCGCACGTACCGCCTGCGGCGGGTCTTCGGCCGGCCTCGAACCGGTGGCGGTATCGGCGAGCTTCCTGTGGGCGCCCGATCCGGGGGAGGTGCAACTGGTGACGTCGATCCGCAAGCGCGGCCGTCGGATCAGCGTCGTCGACGTCGAACTCGTCCAGGGCGATCGCACCGCCGTCCACGCCGTGGTCAACCTTGGCGAGCCGGAGCACTTCCCACCGGGCGGCGACACTTCGCCGCTGCTGTCAGCGAACCCCGTCGTGGATCTGATGGCGCCAGAACCGCCCGACGACATCGAACCGATCGGGCCCGGCCACCCGCTGGCCGGTCTGGTGCACCTGGGCGAAGGGTGCGATGTCCGGCCATTGCTGTCGACGCTTGCCCCCAGCACCGATGGGCGACCCCCGGTGCTGCAGATGTGGGCACGGCCGCGTGACGTCGCTCCTGACGCGCTTTTTGCGCTGATGTGCGGGGATCTATCGGCACCGGTGACGTTCGCCGTGGAGCGCACCGGCTGGGCGCCCACGATTCAGCTCACCGCCTTCCTTCGGGCCCTGCCCGCCGACGGCTGGTTGCGGGTGATCTGCACCTGCTTGGAGATCGGGCACGACTGGTTCGACGAGGACCACATCGTCGTCGACAGCCTGGGCCGGCTCGTCGTCCAGTCCCGCCAATTGGCGTTGGTGCCCGCGCCCCGGTAACCCGAGGACGCCGGGCCGTCTGCGATGCTTTCGGCATGGCGAGAATCGCAATCATCGGTGGTGGCAGCATCGGCGAGGCCTTGCTGTCGGGCCTGCTTCGGGCGGGGCGACAGGTCAAAGACCTGGTGGTGGCCGAACGGGTGCCAGAGCGCGCCAAGTACCTGGCCGACACCTATTCGGTGTTGGTGACGACTTCGCTGGCCGATGCCGTGGAGAACGCGACGTTTGTCGTCGTCGCGGTGAAGCCCGGCGATGTCGAGTCGGTGATGGGGGAGCTGGCCCGGCTCGCCGGCGCAGCCGAGGGCGACAGCGCCGAGCAGGTTTTCGTCACCATCGCGGCCGGGATCACGATCACCTACTTCGAGTCCAAACTGCCGGCCGGGACACCAGTGGTCCGGGCGATGCCGAACGCGGCGGCAGTGGTGGGTGCGGGGGTGACCGCCCTGGCCAAGGGCCGTTTCGTCAGTGTCCCGCAGCTCGAGGAGGTGTCGGCGCTCTTCGACGCCGTCGGCGGCGTGCTGACCGTCCCGGAATCGCAAATGGACGCGGTGACCGCCCTGTCGGGTTCGGGTCCCGCGTATTTCTTCCTGATGGTCGAGGCCCTGGTGGACGCCGGCGTCGCGGCGGGTCTGAGCCGGGACGTGGCGACCAGTCTGACGGCGCAGACGATGGCCGGATCGGCGGCACTGCTGCTGGAACGGCTGGATCAAGAGCTGTCGACACCCGGGGGTGAGGCGCTGGGGAGACCGGCGGACGCCACCGCGGCGCAGCTGCGCGCGACGGTGACCTCACCTGGCGGTACGACCGCCGCTGCGCTGCGCGAACTCGAACGAGGGGGCCTTCGGATCGCCGTCGACGCGGCTGTTCAGGCCGCCAAAAAGCGCTCTGAGCAGCTAAGAATTACAAGTGAATAATTTAAGGATTTCAAAATGATTGTCCCCCACCAGTACCAGTAACCACACTAGTCCCGCTATTCTCCTTGTGTATGCCCGTGTGGGTGCCAGCGGAGGGGAAGCCGGTGGCATTGCGTGGGCCTGACATGATTGGGTTGCGATGACGTCTACGAACGGGCCATCGGCGCGAGATTCCGCTGGAAAGCGGGAGACCGCTTCTGTCGATAGCCAGCAGGCCAGAACACAATTCCTCACCGTCGCCGAGGTGGCGGCCCTGATGAGGGTCTCCAAGATGACGGTTTACCGCTTGGTGCACAACGGCGAGCTGCCGGCGGTTCGGGTTGGCCGATCCTTCCGGGTGCACGCCAAGGCCGTCCACGACATGTTGGAGACGTCCTACTTCGACGCGGGCTGAGCCGAAGCCACGCCGCGAGACGGCGGTGGACCGGGTCAAGACCGAAACATGCGCGTGGCCTTTTGAACGGTCACGCGACTGGCGGTTTGGTGTTCGGTGCGCCCTGCCGGGTAAAGTGGCCTGGTCCTTTAGCGATCCTTAAGAAGCCGGTCACGGGTTAGATAGCGGAGTTCATGGGTTCAGTAATTAAGAAGCGGCGCAAGCGTATGTCGAAGAAAAAGCACCGCAAGCTGCTACGTCGCACACGGGTGCAGCGTAGAAAACTTGGCAAGTAAGCCCCGTCCCGCCAAGATCCCGTACTCGCCGACCGACACGCGGCCGTACGCCGCGGTTTGCCTCGGCCGTTAGGCTACTCGGGTGGATTCGTCGAGCGGGGGCAGCGCCGGAACGGGCGACAGCACGGATGACACCATGCACTACCCCAAAGTGGTGCTGGTCACCGGTGCGTGCCGGTTTCTCGGCGGCTACCTGACTGCTCGGCTGGCGCAGAATCCGCTGATTCAAGCGGTGATCGCCGTGGATGCGATCGCCCCCAGTAAGGACATGCTGCGCCGGATGGGACGGGCGGAGTTCGTCCGCGCCGACATTCGGAATCCCTTCATAGCCAAGGTGATTCGCAACGGCGAAGTCGACACGGTGGTGCACGCTGCCGCGGCGTCGTATGCGCCGCGCTCCGGCGGTACCGCGGCGTTGAAGGAACTCAATGTGATGGGCGCGATGCAACTTTTCGCGGCCTGTCAGAAAGCGCCCTCGGTCCGCCGCGTGGTGCTGAAATCGACCTCGGAGGTTTACGGGTCGAGTCCGCGCGATCCAGTCATGTTCACCGAGGACAGCAGTAGCCGTCGGCCCCTACGCGGGGGTTTCGCCAAGGACAGCCTCGACATCGAGGGGTATGTGCGCGGATTGGGCCGCCGCCGGCCCGATATCGCGGTGACAATTCTGCGGCTGGCCAACATGATTGGCCCGGCGATGGATACCACGCTGTCGCGCTATCTGGCGGGGCCGTTGGTCCCGACGATGTTCGGCCGCGACGCGCGATTGCAATTGCTACACGAGCAAGACGCGTTGGGTGCGCTGGAGCGCGCGGCGATGGCCGGCAAGGCCGGAACCTTCAACGTCGGGGCTGAGGGCATCGTCATGCTGTCGCAGGCGATCCGGCGGGCGGGCCGGATTCCGTTGCCGGTACCCGGTTTCGGTGTCTGGGCGCTCGATTCGCTGAGACGGGCTAATCGTTACACCGAGATCAATCGTGAACAATTCAATTACTTAAGTTATGGCCGAGTCATGGACACTACGAGGATGCACTCCGAGCTCGGCTACCAGCCGAAATGGACGACGGCGGAGGCGTTTGATGACTACGTTCGTGGTCGTGGCCTGACTCCCATAATCGACCCACATCGGGTACGCTCCATGGAAGGTCGCGCCATAGCCTTAGCGCAGCGCTGGGGTAGCCGAAATCCAATTCCGTGGACCGGGGTCAGGTAGATATCGTGGCGGGTGAAACCAGAGCGAATGTTATTCCCCTGCATAGCAATAGGGGTCGCGTAGCAGCTCGCCGGAGAGCCGTCCAACGTGCCGATGCCTCGCGTCAACATCCCTCATTGCTCTCCGATCCGCACGGCGGCGCATCGGCCGAACAGATCGCCGCAGTGGTTCGCGAAATCGACGACCATCGCCGCGGCGGAGGTTCGACTTCGTCGTCCGAAGCACCGCTCAACGAGTTTGCCCAACAGGTCGCAGCAGTCACCGGATTCTTCCGGCAGCGGCTGACGGGCGACTACACCGTCGACGAGTTCGGGTTCGATCCGCACTTCAACAACGCCATCGTTCGGCCTTTGCTGAGATTCTTTTTCAAGTCGTGGTTCCGGGTCGAGGTCAGTGGAATCGAGAACCTGCCGAGCGAAGGTGCCGCGCTACTGGTGGCCAATCACGCCGGGGTGTTGCCGTTCGACGGGTTGATGTTGTCGGTCGCGGTGCACGACGAGCATCCGGCGCAGCGGGACATGCGGCTGCTGGCTGCCGACATGGTGTTCGACTTACCCCTGATTGGCGGAGCCGCCCGCAAGGCGGGCCACACCATGGCCTGCACCACGGACGCCCACCGGCTGCTGGCCGCCGGCGAACTCACTGCGGTGTTCCCGGAGGGCTACAAGGGCCTGGGCAAGCCCTTCGAGGACCGCTACCGACTGCAGAGGTTCGGTCGCGGCGGCTTCGTGACGGCGGCGCTGCGGACCAAAGCGCCGATCATTCCTTGCTCGATCATCGGGTCCGAAGAGATCTACCCGATGCTCACCGACGTGAAGCTACTGGCGCGGCTGTTCGGCCTGCCCTACTTCCCGGTCACCCCGCTGTTCCCGTTGGCCGGTCCGGCGGGCCTGGTGCCGCTGCCGTCGAAGTGGCGCATCGCGTTCGGTGAGCCGATTTACACTAACGACTATGCCGCGTCTGACGCCGAGGACCCGATGGTCACCTTCGAGTTGACCGATCAGGTGCGGGAGACGATCCAGCAGACGCTGTACCGGCTGCTGGCCGGGCGTCGCAATATTTTCTTGGGCTGAGCTAGCGCCCAGCGTCGAGTTGTTGCGCGATTTCTCCGTGTTTCGGCCCAATAAGTCGACGTTCGCATGCGGCGGCGGGGGGCCATTCCGCAGATATGCAAAACGCCCCGGTGCCATCGGCTCCGGGGCGTTTGTGCGTGCGGTCTACTTGACCAGGGTGAACTGGCACACGTTGGTGTAGCCGTCGCGGAACAGGTCCGAGCAACCCCGCAGGTAATGCATGTAGATGTCGTAGGTCTCCTGCCCCTTCAGGGCGATCGCCTCTTCCTTGTGTGCCTCGAGCGCATCCGCCCAGGCGTTCAACGTCGGAACGTAGTTCCATCCGATCTCGTGATGGCGCTCGATCTTGAAACCCGCCTGGGTCGAGTAGTGGTCGACCTGGTCGATCTGGGGCAACTTACCGCCCGGGAAGATCTCCTTGAGGATGAAACTGATGAAGCGCAGCAGGCTCATCGTTATCTTCAGGCCGCTGTCCTTGGTCTGCTCCGCGGTCGGCACCACGATCGTGTGCAGCAGCATCCGGCCGTCATCAGGCATCAAGTCGTAGAACTTCTTGAAGAACGTGGCGTAACGCTCGTAACCTGCGTCACCGGCGCCGTCAGCGAAGTGCTCGAACGCGCCCAGTGACACGATCCGGTCGACCGGCTCGTCGAAGTGCTCCCAGCCCTGGATCCGCACCTCTTTGCGGCGGGGGCTGTCGATCTCTTCGAACTTGGCCTTGTCGTGGGCGTACTGGTTCTCGCTCAGCGTCAGGCCGATCACGTTGACGTCGTACTCCTGGACGGCGTGCCGCATGGTCGAGCCCCAGCCGCAGCCGATGTCGAGCAGCGTCATGCCGGGTTCGAGGTTGAGCTTGTCCAGCGCGAGCTTGCGCTTGGCGAACTGCGCCTCTTCCAGCGTCATGTTGGGACGCTCTTCGAAGTATGCGCAGCTGTACGTCATCGACGGGTCAAGCCAGAGCTTGAAGAACTCGTTCGATTTGTCGTAGTGGGATCGGACCGCTTCGACGGGTGGCTTTAGCTGGGTACCACCCGTTTCCCCCTGTGACGTCATTAAATCGACCCTACTTTCCGGCTGATATGGATGCAATTGCGGCGACGGTTGCTTCAGCGCCGGCTTCTTGTTGTGCCGCCTCGCCCAGCATCGTAACGATGCTGGTGACGATCGGTTTTCCTTCGGCGTCTGTGACTTCGCTTCGGATCTCAGCGATGACAGTGCCGTGGGACTCGATCACCGAGTCTAGATAGGTGTCGAAGTGCAACTTGTCGTGGGCCAGCATCGGGCGATGGAATTGGAACTTTTGGTCCCGGTGGAGAACCCTGGCGATGTTGATCGGGATGCTGAACTTGGTGAAGATGTCCAGCTGCACGCGCCGCCCGGCTATCGCCAGGAACGTCAGCGGGGCCACCACCGTCGGGTACCCGGCCTCGGCGGCGTCAACCTCGCTGAAGTGCGTCGGGTTGTCGTCTTGCACCGCGGTCGCGAACTCCCGGATCTTCTCGCGTCCCACCTCGAAATAGTCCGGCGCCCGATAATGGCTGCCGATGAGCCCCTCGGCTCCTACTGGAGTTGTCATGGCTTTGCTGCTCTCCACTCGAATTGTTGCTCAGCGGCGCAGCTTATCAGCGTGATTGGCGTCGCGACGCCAACGCCGCCAGCGCACCGCCCGCGGCACCGAGCGCCAGTGCCGACGGCACTCCGATCCGGGCGGCCTTGCGGGCGGTCCGGAAGTCGCGGATTTCCCATCCCCGTTCGCGGGCCAGGCTGCGCAGTCGGGCGTCGGGGTTGATGGCTACCGCCGTGCCCACCAGCGACAGCATGGGTACGTCGTTGTAGCTGTCGGAATAGGCCGTGCAACGTTTGAGGTTGAGGCCCTCGCGGATCGCCAGCGACCGCACGGCGTGTGCCTTGCCGGGGCCGTGCAGGATGTCGCCGACCAGGCGGCCGGTGAAAATCCCGTCGACCGACTCGGCGACCGTCCCCAGCGCACCGGTCAGGCCGAGCCGGCGTGCGATAGTCGCGGCGAGCTCGTACGGCGTTGCTGTGATCAGCCATACCTGCTGGCCGGCGTCGAGGTGCATCTGGGTGAGTTCGCGAGTGCCGGCCCAGATCTTGTCGGCGATGATCTCGTCGTAGACCTCTTCGCCCAGGGTGACCAGCTCCTCGACCGAGCGACCCTCGATGAAGGTAAGGGCTTTGCGCCGACCGGCGGCGACGTCGTCGCTGTTCTCCTTGCCGAGCAGCTGAAACTTGGCCTGCGCGTAGATGAATCCGAGCACGTCGCGATAAGTGAAATAGTTGCGCGCGGCCAGGCCGCGTCCGAAATGCACCGCGGAGGAGCCTTGCACCAGCGTGTTATCCACGTCGAAGAACGCGGCGGCGGTCAGGTCGACCGGCGGCTGCGGACCACCCTCGGCCGCGGCCGCTTCCTGTAAACCCTCGAGCGCACGGGCGGCGCTGGCGTTGGCGGCCACCGATTCCAGGTCAACTCGGACGGCGGGGTCTGTGCCGTTTGACCCACTCGACTCTGAGGAAGTCATCGCCACTCCTCCTCGATCGCCGTGCCGCCCGGTGGCCGGTATTGCGGCCGCTATCAACCCTATCCGGCAGATGTGATGGGGAGGTCTGTGCCTCTGGCATCGGTTGGTGCCACGACAGCTGCCGGGTGTTGGCGTTCATGCTCGGGATCTGAAAGGCCCTCGGGGACTTAGGTTGTCACATCGTCCGAGAGCTATCGTTGCCCATGGGCGCAGGCCCTAGCGATCGAAGCCGCAGCGTTACGTTCCATACACCAGTTATCGGCGCGCTGTGTCCTTAATGCCGGATTTCCTGGCGTTCCCTTGAAACACAAAAACCCGAATCGCTACTTCGCCCCGAATGTTAAGTAAAAGCATAAATCGCTATGGTCTTGAGGGACCCCAATACTTCACTGCATTCGCGTCTTCGAGCGCAATCAGAGCTTCGCAAGACTCGGCGACCGAAGTATCGGAAAACAGATCGTCGATACGATCACGGTTATCTCGAGCCCAGGCTACTGCCTCTGTTGGGGAAACCATGTTCGTCTCGTCGTAGTCGTCGAGATATTGTCGAATTATTGATAATCGGAACCAGTTTCGGGGCTGGTCAGCAGACTTGGTGGGGGCAACGTCTAATTGGATCTGTCCTCGATCGTTAGAGATTTGCCACGTCGTCACGGGGCTCGTTAGCGTCAATGATGCGTTGTTCGTCGCGACACCTGAAGTGCTGGAATCGGTTATGCGAAAACGCGGATCTAAATACAAGAAATCCAAATAGTTTAGGAAAAATTCTAGTAATGTAGTCATCGGTCAGCCCCCCTTGCTCGGCGGAATCAACTTGTCGTTACCCGCTCGATGGTAACCGTGGGATTCAAGGTATCGAATTTCTGCGCCTGTGAACGAATTTGGATCGATTTTTCCGAATGGTACCGACAGAGTGACAGTATCGCCGCGCGCGATGGCTATGTCGAGCACATGCTGATTCGCAGCAAGTCTTTCAATCGGGGTCGCCGATTCCCACGCGTCACCGATATCGAAGTAGCTGGCTCTGTGTAGCTCTGCGAAGTCGATGTATGACAGGCCGCCTCCCCGAGGCTTAAACGGCCCAAGTACGGTCTCACCGCTTCCGGTCAGGTGTTGTTCAGACAATGCAAGGAGCTGGTGGCTCATGTGATCTAGCGGGTTGTCCAACGTGAATTCAGGCCGGCCCGGATCGCCCGGTTCAGTCGGCGGGTGATTGTCGCCGGGTGAGCCGTCGCCGGGTTCGTGAGGCGTGCCGTCTGTCGGTGGGTGTCCGCTGCCGTCGCCGGGTTCGTGAGGCGAGCCATCGCCGGGGGGACGAGGAGCCCCGTCATGGGGTCGGTGGGGTTCATGCGCGCCCGGTTCGCCGGCGTGGGGTGTCCCGCCGTGGGGGAGTGGCGCTTCGGCGGGGGCTCCGCCGCCCATGGGCACCGACGGCGGTGACGGCAGATGCGGCGCTGAAGGCGCAGAAGCCGAGGGCATAGAAGCTGCGGGCGCGGACGCCGCTGGGGCTGCAGCGGCGGGAACCGGTTCGCCGGGACTCCCCCCAGGCGAGACCGGCATTCGGGCGGGGACGGACTCATGCGGTTGCGGATGGGGAACTGGCGTGGACTCCGCCGCCACCGAAGGCTTGCCCGCGCTACCCGGCGGCGCGACTGGCGATTTGGGCTCGGCTGGGCTGTGCGGCGGCGGGGTGCCGGTCGGGGCCGGGCCCGGCTTGGGTGGTGCAGGACTCCCTGGTTCCGGCGGCTTGCCGCCAGGCGCCGGTTCGGGTGCAGGGGGCGGCTGAGGTGTCTCAGGCGGCTTGGCGACCTGGGGCTCCGGGAGCTTGGGCACTCGCGGCGGCTTCAAGCCCTTGAGCGCATCGGCAGCGGCGCGGCTCATCTTGGGCAGCTTGGAGAGCGGGCCGCCGGGAAGAGCCAAGGTGCCGACGTCGAACACGGTTCGGCCAAGGGCCTCGGCAGGGTTCGTTTTCCACTCGTCCCAGTGGCTGACGCCTTTCCCGAGGGTTTTCCACGACTCTCCGACGCCCGGCCCACCGTCCGGGCCCAACCCGACTAGCGGTGCAGCTCCCTGGACCATTTGGCCCAAATCGCGGTAGTAACCAACCGGGTCGAACAGAAGCCGGACCTGACTGATGTCATAAAGCCCCTTGACGAATCCGCCGGCCTCCGACCAAATGCCTTTGGCATATTGCCCGACTTGGTTGATGGCTCGCCCCACCTCGGTGCCGTGCAAAAACTGATCCCAGTCCCGTTCGGCGTAGTTGCCCATTGCGGTGAGGATGGTTTCTGCCTCGGCAAGGGTGGAAGCGATCTGTTGTTGCAACGCAGCGACTTCGGCGCTGAAATTTTCTACCACCGTGCGGATGTCGTCGGCGATCTTTTTGATCTCGTCTTCGTCTTCGTCGGTCAGGATGTCCCAGACCTCTTTGATCCCGGTCATCGGGTCACAGATGCGTGCTAACAGGTCCAGGATCGCCGCGTGTACCTTGTCGACCTTGGCGGCAAAGCTGTTCAGCTGGGCCACGATCTTCTGGGACTGCTGCACGACGCCGGTGGTGCTGCGGTAGGCCTCGGTGAACGCGCGATCGATAGCCGGGCCCTCCGGGATCTGTTGGGCGCGAATAGCTCCCATCGGAGCGCCCGTCCCGAGGATTTCGGCGAGCCCGAACTGTGTGCCTGCAGCACTCCATGCGGTAGCCGCGGCGCGTAACTTCGCCGAATCCGCAGTCGGCCAGATCATCCCGATGTACGGGGCCACCCAGCCCCAGCCCGGCGGGGCGCCGTCGCTTGTTCCGACCGACGATGGGGCAGAGGCCGCCGACACCGGCCCTGTCGATTGAGGTGTGGGAAGCGGGCTGCCAGGGCCGGTGATGTTCGACTGCGCTTCGGCCAGCGAGTAGTTGTGCGCCGACATCCGTACACCATCGCCAATGCTGCACAACCCGTTTCGGGTGGCCACCATTGCCTTGACGAGCTTGGACGCCGAACTGTCGTAGCTGTGACCGAGCGCCGCGCCAGCAGGATCGTCGCCGGCCATCCCGGCACATCCCGACAGCGCAACGGTCAATATCGAGATCGCCGAGCTCAACCCCTCGCCGGCCGTCACCACCGTGGCGCCTGCACCGTCGAGGGCTGCGGGGTCGACCGCCAGCGGCGCCATTAGCTCACGACCACATGCTCAAATTCTTGGTCATGGCGCCGGTGTAGTTGCCGTGCGCGATATGAGCGGCTGCTCGCAATTGAGCCAGTGCCTCGCGCATCATTGCCTCACCCTGAGCCCAGTGCCGGTGCGCTTCGGCATGGGCCGCCGCACCTTCACCTGTCCATGTCGTGTGCAGATTGCTTACCAGAGAATCGATTTCGGAGAGCATGCTCTCGGCATAGCGCTGAAATTCCGCCATTCGCTCTACTGCGTCGGCCAACGCGTCGGGATCCACCTGAAATGCCTCAGCCACCGCGCACCTGCCGCAACGCTTGCGCGGAGCCAGCCTCGTTTTGCTGATAGCCTCCGCCAGCCTGCGCGACCGCCTTGGCCAACATCGACAAGCCCAGCTCGACCTCGGTGGCTCCGCGGTGCCACATCTCCCACGCGGATCCGTAGGCGTTGCCGGATGCGCCGCGCCAGCCGCCCAGCATCTCGCCGACCTGACCGTCCAGCTCGGCCAGCTGGCTCCGCAGATTCTCGGCGCCACCGAGCAGCGCCTGGGCAAATCCGTGCATCACCAGCGGATCGACGCGCAGATTGGTCTCGTCAGCCATAGCCGCAACTTAATAATTGCCGGACCACGTCACAATTCACCCCGAGGCCACTGAGGCCCCGGGAGGCCGGCTAGCGGCGCGGCGCCGATGCCACACTGGTGCCATGACCGAGGCCACCGGCCGCCCGAAGGTGGAGCTGCTGACCCGCGAGGGATGCACGATTTGCGCGCGGGCATACGCGCGGCTGGCTGAACTGGCCGGGGAGCTGGGTTTCGACCTCGCTACCACTGACGTCGACGCCGCCGCAGCGGCCGGCGATCCCGGGCTGCGGGCCGAGTTCGGCGATCGTCTGCCGGTGATTTTGCTGGATGGCCGCGAGCACAGTTACTGGGAAATCGACGAACCGCGGCTGCGTGCCGACCTTTCCCGCTAACGCTGGGGGCCCTGGGCTCGGTCGGCGCGGACTCATTATTTGGTAGCCCACCGAATAAACGTTTACCGTAGACATCAGTTCAGTTACTGGAGTAGCGAGGGAGCTGGCCAGGTGATGCTGCCGTGAGCATCTTGCTCTTCGGGGTTTCGCACCGTAGTGCGCCGGTCTCCGTTCTGGAACAACTCAGCATCGACGAATCCGATCGCAACAAGATCATCGATCGTGTCCTGCAATCGCCGCTGGTCACCGAGGCCATGGTGCTCTCGACCTGCAACCGGGTCGAGGTCTACGCGGTGGTCGATGCGTTCCACGGTGGGCTGGCGGTAATCGGGCAGGTGCTGTCGGAATACTCCGGAATGTCGATGGGTGACCTCACCAAATACGCCTATGTGCGCTACAGCGAGGCTGCCGTCGAGCACCTGTTCGCCGTTGCCAGCGGTCTGGACTCCGCGGTGATCGGCGAGCAGCAGGTGCTTGGTCAGGTGCGCCGGGCCTATACCGCCGCTGAGGCCAACCGCACGGTCGGGCGGGTGCTGCACGAGCTGGCCCAACGGGCGCTGTCGGTGGGCAAGCGAGTGCATTCCGAAACTGGCATCGACGCTGCCGGCGCCTCAGTGGTTTCGGTCGCGCTGGGCATGGCCGAACGCAAGCTGGACGGGCTGGCGGGCAAAACCGCGGTGGTCGTTGGCGCCGGGGCGATGGGCGCATTGTCGGCGGGACACCTGATCCGTGCCGGCATCGACCAGATCCTGGTGGTCAACCGGTCGCTGTCCCGAGGACAACGGCTGGTCCGCAAGATCCGCGAATCGGGCGTGCGAGCTCAGGCGCTGACGCTTGACCGGCTTGCCGACGCACTGGCGGACGCCGACGTCGTGGTCAGCTGTACGGGTGCAGTGAGCCCCGTGGTTTCCCTGGCCGACGTCCACAACGCGCTGGCCACCGCGCAACGCGACGAAGTTGGCCACCCGCTGCTGATCTGCGATTTGGGCATGCCCCGCGACGTAGACCCCGCGGTGGCCGGACTCCCAGGTGTGTGGGTCGTCGACGTGGACCGCATCCAACATGAGCCCGCGGCTCATGCCGCTGCCGGCGACGTCGACCAGGCGCGCCACATCGTGGCCGCCGAGGTTGCCGCGTATCTGGCGGGACAGCGGATGGCCGAGGTAACCCCGACGGTGACCGCGTTGCGCCAGCGCGCCGCCGACGTCGTCGAAGCGGAGTTGCTGCGTCTGGAAAACCGGCTTCCGGGGCTGGAGAGCGCCCAGCGCGAGGAGGTTGCTCGCACCGTCCGGCGGGTGGTGGACAAGTTGCTGCACGCGCCCACGGTCCGCATCAAGCAACTCGCCAGCGCTCCCGGCGGCGACAGCTACGCCGAAGCCCTGCGCGAGCTTTTCGAACTCGACCAGACCGCCGTCGACGCCGTCGCCACGGCGGGTGAATTGCCAGTGCTGTCAACGGGATTCGACGCTGGCACCCATACCCGCCCGGCGCCCGGCGGCCCGAAACAATCCACCGAGTAGTCGATTGGCGCACGTGATCCGCTTAGGCACGCGGGGCAGTCTGCTGGCCACCACCCAGGCCTCCGTCATCAGAGACGCTCTCATCGCCAACGGCCACCCCGCGGAGTTGGTGATCATCAGCACGGCCGGCGACCAGTCGTCGGCTCCTATCGAAAGTCTGGGTGTGGGCGTTTTCACCACCGCATTGCGCGAGGCCATTCAGGATGGGCGTGTCGACGCGGCCGTGCATTCGCACAAGGATTTGCCAACCGCTGACGACCCCAAATTCACGATCGCGGCGATACCCACCCGCAACGACCCGCGTGATGCGCTGGTGGCCCGCGACGGCCTGGTACTCGGGGAGTTGCCGGCCGGTTCGCTGGTGGGGACGTCCTCCCCGCGGCGGGCGGCACAGCTTAGAGCATTGGGTCTCGGTTTGGAAATCCGCCCCCTACGAGGCAACCTAGATACCAGGTTGAACAGGGTAAGAAGTGGTGATCTTGACGCCATCGTGGTGGCCCGGGCCGGTCTGGCCCGGCTGGGCCGTCTCGCTGATGTCACCGAGACGCTAGAGGCGGTGCAAATGTTGCCAGCACCGGCTCAAGGAGCGCTCGCCGTCGAATGCCGCGCCGGTGACAGCGGACTGGCGGCGGTGCTGGCGGAGTTGGACGACGCCGAGACGCGCGCGGCGGTCACCGCGGAGCGCACTCTGTTGGCCGAACTGGAGGCGGGTTGCTCCGCACCGGTGGGAGCGATCGCCGAGGTGGTCGAGTCCATCGATGAGGCCGGTCGCGTCTTCGACGAGCTATCGCTGCGCGGCTGCGTGGCGGCGCTGGATGGATCCGACGTGATCCGTGCGTCGGGCATCGGCGCTCCAGAGCGGGCACGAGAGCTGGGGCTCTCGGTGGCTGCGGAGCTGTTGGAGTTGGGCGCGGGAGAGCTGATTGGGGAGGCGCGGCGAGACTCCGCGCAAGGAAACTAAATGAGAGTGACGTGGGAGCGACAATGACGACGCGAGGGCGCAAGCCGAGACCGGGCCGCATCACGTTCGTGGGTTCCGGCCCGGGTGACCCGGGATTGTTGACCACGCGGGCGGCCACCGTACTGACCAACGCCGCCTTGGTGTTCACCGATCCCGACGTACCCGAACCGGTGCTGGCGCTGATCGGCAGGGACCTGCCGCCCGTCTCGGGCCCGGCGCCTGCCGAACCGCCTCCCGGGACGGCCGATGGGTCACCCGACGGTCATCAGCCTCAGGCTGCGCCCACGGTGCTGTCCGGCGGCGCCGACATCCGGCCGGCGCTGGGTGAGCCCGCCGAGGTTGCCAAGACGCTGACCGCCGAGGCCCGCACGGGTGTCGACGTGGTGCGGCTGGTGGCCGGTGACCCGCTGACGCTCGACGCGGTCATCAGCGAGGTGAACGCCGTCGCGCGCACTCACCTGCACATCGAGATCGTGCCCGGCCTGGCCGCAACCAGCGCGGTGCCGACCTATGCGGGCCTGCCGCTGGGCTCCTCGCACACGGTTGCCGATGTGCGTGGCGACGTGGACTGGGAGGCGCTTGCGGCGGCTCCCGGACCGCTGATCCTGCAGGCCACCCCGACGCATCTGGCCGACGCGGCCCGCACCCTGATCGAGCACGAGCTGGCCGAGACCACTCCGTGCGTGGTGACCTCGCAGGGCACCACCTGTCAGCAGCGCTCCGTCGAAACCACGCTGCACGGATTGACCGATCCGGCGATCGTGGCCGGCGCCGGTGACCCCGCGGGCCCGCTGACCGGACCGTTGGTGGTGACCATCGGCAAGACGGTGCACAGTCGCTCGAAGCTGAACTGGTGGGAGAGCCGCGCGCTGTACGGCTGGACCGTGCTGGTGCCGCGCACCAAGGACCAGGCCGGCGAGATGAGCGAGCGGCTGACGTCCTACGGCGCGCTGCCGGTCGAGGTACCGACCATCGCCGTCGAGCCGCCGCGCAGTCCCGCCCAGATGGAACGGGCCGTCAAGGGACTGGTCGACGGCCGGTTCCAGTGGGTGGTGTTCACCTCCACGAACGCGGTACGCGCGGTGTGGGAGAAGTTCGGCGAATTCGGGCTGGACGCCCGCGCGTTCTCCGGGGTGAAGATCGCATGCGTCGGTGAGTCGACGGCCGACCGGGTCCGGGCCTTCGGGATCAGCCCCGAGCTGGTGCCGGCCGGGGAACAGTCTTCGCTCGGTCTGCTCGACGACTTTCCGCCCTACGACAGCATTTTCGACCCGGTGAACCGGGTCTTGCTGCCGCGCGCCGACATCGCCACCGAGACGCTGGCCGAGGGGCTGCGCGAACGTGGTTGGGAGATCGAGGATGTCACCGCGTACCGGACGGTGCGTGCCGCACCCCCGCCGGCGTCCACCCGCGAGATGATCAAGACGGGTGGCTTCGACGCGGTGTGCTTCACCTCCAGCTCGACGGTGCGCAACCTGGTCGGCATCGCCGGTAAACCGCACGCGCGCACCATCATTGCCTGCATCGGCCCCAAGACTGCCGAGACCGCCGCCGAGTTCGGCTTGCGGGTGGATGTGCAGCCCGATACCGCAGCCATCGGCCCACTGGTCGACGCGCTGGCCGAACATGCCGCGCGGTTGCGCGCCGAGGGCGCGCTGCCACCTCCGCGCAAGAAGAGCCGCAGGCGCTAGTGAGCTACCCGCGGCAGCGCCCGCGTCGGCTCCGTTCTACCTCCGCGTTGCGTCGCTTGGTGGCGCAAACGTCCTTGGAGCCAAGGCATTTGGTGCTGCCGATGTTCGTCGCCGACGGGATCGACGAACCGCGGCCGATCCCCTCCATGCCTGATGTCGTGCAGCACACCCGGGATTCGCTGCGCCGCGCCGCCGCCGAGGCTGTGGCGGCCGGGGTGGGCGGGCTGATGCTGTTCGGTGTGCCGCGCGACCAGGACAAGGACGCAACCGGGTCGGCGGGTACTGACCCAGATGGCATTCTGAACGTGGCTCTACGTGACTTGGCCAAGGATCTCGGTGACGCCACGGTATTGATGGCCGATACTTGCCTCGACGAGTTCACCGACCACGGGCACTGCGGCGTCCTCGACGCGCGGGGCCGGGTCGATAACGACGCCACCGTGAGCCGCTACGTGAAATTGGCTGTGGCGCAAGCGGAATCTGGTGCTCACGTGGTCGGTCCGAGCGGGATGATGGACGGGCAGGTGGGCGCCATTCGCGACGGCCTGGACGCCGCGGGCTACACCGACGTGGTGATCCTGGCCTACGCCGCAAAGTTCGCTTCGGCGTTCTACGGGCCGTTCCGGGAAGCGGTGAGCTCCAGCCTGTCCGGTGATCGTCGCACCTATCAGCAGGAACCCGGCAACGTCGCCGAAGCGGTGCGCGAGATTGAATTGGACATCGACGAGGGCGCTGACATCATCATGGTCAAACCCGCGATGGGCTATCTCGACGTGGTGGCGGCCGCGGCAGAGGTCTCGCCGGTGCCGATAGCCGCCTACCAAGTGTCGGGGGAATACGCGATGATTTGCGCTGCGGCAGCCAACAATTGGATTGACGGGCGCGCCGCGGCGCTGGAATCGCTGATCAGCATCCGCCGTGCCGGAGCGGATATCGTGCTCACCTATTGGGCCGCCGAAGCGGCGGGTTGGCTTTCGGGATGAGGCTCCAATGACCCCAGCGAGGGATGTCAACCCCAAGCCGTTGTTTTACGAACCTGGCGCCAGCTGGCTTTGGGTGCTGAGCGGCCCCGCCGCCGCGGCGTCGATGATCCTGATTGAAATGTGGAGCGGCGCCGCGATATCGCTATGGGTCCCGGCGATCTTTCTGGTAATGGTGTCGGCGTTCATCGGGCTGCAGATAAAGGCCGCGCGGATCCATGTTTCCGTCGAACTGACCCACGACGCCTTGCGTCAGGGCACCGAGACCATCCTGCTGCGCGAAATCGTCAAGGTCTTTCCCGAGCCCGAGAATTCGGTGAAGTCCGACAAGCCGCTGGCGAAGTGGCAGGAGTCGCGGGCGCTCGGTGAACTGTTCGGGGTCCCGCGCGGCCGTACGGGCATCGGCCTGAAGCTCACCGAGGGCCGTTCCGCGCAGGCCTGGGCGCGACGCCATCGTCACCTTCGGGACGCGCTGACCCCGCTGGTGCAGGAGCGCGTGGAGCCGGCCCGATCGGACGCCACCGATCTCGATCGTCACGACGACGACGGGTCGCAGCAGTGATCGCCCGCTACCGGGCTGTGGTCGAACTCGGCGTGGCTTGCGCGGCGCTGGTGGGTGTCGGGGCGAGCTGGTCGCACGCGCGTCATATCGTGGGCGTCGGGCCCATCATGGACGGGCAACCGTCGACCACTTCGTTGG
>DASYJS010000166.1:0-11574 GCA_035996225.1 Mycobacterium sp. | reverse complement strand
TGGTCGGGATCGAGGGCTACAACTTCCTCGACTTGCTGGGTCTCGGCCCGGCCACGGGTTTCGTCTCCTCGTTGGTCAATACCCGCGAGCTGGCTCCGCTGATGGCGTCGCTGGCTTTCGCCATGCAAGGCGGCTGCCGCTTCACCGCTCAGCTGGGGTCGATGCGCATCGCCGAGGAAATCGACGCGTTGGAATCGATTGCGATCCGCCCGATCCCGTATCTGGTGACGACTCGGCTGATCGCCTCCGTGGCGGCCATCGTCCCGCTGTATGTGGCGTGCCTGGCGATCGGCTATCTGACCACGCAGGTGGTGGTGGGGATCAGCAGCGGCGGTTCGACCGGGTCCTACCTGCATTACTTCACGTTGATGTTGGCCGGCCAAGACATCGTCTACTCGTTGATCAAGGCCGTCATCTTCGTGTGGATCGCGTCCACGATTCAGTGCTACTACGGGTTTTACGCGACCGGCGGGCCCGAGGGTGTCGGAGTGGCCGCCGGGCATGGCATGCGGGCCAGCATCACCGTCGTGATCATCGTGAACATGTTGCTCACGATGGCGTTGTGGGGGGTAGACGCCGGTGCAAGGTTCGGTGGCTAGACAGATGGGTAAGCCGAATTCCTTTGAGCTGGACGGGCGCGGGCCTTCGGATCGGCAGTTGCTTGCCACCGGTGCGGCGGTGGTGGTGGTCGCGGCCCTGCTCACCGTCGCGATGGTGGTCAAGTCCACCGGCAGGCTCAACGACTACGTTCGGGTGGTCGCCGACCTGGTCAACGTCGGCGACGGGCTGCCGCAAAAGTCCGACGTCAAGTATCACGGCGTGCTGGTCGGGATAGTCGACGGTGTGGTTCCCGCGTCCAACGGTAAACCCAACTACGTTCACATCGACCTCAAAGAAGAGTTCGCCAAGTCGATTCCGGCGTCCGTGACCGCGCGCGTGGTGCCCAGCAATGTGTTCGCCGTGTCGTCGGTTCAACTGGTGGGCTCCCCAAAACAGGAGCGCTCCGGTTCGACGATCAGGGCAGGGGCGCATATTGCGGAAGACACCCGGCTTCCGACGGTGCTGTTCCAGACGACCGTCAGCAAGTTGCGCGACCTGCTGGCCTCCGCCGGACGAGGCCGCGACGACAGATCCGTGGGGATCCTGGCCGCGCTGGGGGCTGCCACCGATCATCGCCGCGGCGCCCTGCTGAATGCCGGGGCACAGTTGAATCGGCTTCTCGATCAGCTCAATTCGATTGTCGGCACCGACGCCGGACCCTCGACCGTGTCCGCGCTCGTCGACGCGGCGCGTGGCCTCGCGCAGACTGCACCCGATCTTCTCGACGCCTTGCACCAGGCGGTCGAGCCGATGCAGACCTTCGCCGAGACGCGCGGGCAGTTGGTCTCGCTGCTCTCCGGCGCCGACTACACACTCGGGACGACGCGCCAATCGTTCGACAACCACATCGACCAGCTCATCAAGATCACCGCCGATTTCACGCCGGTGCTGGGCATACTGGCGATGAAATCCAACAACTTCGTGCCCGCGGTCACCAAGTTGGGCAATCTGGCCAACAAGTTCATGGACCAGGTCTGGGTGCCAGGACGTGACGTCGGCAATATGCGCGCGATGCTGACTTTCACCCCTAGCTCCACCTATACCCGCGCCGACTGTCCGCATTACGGCGAGCTGAAGGGGCCCAGCTGTTTCACCGCGCCGCTGATTCCGGTGCGGCCCGATATGCCGGAAGTGCTTCTGCCGCAGAATTATCAGCCGCCCAAGGATCTGGCACCGCCACCGGGAACGGTTATCGGCCCGGACGGTAACCTCGTCGCGGTCGGCCCACCGTTGATCAACCCGACCCCCAACCTGACCGATCCCAATCCCCCACTGGCCCCAGGGATTACACCGTCGCCGCCGGTACCGGGCAGTGCGAACCCCGATAACCCATCGCCCGGTGCGCCAGCGCCAGGATCTCCTTCGTCCAACGCTCCGTGGGTGCCGCCGGTGGCACCAAAAGCTCCGTGGATACCGCAATCGTCTTTCGGTGGCAACGTGGGACCCGTCGGCAGCCAATACGAGCGGAACATGTTGAGCGTGATCACCGGCCAGCCCGCCACCGAGGCCACCGAGTTGCTGCTGGGCCCGATTGCCCGCGGCACCACCGTGTCCTTGAAACCGGGACCGAAATCTCCCCCCGGAGGTCCGAAATGAGATTCCGGGCCCCCCTGATCGGCCTCACCCTGTTCATGGTCGTCGCATTGACCCTCACCTGGCTGGTATACGTGAGCCTGCGACGTGACGTCGGCGGGGACACGGCCAAGTATTCAGCCGTCTTCACCGATGTTTACGGGCTGCGCGAAGGTGACGACGTCCGGATGGCCGGCGTGCGGGTGGGCCGGGTGGAAAACGTCGAGCTCGACGGGAAACTCGCGAAAGTCGCGTTCGTGGTGCAAACCGATCAACACTTGTACGGCAACACCGTCGCCTCCGTGACGTACCAAAACATTGTCGGGCAGCGTTACCTCGGACTGTCGTTAGGACCGGAGGGCAATCAGGGCCTGCTCCCGCCGGGCAGTGAGCTGCCGTTGGAACGCACCGAACCGTCCTTTGATGTCACCGCGCTGCTCAACGGCTACGAACCACTGTTCAGCCTGCTGAACCCACAAGACGCCGACAACCTGACCAAGGGCATCGTCGCGTCGCTGCAGGGCGATACCTCATCGCTGACCACGCTGATTAACCAAATATCCACGCTCACAGAGACATTCGCTGGGCGGGACCAGGCCCTCGGCGCCGTGATCACCAACCTCAACAAGGTGGTCGGCAACCTTGCTCAACAGAACGACAACCTCGACGGGGTCATCACCCAAACCCGTGAGGTCGTTGACCAACTCGACCGGCGGCGTCCGGAGCTGGTCTCCTCGGTGGGTTCGCTGTCCCGGGTGATGGGCCGGCTCTCGGTCTCGGCCACCGACGTATACCCGGCGCTGCGCGAATTCGTCGACCGCAAACCCGGTGTGGCCAGACACCTGATGGATGTTGAGCCGCAGGTGGCGTTCTTCGGCGACAACATCCCGCTGCTGCTGAAAGGGCTTGTCCGAGTGGGCAACCAGGGCGCCTACGGCAACGCCTACGTGTGCGACGTGAACTTCATGGGGTTCTTCCCGGGCCTCAACGATGTCGTGCCGATCATCGTCGCCGCCGCCACCCCGGGAAACAAGATGTGGCACACACCGAGATGCAGGAGCACCGCTGGTGGCTGATTCGTCAGTTTTGCAGCGGATGAAGAAGCGTCCGCTGGAGAGTTACCACAAGACGTGGCTCGGGTTTATCGCTGTCGCGGTGGTTGCGGTGGTGATCGGAGCCATGCTGGCGGTGCATGCGCTCGGCGCCGGATACCGGCACTACACAGCGGAGTTTCTGCAAGCGGCCTCGCTGCGCCCCGGGAACCCGGTGGTGATCGCGGGCATTCCGGTGGGCGACGTGACCAGCATGAAGCTCGATGGCGATCACGTCGAAGCCGGCCTGAAGATTCGCGACAATATCGTGCTGGGCAAGGATTCTCGCGCCAAGATCAAGGTCACCACCATCCTGGGTTCGCGTTATCTGGCACTGGAGCCCGACGGCTCCGCCTCACTTCCCAACAACACCTTTGAGTTGTCGCATACCGAGGTTCCCTACGATCTGCAATCGGCATTGCAGGATGCCACCACGACTTTCGAGCAGGTTGATTCCGACAGGTTCGCGCAGTCCCTTGCGGTGCTGGGCAAGCAGCTCGAGGGGTTGCCCGCGGTAGTGCCACAGGCAATGAAAAACGTCCACTCGCTGTCGTCCATCATTGCGGTGCGACGTGACCAACTGGGCCAGCTGCTGGGAAGTACCGAACGGGTGACCAACACGTTGCGGCGCCAGCAAGCCGGCATTGGCAATCTCATCAACCAGGGACAGGACCTGCTGGGCCAATTCGTGGCGCGGCGAGCCGTTTTCCACGCCATGATGCAATCCCTGACCAGCCTTGTCGACACGATGAGCCAGCTCGTGGTCAACGACCGGTCAGGTTTGGATTCGCTGATCGCAGACATGCGCGACTTCACCGGCATGATGGCTCAACACGACGACCTGCTGGGCAACATGCTGCAAATCAGCCCGATCTTCTTCCGTGAGGCGGCCAACCTCACCGGCGAGGGCAACGCGGTCAACTTCAACGCCAACAACGTCCCGCTGGTCGACTCGTGGATGTGCGCAATCAGCGGCCGCGCCAAGCAGTTCGGCATGATCGAATACTTCAAGGACTGCAAGTGACGGCATCGAAGCTCAGGTCCAAGGCGGTGGCCATCAGCGCCGCTCTGGTGGTGCTGGCCGCGGCAGTCGGTATCGGCTGGTGGTATCTGGCGCCTGATGAGGACACCATCACGTTAACGGCCCAATTCGACAGCGCCTCAGGGCTTTACGAGCGCAATGTGGTCGCGGTGCTGGGAATGCCGGTCG
Source organism: Mycobacterium sp. (assembly GCA_035996225.1). Classification (GTDB taxonomy): domain Bacteria; phylum Actinomycetota; class Actinomycetes; order Mycobacteriales; family Mycobacteriaceae; genus Mycobacterium. The sequence continues at coordinate 7,101 of DASYJS010000166.1, read as the reverse complement.
GCAAAATCACCAAGATCAATGCCAAGGGCGGCTACGTCGAAGTCGAGTTCACCGTCGACCGCCGCGTCAAGGTTCCCGCCACCGCACAAGCCGTCACGGTGTCCACCTCGATCCTCACCGACCGGCAGATCGAGCTCACCCCGCCCTACCGCGGCGGGCCGGTACTGGAAAACCACGACACCATCGGCTTGACCCGGACCAAGACGCCCGTCGAATTCAGCCGCGTGCTCAACGTGCTCGACCGGGTGACCAAGTCGCTCGAGGGGGACGGCCATGGCGGCGGGCCGGTCGCCGACGTGCTCAACAACGGCACCAAAGTCGTCGAAGGCAATGGCGGGCAGATCAAATCGGCGCTTGACGAACTGTCCAGGGCGCTGCGCCTATCCAGCGACGGCGGCGCCCAGACCCGCGAGCAGATCACCACGATCGTCAAAAACATCAGCACGCTGTTCGATGCGGTGGCGGCCAATGACGGCAAGCTGCGCGAATTCGCCTCCACCATCCACCAAGTCAGCCAGATCATGGCCGACGAGGACATCGGGAGCGGCAGTACCGGAAGAAGATTCGACCAGCTGATCCAACGGGCCGGCGACCTGCTCGACGCCAACCGCGATACCGTCAAGCAGACTCTGCGGGGCGGCAACTCCACGTTGAAGACGGTGACCGACAAGCGGCGAGACCTCGCCGAACTCCTCGATGTGGCGCCGATGCTGGCTGACAACGCCTACAACATGATCGACCGGGCCAACGGCGCCGTGCGTGCCCGTTTCCTCACCGACCGATTGGTCTTCGACAGCCAATACACCAAAGAGATCTGCAACTTGATGGGCCTTCGGCAACTCGGATGCAGCACGGGAACAATCCAGGATTTCGGACCGGATTTCGGGTTGACCTATGTGCTGGACGGCATGGCCGCGATGGGTCAGAAATGACAGCCATGAGGGGAGGCATCGCCATGGCGGCCGCGGTGCTGATCACCTCGGGATGCGCCACGAATGGTCTTGCCAGCCTGCCGCTTCCGGTGCCAGGGCTGGGCTCGGGAGGCTACCTGCTGGGCGCCGTGTTCTCCAACGCGCTCAACCTTCCGATGAACGCCAAGGTGAAACTCGCCGGCGCCGACGTCGGGCAGGTCGAATCGATGGTCGCACGCAACTACACCGCGGTCACCACGCTGCGCATCAGAAGCGGTGTACTGCTGCCGCGGGGCAGTACCGCCGAATTGCGCACCGCCACACCACTGGGCGACGTGTTCGTGGCGCTCAAGCCCCCCGCCAATGATCCCGCGGACGATCCGATGCTGCACAACGGCGACACCATCGGCCTGGACTCGACGGCGGCCGCCGCCACCGTCGAGTCGGTGCTGAGCTCGGCGGCGATCCTGGTGAACGGCGGAGCGGTGCGCAACTTCACCAACATCATCAACGGTTTCGGTAAGGCCACCGGCGACCAGGGCCAGGCGTTCGGTGAGTTGATCCGCAAGTCCAACCAGCTGGTCGGAACGCTCGACACAAGGTCCGACCAGATCTCGACCGCGTTGACCCAATTGTCGCGTCTGGCTGACCAACTCGATGCCAAAGACGCCGCCATCACCGACCTGATGACCGCAGCCAGGCCCGCCACCGCGACATTGGCCGACAACACCACCGAGCTGTCCAACCTGGCCGTACAGGCCGGCGACACCGCCCGGTTGCTGGCCAGGTTCCCGTCGATCGGCGGCACCGACACCAGCGGCCGAAGCATGATCCGCGACCTGAACACGATCGCCGGCGCTGCCAATGACGTTGCGGTCAGCCCCGATACCAGCCTTTACGCGTTGAACCGGATGATTCCCCCGTTGGTCAAATCGACTTCGGGAAGCGCGATTTCGGTGCATGTGGGCGTGGACAAACTGATACTCGGATCCCTTCCCGACATCGGATATCCCGGCGACATCGGGCTGCACGGACCACACCACTACAACATGAACCTGCTCGTCGGCACCCTGAAGTACACCCTGTGGCGTCTGCAAGAACGCGTGGTCGGCCGGGGACCGAACTCGCCGCAGGTTCCAGTTATTCCGGACCCGAACATCCCGGGACAAATCGATGTCGCCCCCGGTCCTCCCCTGCCGGCGACGGGCCCGCCACCACCGGGACCGCCGCCATGATCGCCAACGTCGCCAACGCGGTGGTCCGCGCGGTGCGGGCCGCTCACCGCCAACAGGTCTGGCTCTCGGTGGCCGGATTGGTGCTGACCCTGGTGGTGGGAACCGCTTATCTGTTGATCGGCGCGCTGCGGGTGACACCGTTCGCGACGTCCTACCGGGTCACCGTGCAGTTGCCGGAATCCGGTGGCCTGCTGCCCAATCAGGATGTGTCGTTGCGCGGTGTGCGCATTGGCCGGGTCGAGTCGCTGCAGATCACCGACACCGGAGTCAACGCCATCGCCAACATCGCGTCGAAGGTGCGGATCCCGGCCAACAGCGTCGTGCATGTGTCGGCGTTATCACCAGCCGGCGAGCAATACATCAACTTCGAAGCCGAATCCGATGCCGGGCCGTATCTGCACGACGGCAGCCTCATCACCCTGGCCCACGCAACCGTCCCGGTCAGCTTGGCGCAGTTACTCGGTGACGCCGACGGGCTGCTGGCGCAGGTCGACCCGCGCAAGGTTGAGCTGATCAAGAAGGAACTGAGTCTGAGCAAGGAGGGACCAGCGAAGCTGGCCGCGATCGTCGACGGCGGAACCTTTCTGCTGTCGACGCTTGATTCGGTGCTCCCCCAGACCACCAGCATCATCAAGACCAGCCGGGTGGTGCTCACCCTGGCCAGCGATAAAAACACTGGTCTGGCTGCCACCGCAACCGAACTCAACCACACGCTGTCTGGTGTTGCCCGAATGCAGGCCGGCTACCGGCGGTTGACCGAACAGACGCCGCGCACGCTGTCAGCGGTCGACAACTTGTTCTCCGATAATTCCGACACCATGGTGCAGTTGCTGGGCAACATGGCCACCATGTCGCAGCTGCTCTACCTACGGGTGCCGGCGCTAAACGCACTGTTCCCCGATTACCGCGGCTCGGTGCTGGACGCGGTGTCAAGCGCCTTTCACGACAACGGGGTCTGGGCGATCGCCGACCTCTATCCCCGCTACGTGTGCGACTACGGGACGCCCGCGCATCCACCGTCATCCGCCGACTACTACGAGCCATTCATGTACACCTATTGCCGCGACGACGACCCTGCCGTCTCGATCCGCGGAGCCAAGAACGCGCCGCGACCCGGCGGCGACGACACCGCCGGCCCACCTCCCGGGGCGAACCTGGGCCGCCGAACCGATCCGACACCGAACGGCCGCTTCACAATTCCCACCCCCTACGGCGGGCCGGCATTGCCGATCGACCCGCCGCACTAGAGGTCAAAAGTCCACACGTAGCCAAAGAGGGAGATGATGATGGTCGTGACAGCCAAGAAGGACCCCGAAGTGGAAGACGAAACACCCGAGTCCACAACCGACGATGCCATCGCCGAAGAGACACAGGTCGAAGACTCCGAGGACGTCGACGCGGCGGCCGCCGACGACGGTGACGAACAGACCGACGAAGACGACGAAGACGACGTGCTGCTCAAAAGCAAGCGCACCAAGGCACAGCGCCCGAAGCGGCCTTGGCGCCCATACCTTCGACGCAGCCTCCTTCCGCTGTTACTCATTGCCTCACTTGCCGTTTCCGGCTTCCTCGGGTGGAAGCAGTGGCAAGAGCATCAAGTCAAGCTGGCCGGCCAGCACGCCCAACAGGCGGCCGTCGCCTACGCGCAAGTGCTGACGAGCATCGACTCGAACAAGGTCGACGAGAACTTCAGGCAGGTGCTCGACGGCGCGACCGGTGAGTTCAAGGACATGTACACGCAGTCCAGCGTGCAGCTTCGACAATTGCTGATCGACAACAAGGCGAGCGCGCACGGAGTGGTCATCGACTCGGCCATTCAGTCCGAATCCACGAATAAGGTTGTCGTGCTGGTCTTTATCGACCAGACCGTGGCGAACTCGGCGGCACCCGACCCACGCATCGACCGCAGCAGAATCAAGATGACGATGGAGAAGGTCGACGGTCGCTGGCGGGCCAGCAAGGTTCAGTTGCTGTGATGCCAAGGCTTACCGCGACGGTCATATTGGCCGTCGCGGCAACACTTCCCAGTGCGGTCACCGCACACGCGTCGGCCCCGTCGTTCTGTGGCGAGCTCGGAGGCGACTGGGACGGCCAGTACTGCCACACCTCGGTGACCTCGGAACGCAACGCCGTCCGCGACATCAAGGTCGCGCTGCCCGGCGAGCTCATCGACAACCCGGCCACCAGTGGCGTGGTGCGCGACTACCTGCACACCCTGGTCAACAACTGGCGCAACGCCAACGCGCACATGGCCGCCGACAGCTATGGCGAGGAGAACTACCAGATCTTCCAGCACGGCAATCTGCTGAGCGCGGTGTTCCACGAGGACTACCACGCCAACGGGCCTCAGCCCAACAACGCCTACCGGACCTTCACGTTCGACATGGCCAGCGGCAGGCGGGTGCAGCTGTCGGATCTGACGACGTCGAATCCGCTGACCGCCATCCCGCCGCTGGCGCAGCCCTTCATCGAAACGGCGCTCAATCAGGCACCGCCGCCGCACGACCCGGGAAGCTACCCGTTTGTCATCGACCGCTGGACTCCCGACAAGGTGTACTCGGGCGCGTACAAGGCGTGGGCGCTGACTCCCGACGAGTTGATCATCTACATGCCGGACTATCCCGTCGGCCACGACGAGCCGATCAACTTCTCGCCCGGCCTCCCGCAGTGGTACATGGACGGCGGCACCGTCCAGGCTCACATCCCGCTCTCGGCGCTGGGTCCGGTCCTGCGCATCTAGTCGGCGACTCCTCCGGTCTCCGCTACAGTGGCAGTAGTATTTAAGTCACCTAACTAATGCAGTGACGTAGGCGGAAGGGAGCCGGCATGGCGCGCACCGAGAACGACACCTGGGATTTGGCATCGAGCGTAGGCGCGACGGCAACGGCGGTCGCGACACAGCGCGCGATGGCTTCGCAGGGGCCGGATCGGTTGCTCAACGACCCGTGGGCCGATCCCCTGGTGCGCGCGGTCGGCAGCGACACCTTCATCCAGCTGATCGACGGAAAGCTCGGCGACACCGACGATCCCGTCTTAAACCGGAAGGCCGTGCTCGAGCAGATCACCGTGCGCACCCGATTCTTCGACGACTTCTTCAGGCACGCCACCGACGCGGGTGTGCGGCAGGTCGTGATTCTGGCGTCCGGTCTGGACACCAGGGCCTACCGACTGCCGTGGCCGGCGGACACGGTGGTCTACGAGATCGATCAGCCTGGGGTGATCGACTTCAAGACCCGCACGTTGGCCGACCTGGGTGCAAAGCTGCCCGCAGAACGCAGGACCGTCGCGATCGACCTGCGCGATGACTGGCCCGCGGCACTCATCGAGGCCGGGTTCGACGCCTCGAAGCCGACCGCGTGGAGCGCCGAAGGCCTGTTGGTCTACCTGCCGCCGGAGGCGCAGGACCGCCTGTTCGACAACGTCGCCGCGCTGTCGGCGCCGGGCAGCCGGATCGCCTGCGAGCACATGGATTTCCACAGCATTCCGGCGGATTGGGCGGAAAAGCTGACCGAGAGGGCGCAGCGCATCGGCTCCAAAATCAATCTGGCCGAGTTGTTCTACACCGGTGATCGCAACTCCGCCGGAGATTACCTCACCGAGCACGGTTGGCGGGTCGACATCCGGACAACCGAGCAGGCCTTCTCCGCCAACGGTTTTCAAGTGCCGCAGGACGAGCTGGCCTCGTTCGGCGGGGCTTCCGGTTACCTCTCGGCAGTGCTGGGCTGAACCGGTTGCCTCAGTTGGCCTGCCGGCGACGCAGGTCGATGGAGATCACGTCGGCAATCTCCTGGCTTTCCGCCGTCTGACCGCGATGGTCGGTCGCGGTGCGGCTGCGGCGGCGCACGCTTCCCGCCAGTTCGCTGTAGTCCCAGGCTAAGTCGCTGACTTGCCGCTTCGTCCGGCCAAGCGCAGTACACAGCCCCGCCACGATGCGCCGCACATGCAGAACCGTGACATTGACGACTTCCACGCCGATGTCGGCGATGCGGTCCAACTCTCGCTCGAGCATGAACATCCTCCCCTGAAGATGCTCTGGAGCTTATACGTTGAAGTACTTGGCGGACGGTGCGTCCAGCGGCCTCGGCTGACTTGGCACCGGTGTTGGAGTCCTCGGTCGCCAAGCACGATGCCGTCACAAACCGTCTCAGAGGCCAGTGCGAACTCGACCAACGTAGAGCTCAGTCCTCCGGGTTGTAGCCGAGGTTGGGGCCGAGCCAGCGCTCGGCTTCCTGCAGGGTCCAGCCCTTGCGCTTCGCGTAGTCGGCGACCTGGTCCTGAGCCATCCGGCCGACCACGAAGTACTGCGACTGCGGGTGCGCGAAATACCAGCCGCTGACGGCAGCACCGGGCCACATCGCCATCGACTCGGTCAGCTCGATGCCGGTCCGCTCCCGGACGTCCATCAACTTCCACAGCGTCGCCTTCTCGGTGTGCTCCGGGCAGGCCGGGTAGCCGGGGGCAGGGCGGATTCCCACGTACTTCTCACCGATGAGTGCCTCGTTGTCCAGCTGCTCGTCTGGCTGGAATCCCCAGAACTCCTTGCGGACCCGTTGGTGCATCCGTTCGGCGAACGCCTCTGCCAGCCGGTCGGCGAGCGACTCCAGCAGGATCGCGCTGTAGTCGTCGTTGGCTGCCTTGAACTCGACGATCTTGTCCTGGCTGCCGAGCCCCGTGGTGACAGCGAAGGCGCCGACGTGGTCTGCCAGACCGGTGTCCTTGGGCGCGATGTAGTCGCCCAGCGACCGGTTCGGGATGCCGGCCCGGTGCTCGCCCTGCTGGCGCAGGTTGTGCAACGTGGTCATCACCTCGGTACGGGTCTCGTCGGTGTAGACCTCGATGTCGTCCCCGACCGCGTTCGCCGGGAAGAACCCGATCACCCCGTTGGCAGTCAGCCACTTCTCCTTGATCAGGGTGTCGAGCATCTCCTGGGCGTCGTCGTACAGCTTGCGGGCAGT
>DASYJS010000165.1:0-5780 GCA_035996225.1 Mycobacterium sp. | reverse complement strand
GGTAATGCGATTGCGGCCGATTTCGCCAAGGCCGGCGCTGCCGTCACGGTGACCGGCACCCGCGGGACTCCCGCGGATTATGCCGAGACGGACCTGAGCGCATTCACCTACCGCCAATGCCAAGCATCCGACACCGATTCCATTGACGCGCTGGCAGATTCACTCGGCGAACTCGACGTCCTGGTCAACAACGCCGGCGGCCCGTACGCCGCGCACAAGGACGAATGGGATCCCGACGGCTACGCCGGCTCGGTGGCGGTCAACATGTTCGCCCACATGCGGTTGACCATGGCCTGTCACGATCGCCTCAAGGCAAGTAACGCCGGCGGCGGCGCCAGCGTGGTCGCGATTGCGTCGATGTCGGCATTCGTCTCGGCGGTCAACGTGCCGGCCTACAGCTCGTCGAAGGCCGGCATGGTCGCGTTCACCAAGAACCTCGCGCGACGCTGGGTCGATGACGGCATCCGCGTCAACGCCGTTGCGCCCGGGCTGATCGACACCAGGATGACCCACCCGGTGCTCGATATCCCCGAGCTGCTGGAACCCGAGATGCGCCACACCCCGATGGGCAGAATGGGCCTGGCAGAAGAGGTTTCACCCGCGGTGCTATTCCTGTGTACCGACGCCGCCCGCTACATCACCGGCACCACCGTCGCGGTCGACGGCGGATACCTGACGGTTTAGGCACACGACATGAGCGAATACGACAACGTTGCCAGCGCCGACGACGTCTTCAAACTGGCCGCCCAACGCACCGGTCTCACCGAAATCGACTCCGACTCGTGGCGAGCCGGGCTGACGGTGATGTTCGACGACCTCAACAACTCGCCGGCTTTCACTCCCTCCGGCCGAGAACGTGTCCTCGACGACGCCATCAACGCCCTGGGGCGCCGCATGCAGGTCCACGCCTACATTCAGGCCCACCCCGAGGTACTCGACGAGCCCGTCCAACGGCCACTGTTCGTGCTCGGTATGCCCCGCACCGGCACCACGGTGATCAGCTACCTGCTCGACCAGGACCCCACACACCGATCGCTTCTCCATTGGCAATGCGTGCACCCCGTACCGCCGGCCAGCACCGAGACGCTGCGCACCGACCCCCGTTGTCTGGCGCTGCTGGACGAGCAACGCAACATTCTGGAGTTCGTCAAGCAGGCGAAAATGGCGCTGCCGCACTGGGAAGACGCCGACGGCCCGACAGAGGACATGTTCATTCACAACCAGGACTTCAAGGGCCTGTCCTGGGATTCTTTTCTTCCGACGGATCGCTATGCCCGGTGGCTCTTCGACGAGACCGACATGAGCAGCACCTACGAGTACCAAAAGCGTTATCTGCAAGTGCTGCAATCAAAAGCACCCGGCACGTGGAGCCTGAAGATGCCGTCGCATTCGGTGCACATCGAAGCGCTGCTCAAGGTGTTCCCCGATGCGCGGTTGATCTGGGCGCATCGCGACCCCTATAAGGCGACCGGGTCGCTGTGCAACCTGTGGCGGCTGCCGCAGAGCCTCGTGATGAACACCGAGCTGCTGGATCAGGCGGACATGGGTCGCGCCGCGACGTGGCAGATGCGCTACCACGTCGACCGGCCACTGCGGGCGCGCGATCGCATCGGCGACGACCGTTTCTTCCACATGTACTACCACGAGATGATGCGCGACCCAATGGACGTGATGCGCCGCATCTACGAGTGGGCCGACGAGCCGTTGACGGCTGAAACCGAAGCGCGCATGCGAAATTGGCTCGCTGAGCATCCGCAGGACCTATTCGCCCTCAACACCTACAGCCTCGACCAATACGGCCTGACTGTCGAACAACTCAAGCCGGTCTTCGCCGAATACCTAGACACCTTCGACATCGAACTCGAGGCAGCGTTATGAAAATGTCAATGGTCACCGGCCCGGGTAAGGCAGAGGTCGTCGAGGCTGACCGCCCGCAGGCCGGTCCGAACGACGTCCTCGTCCGAATGCGCGCCTGCGGCATCTGCGGCTCCGACGCGTTCTACATCACGATCGGCGGTATCCCGCCGCGACAGGGACACACACCACTGGGGCATGAACCGGCCGGCGAAGTGGTCGAGGTCGGCGAGCAGGTGTCCGGCATCGCCGTCGGCGATCATGTTGTCATCAATCCGATGGCAGCACCAAGCGGCATCATCGGCAATGGGGGAGCCGCCGGGGCCCTCGCGGATTACCTGTTGATCGAAAACGCCGTTCGCGGAACCAGTCTCGAAGTCATCCCGAGCCACATCCCGTGGGAAGTCGCCGCGCTCAACGAACCGATGGCCGTCGCCCGGCACGGTGCCAATCAGTGCAAACCCAAGCCTTCGGACAAGGTCCTCATCTTCGGCGCCGGGCCGATCGGGCTGGGTGCGACGCTGGCTTTCAAATCCCTTGGCGTGAGCCATGTGGTGGTCGCGGACCTGATTCCCGCGCGTCTGGAGAAGGCGCTGCAGATCGGGGCCGACGCGGTGATCAACTCCGCCGAGGAGGATGTCGTGCAGCGCCTTATCGAACTGCACGGCGAGGGGGAGTCGATGTTCCCGGGCAAGGCCGGCACCGATATCTACCTCGACGCCGCCGGGGTGCCCGCGGTCGTCAACACCGCGCTGGCCGCCGCCAAGAAGGGTGCCACCCTGGGAATCGTTGGCGTCCACAAAGAACCGGTGCCCGTCGAGTTCGTCAACATTATGAGCAATGAGATCACCATCGTCGGATCCATGGGATACCCCGACGAGATCTTCGAAGTGACCAAGGATCTGGTCGCCAACTGGGAGAAATACGCGGTGATCGTCAGCCATACCATCGCGTTCGACAACGTTGGCGAAGCGCTGGAACTTGCCAGCACGCCCGGCGCCGCCGACAAGGTCGTGGTGACTTTCTAGGCGCGAGCTTGGGCCGCGGTCAAACGAGAGTCGTTGGCTGTGCTGGCCGAGGGCGTGGCGCGTGCGGGTCTTTACTCATATCACCAGCCGGGCTTTCGCAGCATCGCGATCGAACTGCCCAGGTACCACAGCACAGTCGTGAGGGCCGGCGCCCAGGCGGAGAAGCCGCCCTCCAGGCAGAACGGCCCGGTGCGGAAGTACACGCCCGCGGTGGCGGTCAGGCTCACTGCCACCGCCAGCACCGCCAAGTAGCCCGTCCAGCGTGGCAGCACGCCAGAGGCGAAGACGCAGAACGCGTACGCGAAAGCCGTGGCCGCAATGATGAAGCCCGACAAGACGATCTGCATCGCATACGTGACGACTTGGAGTCCCACGATTGCTGTCGTGCCCAACACGGAGATGTCGCTGAAGAACCCGTCTACTTTTCGAAGGATCCGGCGTACCGAAACGGCGAACACCAACATCAGCGGCGCGGCCAATGGGTACAGCCATGCCTGCGCGACAAGCGCGCCCTGATGTTCGACGAAGTAACTCACCCGATCCCGGCCACCGCACCGATCCGAATCGACCGAGCCTCTGGGGCGAGCGTAACGCCACGGCGAAAATGCGGGCCGGATTTCACCGTGGCGTTACGCTCGCGAACCACCAGGCTCACCGAGCCAGGTAGTCGAGGGCGAGGTGGGCCGCGTTGGCGCCGCACATGCCGTGCGCACCGGGTCCGGGCGGGGTGGCCGCCGAGCAGATGTACATGCCCGTAACTCCAATGGTATAGGGCGACAGCGTGATTCGCGGGCCGAATGTGAGCTGGCGAATGTCTTTGGCGCCGGTCATGATGTCGCCGCCGGCGTAGTTGCCGTTATAGTTGGCCATCTGCGTCGTCGAGCGAACGACTTGGCCGACGATGCGGTCCCGGAAACCGGGGGCGAACCGCTCGATTTGGGCGATGATCGCCTCGGTCGCATCGCCGGCGTAGCCGTTGGGGACGTGTGCGTAGCTCCATACCGGGTGGGTATTGCCCACCGAGCGTTGTGGATCGGCCAGGTACTGCTGACCAACCAGCACGAACGGCCGCTCGGGCATGCGCCCGGCGTGGATGTCCCGTTCGGTCGCGGCAAGCTCGGAGTAGGTCCCGGCCAGGTGCACCGTTCCGGCCCGATGGGCGTCCGGATTCGTCCAGGGCACGCCGCCCTCGACGGCGAAGTCGACCTTGAACGCGCCGGGGCCACGCCGGAACCTGGTGAAGGCGGCCGAAATTCGGCCCGGGAGACGGTCTCCCAGGATGCCGGCGACGGCACTCGGCGCCAGATCGAACATCGTGACGTCCGCGGGCGGCAGCTGCGATGCGTTCTGGACCCGGACACCGGTTTCGATTTTGGCGCCCAGGTCGCCCAGCAGCGTGACCATCGCGTTGCTGATCGATTGCGATCCACCTGCTGCCACCGCCCAGCCGTGCCGGTGGCCGGCCGCGATGATGCCCATGCCGATGGCGGAGGTCATCGGGTAGTGCAGCGGCCGGAAGGCATGGGCCGCAACACCTCCGAACAACGCGCGGCCTTCCTCCGTGCGGAACACCCGGGCGAACGTGGACGCGGGAAGCACTGTAGGCGCACCGAAGCGGGCCAACATCAGCGGATGATGCGGAAACCGCAGCAGCGGCCGCATGATGTCGTCACTGAGTGCGTCGAAATGCGAGGCCGGGTAGCCGAATGTGCGCCGCCAGCGGGCTCCGTCGCGACCGAGACCGTCCGCCGTCTGCTGCACCGAACGGTGCAGCACGCCGGCGCTGCCGCCGTCCAGGGGGTGGACGCAATCGATCTCCGGCCAGCGCCACGACAATCCGTACCGCTGCAGGTCGAAATTGCCGAGGAACTGCGAGCCGACGGCCATCGGATGAATCGCCGAGCAGTGGTCGTGCAGCAGGCCGGGGATGATGGCTTCGCTGCTGCGGGTGCCGCCGCCGACGTCGTCGGCGGCCTCGAGCACGGTGACTTGTACGCCTTTGGCGGCCAGGGCGATGGCGGCGGCGAGCCCGTTGGGCCCGCCCCCTACCACTAGTGCGGTACTCATGCCAGCGCTCCGTGACCGTGTTCTTGGTCGTCCCGGACGGCCGACTTGGTGCCGGTCAGGGACCATTCCACGTTAGTCGGGATGGGGCCGTTGGGCAGCCAGGGCTGCTCGGCGACCGCGTCGGCCACCTTCCAGGTGCCACGCTCGACCACACCGAGCGCGGCGTCGATCAGCTGGTAGTGCTGCACACCGCTGCCGAAGGCCTCCGACTCCACCCAGGCGATGACGCACTCGCCCGGCTCGAACGCCGCTTCGCGCTGCACGGCCCGGATCATGTCTGCATTGTGCAGGTGGCCGTCGCCGAAGTTGAAGCCGATCAGCGAGTTGCAGACGAACTCGCCCTCCCGCACCGTGCGGCCGTCGATGTCGGGCAGGTGGGTCAGCATCAGCGAGTACAGGCCGCGAGCCTGACTGTGCATGCTTCGCCACGCCGTCGTCTTCTGCAGGGTGATCTCCGCCCACTTCGGTTCGTAGCCGGCGGCCACGAACTGGTCGAGCTGGTTGGACGCCGAGCGGGTGACTTTGTTCAGCTTTTGCTCGGAACCGGGGGCAAAGGTCCACAACGCCGAGGCCCAGTTGCCCGCGTACTGCCGCATCGAAGGCAGGAAGGACACCTTGTCCGGCCGCAGGTTGCCCAGCACCGGGTAGAACAGCAGCGCGGCGGCGATGACGAGGGCCAGCCAGGGCGGTGTCATATTCCACGGGGCGTATCCGTTCCAGTTCGGGAAGCCGAGGAACAAGAAGACGGTCGTGTAGGCGAAAACCACGTTCCATTCCAGCGGCACCGCGAGCGGGAATGTCGAGACGATGAACAGGTGGAAGCCCACCATC
>DASYJS010000164.1:0-9604 GCA_035996225.1 Mycobacterium sp. | reverse complement strand
CGGCATCGTGTTGTGGGCCCTGGCCACCGTCGGCGCGATCGGCAGCTACGCCTACGTCCTGTTCTGGGTTCGCGCGCTGCAGGTACTGCTGCTGCTGTATGTGGTGCCGTTCTTCCTCGCGCAGGGCAAGCCGATCACCGTGGGGCGCGACGCGTTGGGACCGCGCGGCCGTGAACGCGTCGACCGGCTGCTCGGGGGTCGATGGGCCCGAGTGCTCGCGCACCCGTTGACGACGTCGCTGGCGATGCTGGCCACGCCCTGGCTGCTCTACCTGACGCCCTGGTATACCGCGGCTCTGCAAAACGAATGGATCGGCGCGCTTACGCGAATTATCTTGGTAGCCATCGGGTTTGGATATTTCTATGCCCGGCTGCAAGCAGACCCGGTGCCCCGCAAGTACCCTCAGCTGATCTCGCTGCTGATCTCCGTCGCCGAGACCCTCGGCGACGGAGTCCTGGGGTTGGTGATCTGGCAGGGCTCATTGATCGCCGCGCAGTATTACTCGGCGTTGCACCGCTCCTGGGGTCCGGATCAGCGGCTCGACCAGACCATCGGCGCCGGCGTCCTATGGATTCTCGGCGACGTAGTCGGGTTGCCGTTCGTGCTGCTGTTGATGCGCGCGCTGTCTCGCGATGAACGGGCGCAAGCCGTCCAGGTCGATGCCGAGCTGGACCGGACGGAAACGAGTGCGAGCGAAGAGGCTGCGTCCGCGGGGCTGTGGTGGGAGAACGATCCGCAAATGCGCGAGCGGTTTCGCCGAGGCTGAACGGGCCACAAGCCGTCAACCGTCGTTCAGGCTCCCGCAATGCGATCGATGCCTTCGCGGTGGCAATAGGCGCCCTAGTGTGGTTGGTTAATTCGGAAATGATTTAAGGTCATTCATTTCCAGTTCATCTGGTGATCCGCTAGGTTGCGCGAGGCGCTAGCAAATCGCGACGACACTCAAAGGAGTCAATGGTGAAGAAGGTATCGCTGGCCGCAGCCGGTCTGGCGGCAACCACGCTGGTGGTCGGCGCAGCGGTCACGGGGTGTGGCAGCGACAAGTCGCCCAGCCCATCGTCGTCAACGAAATCGTCGACGTCGACTTCTTCCGCGGCCTCCTCGTCGTCGGCCGCACCGACATCGAGCAGCGGTGCCGCGCAGCCTTCGGACTACAGCAACTTGCTGATCAAGGCGACCGACATCGTCGTGGCCGGGGATAGCTTCAACGGGCCCAAAACGCGGCAGCTGACCGACCCGGCACCGGGCATCGAGGGTGTGTTCACAAATCAGGCCGGCTCGCGGACCGTCATCGACTCGCTGCTGGTCTATCCCGACCCCGGTGCGGCGGATAAGGACCGTGACTCGCTGACCAAGTCCTACGTCGATCCGCAGAACGGAGCCATCAAGGGCGGTACGCCGGCACCGGCCGACGTGGGCGTCGGCGGCACGATCATTTCGGGGCCCTCGGCTGACGGCACCAAGGCGAAGACGTCGGTGATCTTCGGCGAAGGCAAGGTCGTCGCGCTGGTTGAGTTCGAGAGCGCGCCGAACGATCCGGTGCCCGCGGAGGTCGCCCTCGATGTGGCGCGAAAGCAGGACGCGGCCATCAAGGCCGGACTGCCCGGCTAGCGGCGAAACTCGCTGCAGCGCAGCGAGTTTCATTCAGTCAGCAGCAGTGTTCGCCCCGCCAGGCGGTGCGGCCCTCTTTGACTGCCACGGCGGCGATCACCAACGCGACGACGGGGTCGGCCCACGACCAGCCGAACAGCAGGTTCAGCAGCAACCCGACCAGCAGCACGCCGGATAGGTATGTGCACAGCAGTGTCTGGTTGGAGTCCGCGACCGCGCTGGCCGAACCCAGCTCGCGCCCGGCGCGCCGCTGTGCGTACGACAGCAGCGGCATGACCACCAGCGACACTGTCGCTAAAACGATTCCGGCGGTGGAGGATCCGGCAGTCTCCCCGCCGAGCAGGGATCGAACGGACTCGACCGTTACGTAGCCGGCCAATGCGAAGAACGACACCGCGATGATGCGCAACGTGGCGCGTTCGCGGGCCTCGGGGTCGCTCCCGGAGAACTGCCAGTACACCGCGGCGGCCGAGGAGACCTCAATGAGGGAGTCCAGCCCGAACCCGATCAACGCGGACGACGATGCCACCGCGCCGGCCGAGATCGCGACGACGGCCTCGAGGATGTTGTAGGTAATCGTCGCCGATACGAGCAGACGCACTCGTCGCGACAACACGGCACGGCGTTGCGGCTCAACGGGATTCGCGGTGGCGCGGGTGCAGCACCCGTCATTGCGGCAGTCTGTCACCGGCGCGGCCAGCGGCAGCGAGGGGCCGACCCGGCTCGCGGCCTCCTTGTCGTTCATCGCGCCGCGGCCGCCTCGCTCGGCGCGGCCTGGTCAAGGCACGGCTGCTCGGTGTCGACGGCGAGCACCACCTGAACCAATTCACTCAGTGCGCGGGCAAGGTGCGCGTCAGCCAGCGCGTAGCGCACCTGCCGGCCCTCGTAGGTGGCCACCACCAAGCCGCAACCGCGCAGGCACGACAAATGATTGGAAACGTTCGACCGGGTCAGACCAAGCTGGGACGCCAGTTCGCCCGGGTAGCGCACGCCGTCAAGTAACGCCACCAGAATCCGGCACCGCGTCGGATCGGCCAGCGCCCGCCCCAACCGGGCCAGCGCCGACTCCCGCGTCTCATAAGTCAGCATGGAGAAAACATTACAGCCGCCGCTGATATAACGCAGGGGCCCAATTTTCCAACAGACGCCCGCTTTGCGTCGTCGGTTGAAGGCGGTCAGCGACCCGATGCCGTAACTTCGGTGCGATCATGGAAGCTCTATTGCTGGCGCTCGCCGGTCTGGCCTTCCTCGACTCGCTGAATGTCCTCAACGTGGGCGTCGTCTCAGCCGTCGTCTACGCCAGCCGACTCGACCGCCGATCGCCGGTCCAGGGCGGCTTGAGCTTCATCGCAGGTTTGTTCGCGGTCACCACCACCTTCGGGGTCTGCACCGTACTTGGTCTTGGTGTCTTGACGGAATGGGCCGACTTCAAAGTCACGCCTGCGCTTCGGTTTTGGGGCCAGCTGTTGCTGGGGGTGGTGCTGATGTGCCTGGCCTACTTTCCTTTGACCGCCCAAACGTCGGCTCCGGGATGGGCGCTGGCGGCAATGCGGCAACGTCCCTGGCTGCTCGGAGTTCTCGGCGCAGCGGTCGGCATGGGGCAGGCGCCCACCTCGATTCCCTTCATCACCGGATTGGCCATGCTCGCCGCGGTGCATCCACGACCGCCCCTGTGGCCGCTACTGATTTACGCCTACTGGACGCTGGCACTGTCGCCGTCGCTGTTGATCCTCTTTCTGGCCACTCGAAAGACCACGCGAGCGGTGCGGATACAGCGCGGGATCGTGCGCGGCCTCACTCGCTACGGTCCCATCTCGGTGCGACTATTGTTCCTGGTCTTCGGTGTCGGACTCATCGCGGACGCCCTGCTATTCCGTAGCGTCCTGTGGTGAAGCTAGCTTGAGCGGAGGTACGCCGGGTGACACGCAAGTGACGGCAGCAGCGCGCCTGCCGATTCGGGTCCTTACGATCGGGAACGCCCCAGCCGGACCGAACAGCCGCGGCGGCATGGCGACGATGATGCGTCTGCTGCTCGAGGACAGCGACTCACGGTTCCGCATCCGCCTGGTGCCCACCTACAACGACGCCCCGCTGGCGGTGCGGCTGTGGACGGGTATTTCGGGCATGCTCACGGCATCGGCGCTGCTTTTGTTCGGCTTCGTCGACGTCTTCCACGTGCACTATTCATGGCGTGGCAGCATCGTCCGCAAGGCCGTACCGCTGTTCGTCGCGCGGCTGCGCGGCGTCCCGACCATCGTCCACGGCCACACCACCTACTTCTTCTCCTGGCTCGACGAGCTGCCGCGGCCGCTGGGTCGCGCCGTACGCCTGGTGCTGCGCGCCGACTATTCGGTGGTGCTCGGCCAATTCCATGTCAAGGAGTCGTGCGCGAGCCTCGGATTCGACGAAGCCCACACCCGAGTCCTCTACAACCCCGTGGTGGTGCCTGCTGTTGCGCCGTCGCCGCGCACTGGGCAGCCGGTGCGGGCGGTGGCGCTGGGCAGATTGGGCGAAAACAAGGGAAGCTACGATCTCGTTCGCGCAATCGGTATGCTGCCCAACGATATTCGCGCTCGCCTGCGAGTCACCATGGCTGGCGATGGGGAAGTGGAACAGGTGCGCGAGGTTGTCCGCGCCAACGGACTCGCGGACACCGTCGACGTCGTCGGCTGGGTCGGGCCCCCGGACAGGGACCGGCTGCTGGCCGAGTCGGCGATCCTGGTGTTGCCCAGCTACAGCGAAGGCCTTCCGATGGCGGTGCTGGAGGCGATGGCCAACGGGGCGGTACCGGTGACCACAGCCGTGGGTGCGATACCGGAAGTGGTTACCGACGGGGTAAGCGGTTTGCTGGTCAAACCCGGCGAGCCCGAGCAGCTGGCATCGGCGCTGCGGTCCCTGATCGTCGATGCTGAGCTGCGCAATCGGCTCGCGGCGGCGGCGTACGCGCGTGCCGGGGAGTTCGACATTGCCCACTGGCGGGAGGCGCTGCACGACTTGTGGCTGGCCGCCGCGTCGCGCTGACGTCCGGCCGTCAGCCGCTGCGGCGGGGCAGCCCGCCCGAGACCATGAGCCGGAAGTAGTCGAAAGACGAATCGCTGCCAACGGCCAACCGCGGCAACGCCATCGGGTCGCAGCGACGGTCGGCGAATCCCGGTGTCGTCGACAACGCCCAGCGCACCCCGCGGCGGCGCAGCGCGTCCTTGGCGCGGGCGTCGAAATCCTGCAGCCGTCCATTGGGATACGCGAAAACCGTTGGAGTCAGACCAGTTTCACGCTGCAACGTCGCGCACGAATCCGTGATCTCCCGCTCGACCTTGTCGTCGCTACAGCGGGCCAGGATCGGGTGGGTCACTGTGTGGGGATACAGCGTCACGAGAGCGTCGTTGGCCATCTGACGGGCTTCGTCCCAGGACAGCATCCGGAACGGACCACCGTCGCCGCCGTCGCGGTGGCCCACTGCGCCGAGAATCTCGTCCAGCACCGCGACGCGTTGCGCGTCGGCAAGGTCTTTCAACCGGGCCACCGCGGCCGCATAGACGGTGCCGCGGCTGGCCGTCCCGTCGAGCGAGCGAGTGCCCAGTCCCAGTGTGGCCAGATCGACCTCGGTCGCGGTGGTGTGTGCGATCGCCAGCCAAAGCCGGTCGGGCCAGAGGCTTTCGTCGCTGCCCATCGGACCCGTCGCCAGAAACACCGCCGCGGGCAGTCCCAGGTCCCGTAACACCGGGACCGCGTGCGTGGCCAGGTTGCGGGTGCCGTCGTCGAAGGTGATCGCCATCGCGCGCGGCGGCAACGTCCCCGCGGCGAGCCGCACGAGGGCCTCCTCGAGCGGAAGGACGTTGAAGTGCTCGCGGATGTACTCCAGTTGACGGCGGTACATGGGCGCGTCCAGGACGTGCCAGCACGCGGGCGATGGCGGTTCGTCTTCCACGCCGTGGAACATCACGATCGCAAGCAGGTCGCGGTGTCGCCGCCGGGTGAACGCCGGTACTCCGACGGCGCAGAGGAGCCCGGCCGCGATGTTCTTGACGGTCGCCCTTGTCGCGGGTGGGGCAAGGTCTCTCAGTCGTGCCATTAACTGGGGAACTCTAGCCACCTTGGCGGGTCCGGCGCAGCAGCGCGCAGTGCGAATTTTTGCTACACCCAGCCGTGAGGGAATCCGTTTGCCCATCGTTCACTCAAAAGTTCAGGCGGGATTCTATGCTCAGATCCATGAAAACAGCACTTGCGGTGTCATTCGTCGCCCTGCCCACACTGCTGTGTTCAGTGCCAGCAGTCGCCAACGCTGAGCCGGACAATACGCCCGCGTATATCGCCGTGCTCGACAAGAACCACGTCCAGTACTCCAACCACGACTCGATCGTCCATGTTGGGACCAATCTGTGTAACGAGCTGCGCAACGACATCCTCCCACCTGACCAGGCCCTGCAGCGGATTCAAAACATGGGCTACAGCAAGCAGCAGACGAAGGTGATCGCCTTCGCTGCAGTCGAGGCATTCTGCCCAGACATGGATATCGACTCCAACACCCCGCCCAAGTCCTAACCGGCCGCACCCGCTCCAGGGCCGCTCTAGGCATTTCGAGTCGCCGCTCGTCTCCTTTGGTGTTCCGTGATGTTATTTACGCCAAAGTTTGCTGAGCGCGGACCATGCGGCGCGGCGATCACGGGTACAGGAACGCAATGGGCGGGCACTGCCGGGGTGTGGTCGGGACCGGCCGCGGAGGAGGACACGAGCACGCCGGCGAATCAGGGACGGTCGCGCTCATACACCGTCACCTTGTCGTGCTGGCCCCACCAGAGCACCGGCTGCCGGGAATCGACTTCGGCCCAATCTGTCTCGAGTAGCGCGTGCATCTGATCGTCGCCGGCGGCACCGCCATGGCCGTCGCCGATGTAGATGATCCGTGTCCCCTTGTAGGCCCTCACTATGCGCGCGCCGACATCCTGGCCATGGGGAGGCCATGACAGAAACAGTGTCCTGTCGGGGTGCAGTGCTACAGCCTCGGCGCAGTCCTTCGCGCCGACCTCGGCGTGGAGGTCGGCGCCGTGCCAGCCGTTGACGTGCAGCGCGGTACCGGGGTTCAGGTCGTAGCAGACGACATCGACGTCCATCTGCCCAAGCAAGTAGGCCCAATATCCCGTACCCGCAATGGGATCGACCAGGCCGCCCCGCGCGTATCGGGCCACGAATGCGACCGTTTCGGGATCGGGAATGGTCCAACAGTATTTCCTGATGAGCGTCAGCCGGTTCGGCGAGCGGGCCATGTTCTCTTCGATGCTGCGGTCCACGCTGTAATAGCCGACCACCGCGTTGCCCCCAAGACTCTCGATCTCGACGCAATCCCTGACCGCGTCCCAGTAGGGATTGTTGGTGGTCATTGTCGGTACTCCCCGGTGGATAACTTCCTAGTCGTCTCCCCATTCTGGGGCCGCAGATCGCCGACGGCCAACTGCGGAAGACGAACGCCGAGCCGGGCTGCTCGAGTTAGCCGGATGAATTGTGCTGTCGTGCGGTAATTCACTCACGGCATGACTTCGCAGTTGGGGCGAGAGTCTTTGGTACATAACAGATCTGGCAAGGTTCAGGTGCTGCTGGCGATGATGGCCGGAGACGGTAGGAACTTCACCTCCCGTTAACTGCCCGGCTGGGTATGGTGAGCCGGTGGAGGGAAAGGAGTTTGGCCGCTATCGGCTCGTCGAGTTGTTAGGCCGGGGCGACATGGGCGAGGTGTGGCGAGCATATGACACCGCGACCGACGACCGCGATGCGGCGATCAAGGTACTCCCGCCACAGCTGGCCGCGGACCCGACGATCGTGCAACAGTTCCGCCGTGAGACAGCGGCGGCCGCACTGCTGAACAACCCGCACATCATTCCCATCCACGATTACGGCGAAATCGACGAGCAGCTGTATATCGACATGGAACTCATCGAAGGCCACAACCTCGAAGAAGTGTTGGCGGACGGGCCGGTCGAGCCGGCCCGTGCGGTGCGCATCATCGAGCAGGTGGCCGATGCGCTGCAGGCCGCGCACGAGGTCCGTCTGGTGCACGGCGATGTCAAACCCTCCAACATCCTGCTCGATCGTGACGATTTCGCCTACCTGGTTGATCTCGGGATCGCCCGTTTGGCGCCCTGGTACGAAACGCGATTGACGAAGTCCGACGACGACATCGCCAGCTGGCACTACATGGCGCCGGAGAGATCCGGGGCTCGCGCCGCCGATGCCGGCGCCGACGTCTACTCGCTGGCTTGCGTGCTCTACGAATGTCTGACCGGACAACCGCCCTTCGCGGGGGACACCTGGCTGTTCGCCGCGCATCTGAGCACCCCGCCGCCTCGACCGTCCGTCACCCGGCCCGGCGTGCCCGCGCGCCTCGACGACGTCGTCGCCACGGGCATGGCCAAAGACCCCGCCGACCGGTATGCCACCACCGTCGAGTTGGCCAACGCCGCCCACGACGCCATCGCCGCGCGCCACGCCTTGGCCGTACCGGTCAGCGAACGCACCCCGACTGACGACGTATCCCCGGCGCTGCCCGCGCCCGGCGTGCTCGACGTTCAATCACCACCAGCCGACGAACCGCCCGACTTCGAGCCCTTCGAGCCGCCGCTCCCCGACGACGTCGGCACCCCGCCACGGCGCCGGCGGTGGCGCCGAACGGTCGTCGTGATTCCGGCTGCCGTGCTGACGGTGGCCGTCATTGCCGCCGCCATGGTGATTGCCGGCCGGAAGCACGAGAACTCACCCGGCCCGCAGACCGCGCAGCCCAGTCAGCACCGCGATCCCCCGTACGGCCCTCAAGTCACGCTGCCGTTCACCGGGCTCAACCACCCCGCCGATGTGGAGGTGGACCGCGCCGGCAACCTCTATATCGCCGATGACAACCACAATCGGGTGCTCAAGTTGGCGGTGGGCTCGAGCACCCCGAGCGAGCTTCCGTTCAGCGATCTCAACGTGCCCGAGGGCGTCGCCGGGGATAGTGCCGGCAACCTTTATGTCGCTGACACCAACCACAATCGGGTGCTCAAGTTGGCGGTGGGCTCGAGCACCCCGAGCGAGCTTCCGTTCACGGGGCTGCACCGGCCCCAGGGTGTGGCGATGGACGTCGCGGGCAACCTCTACGTCGCCGACACGGACAACAACCGGGTGCTGGAGCTGGCGGCCGGGTCGAGCACCCCGACCGAGCTGACGTTCACCGGTCTTAACGGGCCCGAGGGTGTAGGGCTGGACGATGCACGCAACGTCTACGTCGCCGACTCGGGCAACAGCCGGGTGGTGAAGCTGGCGCCGGACTCGACCCGCCAGACCGTGCTGCCCTTCACCGGCCTTTTCACTCCCGGAGACCCCAGCGGTGTTGCCGTGGACAGCGGGGGCGACATCTTTGTCACCGACTACACCGGCAATCGGGTGCTGAAAATGGAGGCCGGGTCGAATACGCAGAGCGTGCTGCCGTTCGTCGGCCTCAACCACCCCAGCGGTATCGCGGTCGACGGCGCCGTCAACCTCTACGTCACCGACTACACCGGCGATCGGGTGGTGAAGCTGCCGGCGAAATGAGGCGTCCGACATGCACGTGGTCCGCGAAAAGTTGGCCAACTGATCACGTGGCGGATACCCGGCCATGGCACGGTAGCCGCGTGCCAGCCGAATCGCGGGTCAGCCCGTCACGCGCGGTCGACCGATTCCACAAGTTCTGTGAGGCGGTCGTCGATCGGTTTCCGTTCGGCCTCGCCTCGGTCATCGCACCGACATTTCTTGGCTTTTGCTTGATCAACGGCCTCACCTTCAGCATCGATCTGGCACTTCTCACCACACTGCGCAGCGGGCTGGGCCTTGCGGTGCCGATCGCCGTCACGGTCGCGTACGCGGGTGCCTTCGCGCTCAGCTACGTGCTCAATCGCACCTTCAACTTTCAGTCTCACGGCGCCGTCGGCCCGCAGGTCGCGGTCTATGTCGTGGTGGTCGTCGTCAACTACTTGGCTTTCATCCT
>DASYJS010000163.1:0-1954 GCA_035996225.1 Mycobacterium sp. | reverse complement strand
GGCCGACTCACAAATATCGGCGGCAGCCATCGCACGACAATGCGACCGCCGTGGAGCCCTCAACGACCGTGCTATTTCCAGCCTGGCACTGGCCAGTCCCAGAACAAGCCGCCATCGAGCGGGCGGACTCACGGGCTACCCCGATCGGAGAAAGCGAAATGCCTTTCGCATCAGTCAACGGCCAACAGCTGTACTTCGAGGACACCGCAGGCAACGGGCCGGTGGTCGTCTTCAGCCACGGCAACTGAGGTGCACCCGGTTCTTTGGAGACTGATCATTTGCGTTCCGACTCGGTCGAGCCGGCGCTCTCGGTCCGTCCACTGTGGTACATGGCTTCGTACTCTGCGGGAGGAATATCTCCGCACCACGAGTGTAGTCGCCGATTGTTGTACCAGTCCACCCAGTCCATTATGGACCCGGCGAGACGATCGACGTCCCGGAACGGGCCGTGCCGGCGGATCAGCTCAGCCTTGAACAGACCGTTGACCGACTCGGCCAGCGCATTATCGTACGAGTCACCCACCGTACCAGCAGACATCGTCACACCCACGGCCCAAAGCGTTGCACTGTAACGGATCGACAGATACTGCGAGCCGTGGTCCGAGTGATGCACAAGCCGTCCATCGCGGATGGCGCGGTTCGACAGGGCCATCTCCAACGCATCCAACACCAGGTCGGTACGCATGTGATCGGCACACTGCCAGCCCACGATGTAGCGGGAGTAGCAGTCGATGACGAACGCGACGTACACGTCGCCGGCCGGCAGACCAACCTGGGTGAAGTCAGCCACCCACCGCCGGTCCGGCGCCGGCGCGGTGAAGTCCCGCTTCAGCAGGTCCTCCGGCACCGGATTGTCCGGATCCGGCACCGTCGTACGCCGTCGGCGGCCCCGGACCACCCCAACGATACCCAGCACCCGCATCAGCCGCTCGACGGTGCGTCGAGCCACCACGACACCGTCCCGCCGCAACTGCTTGTGGATCTTCCGGGCGCCGTAGACCTGGAAGTTCTCCATATACACCCGCAGGATCTCACCCATCAGCCACTGATCGCGCCTGGCCCGAGCAGAGGGCACCCGCCCCGCCGCCGCGTAGTACGTCGACGGAGCGAACCCCAGAACCCGGCAGATCGGCTCAACCCCACCAAGCTGCCGGTGATGCTTGTCGATGAACTCGACTACCTCGGCAGTCGCGGGTCGAGCTCCCTGGCGAAAAAAGCGGACGCCGCCTTCAAGATCTCATTGGCCCGGCGCAGCTCACGATTCTCCCGCTCCAACTCGGCCAGGCGCTGCGCATCGCCCGTCGAGGTGCCGGGCCGCCGCCCCGTGTCCACCTCGGCCTGACGCACCCACCCACGCAACGTCTCCCTGTTGATCCCCAACTTCGCCGCGACCCCCGCCACAGCGCCCTTGCTCCGCCCCGACTCACGCTGGATCTGCAAGACCATCCGCACGGCACGCTCGCGCAGCTCATCTGAGTACTTCCTCGGTGCTGGCATGACTCCCCACCTTTGCAGGCTTCAGAGCCTCCAAAAAACCGGGGGCGGTTCACAGGGCGCTCTGCGCGCCGGCCAGGTCGTTGTCAAGCCGCCGGAGCACACCCAACTCAGCGGTGGCAGCTGCCAGACCGCCTCGGCTCTCAAGCTCGGTGTAGATGGCCAGCGCCTGATCCTGCGCCGATACCGCCGCAGCCTGCTCACCGCGAATCCGATGCACCACGCCGAGGTGCCGGACGGCGTTGGCCTGACCGAAGCGATCGCCGAGGTCGGCATACCTGCGCAGCGCCTCCTCGTGCGCCGACACGGCACCGTCGAGGTCGCCCTGCAGCCGGCGCACGACACCGAACTCGTTCAGCGCGTACGCCTGATGCACCGGATCGCCTATCTCGGTGTAGAGCGTCAAGGCATCGCGGGCATTCTGCTCTGCCTCAGCATAATTACCGGCCAGCGACCGGAC
>DASYJS010000162.1:0-12557 GCA_035996225.1 Mycobacterium sp. | reverse complement strand
TAACGCCACGGCGAGAAATTGCCCCGAATTTCGCCGTGGCGTTACGCTCGCGCGCCGCAACGCTCGCTGACGACGCGCTGACCGGTCGCTAGGTCCGCATCCGGTCGAGGAGGTTTGACAGCACGACGATGCTTTCGCTGCGTTCGATGTCAGCGCTCTCCCGGATGCGTTCGAGCGCCGACTCGAGGTGGCGCATGTCGCGGGCCAGGACATGCAGGATGGCGTCGGACGTACCGGTCACCGTCGCCGCGCTGACCACCTCGGGCATGTCCACCCATGCCGCCCGCAGCTGGTCGGGCGCAATCGTGCCGTGGCAATACACCTGCACATAAGCTTCGGTGTTCCAGCCGAGCGCGTTGCGGTCGATGATCGTGGTGAAGCCCCTGATCACGCCGTTGTCGAGCATCCGGTCAACGCGACGCTTCACCGCGGGTGCCGACAAATTCACCTTCTCGCCGATCTCGGCGAAGGTGGCCCGCGCATGCTCGGTCAACTCGGCGAGAATGCGGCCGTCGGTGTCGTCCAGCCGGTCCATCGCGCCCCCCGTCCCGCCGTATGCAATAAATCGCTATGTAGGACACTGTAGCGCAACAAATCATTCATAGACACGCAAGAATCGGCGTTTGATTGTGTGGCAGCGGGCAAATATCGTGGATCTATGACGGATTACTATGTTGCCGACCCGGCGCCTCGCGCCGCGCCCGCGGCATGGCAAGACGCCGCACCCAAGCGGTCCGGAACAGCTCAGACACGTCGGTATGCGATGACGCCGCCGGCCTATTTCGCGGTCGAATACGCCATCAACCCGTGGATGGATGTCAGCGCACCCGTGGACGTCGAGGTCGCGCAAGCGCAGTGGGAGGGTCTGCGCCAGACCTACCTACGACTCGGTCACCAGGTGGACATCGTCGAGCCGGTACCCGGCCTGCCGGACATGGTCTACGCCGCCAACGGCGGGCTCGTTGCCGGCGACGTCGCTATCGTCGCCCGATTCCGCTACGAGCAGCGCGCCGGCGAGGCGACGGCCTACGCCGACTGGATGTCGTCGATGGGCTATCAGCCGGTGACGACGCGTTACGTCAACGAGGGACAGGGCGACCTGCTGATGGTCGGCGAAATGGTGTTGGCGGGTTATGGCTTTCGCACCGACCGGCGCGCGCATGCCGAGATCTCCGCGGCGCTGCGCATGCCGGTGGTTTCGCTCGAGCTGGTGGACCCGCGGTTCTACCACCTCGATACGGCACTGGCCGTTCTCGACGATCACACGATTGCGTTCTACCCTCCGGCGTTCAGCGCAGCGGCACAGGAGCAGCTGCACGCGCTGTTTCCCGACGCTATGGTGGTGGGGAGCGCGGACGCCTACGTGCTGGGCCTTAATGTGGTTTCCGACGGCCTGCATGTCGTGCTTCCTTCTGCCGCAACGGGTTTCATCGCCCAGTTGCGGGAGGCGGGCTTCGAGCCCGTCGGCGTCGATCTCTCTGAGCTGCTCAAGGGGGGCGGTTCGGTCAAGTGCTGCACATTGGAGGTGTTTCCATGACGATTCTCGACGACCCGACTTCGGTGGCCGCCAACGGAACCGAGAATGCGATCGCGCTCGTCGAAAAGTATGCAGCGCATAACTATTCGCCGCTACCAGTGGTGGCGGCAAGCGCCGAGGGCGCATGGATCACCGACGTCGACGGCCGGCGCTACCTGGATTGTCTGGCCGCGTACTCGGCGGTCAACTTCGGCCACCGCAACCCCGAGATCACCGCGACAGCCCATGCCCAACTTGACGCAGTCACGCTGGTCAGCCGTGCCTTCCATTCGGACAATCTCGGACCGTTCTGTGCCGCGCTTGCCCAGTTGTGCGGCAAAGACATGGTGTTGCCGATGAACTCGGGCGCTGAAGCGGTGGAGAGCGGCCTCAAGGTCGCGCGCAAGTGGGGCGCTGACGTCAAGGGCATCTCCGAGGGCCGCGCGAACATCATCGTGGCCGAGAACAATTTCCACGGACGCACGATCAGCATCGTCAGCTTCTCGTCGGACCCGACGGCGCGCGGCGGTTTCGGTCCGTTCACCCCCGGGTTTCGTTCGGTGCCGTTCGGCGACGTCGCGGCATTGGCTGACGCGATTGACGAGAACACCGTCGCGGTGCTGCTCGAACCGATCCAGGGCGAGGCCGGCATCATCGTCCCGCCCGATGACTACTTGCCGGCTGTCCGTGCGATGTGCAGCGACTACAACGTGCTGATGATCGCCGACGAAATTCAATCGGGACTCGCGCGCACCGGCTACACGTTCGCCTGCGACCGCTGGGGCGTGGTGCCGGACGTGTACCTGCTTGGTAAAGCGCTGGGCGGCGGCGTGATGCCACTGTCGGCGGTGGTCGCCGACCGGAGGATCCTCGGCGTGCTGCATCCCGGCGAGCACGGCTCGACATTCGGGGGCAATCCGTTGGCCGCGGCGATCGGTACTACGGTGGTTTCGATGCTGGCGCGGGGTGAATTCCAGTCCCGCTCAGCCGAATTGGGCGCGCATCTGCATCGGCGCTTGCGGGACCTTATCGGCGACGGTGTGGTGGCGGTGCGTGGCTTTGGCCTGTGGGCCGGCGTCGACATCGAACCCACGCTGGCCACCGGCAAGGAGATCAGCCTGCGCTTGGCCGAGCGTGGTGTGCTGGTGAAAGACACCCACGATTCGACGCTGCGGTTCGCACCGCCGCTGGTGATTACCGAGCAGGAAATTAACTGGGCCGTCGACCAGTTCGCCGCCGTATTGCGGGAGACAGCATAATCAGCTGATCCAGCATTAGGGGGCGCGATTTGCCAGCCAGCTCGATCAGCCTGACAGCACAGATGCTGCGGCGCCGCCCGGTGACCGGCGCACCCGTCGCACACGGGGCCGCAGACCACCTCAAACGCGGCATCGGCGCGTTCGAGCTGACCATGTTCGGGGTCGGCTCGACGGTCGGCACCGGCATTTTCTTCGTGCTGTCGCAGGCGGTGCCGGAAGCCGGACCCGGGGTGATCGTCTCCTTCATCATCGCGGGAATCGCGGCCGGGCTCGCGGCCATCTGCTACGCCGAATTGGCTTCGGCCGTGCCGGTTTCGGGTTCGTCATACTCGTACGCGTACACCACGCTGGGTGAGGTCGTCGCGATGGCGGTGGCGGCCTGCCTGCTGCTGGAATACGGGGTGGCCACGGCCGCGGTCTCGGTCGGCTGGAGCGGCTACGTCAACAAGCTGCTGCACAACATATTTGGATTCCAGATCCCGCATGCGTTATCGGCCGCACCGTGGGATTCCGACCCAGGTTACTTGAATCTGCCGGCGATCGTCCTGATCGCCCTGTGTGCGCTGCTGCTGATCCGCGGCGCCAGCGAATCGGCGCGGGTCAACGCGATCATGGTGCTGATCAAGCTGGGTGTACTGGCGATGTTCGTGATCATCGCGTTCACCGCCTTTGACGCCAATCAGCTCAAGGACTTTGCCCCGTTCGGCGTTGCGGGCATCGGCTCGGCGGCGGGCACGATCTTCTTCTCGTTCATCGGTCTTGACGCGGTGTCGACGGCGGGTGACGAGGTGAAGGACCCGCAGAAGACGATGCCGCGCGCGCTGATGGCGGCGCTGGCGACGGTCACCACCGTCTACGTTCTGGTTGCGCTCGCCGCCGTCGGCACCCAGCCCTGGCAGAACTTCGCCGGGCAGCAGGACGCCGGACTGGCCACCATCCTCGACAACGTCACGCACCAAGGCTGGGCCAGCACCATTCTGTGCGCGGGCGCGGTGATCTCGATCTTCACCGTCACGCTGATCACGATGTACGGCCAGACGCGCATCTTGTTCGCGATGGGTCGCGACGGGCTGCTGCCGACGCGATTCGCGTCGGTGAGCATGCGCACCATGACCCCAGTGACCAACACGGTGATCGTGGCTATCGCCGCCAGCGCGTTGGCCGGACTCGTCCCGCTGGACAAGCTGGCGGACATGGTGTCCATCGGCACGCTGACCGCGTTCATCGTTGTGGCGGTCGGGGTGATCATCCTGCGGGTGCGCGAGCCGGACCTGCCGCGCGCGTTCAAGGTGCCCGGTTACCCTGTCACGCCGGTGCTTTCGGTGCTGGCATGCGGGTACATCCTCGTCAGCTTGCACTGGTACACCTGGATCGCGTTCAGCGGGTGGATCTTCCTCGCGTTGATCTTCTACTTCCTGTGGGGTCGTCACCACAGCGCGCTCAACAATGCCGCTGAGGAGCCGGTGTGACCGTAGTCGTCGGCTACCGGGCCAGCAATCTCGGCCTGTCGGGGCTGCACCTGGCCGTGCGCATCGCACGGACGCTCGGTACCTCACTGACGGTGGCGACGATCGTGCCTGCGCCATGGCCGACACCGTCGCTCGCCCGCGTCGACGCGGAGTACGAAAACTGGGCGGCCCAGCTGGCTGCCGAATCCGCCAGGGAGGCCGCGGGTTACCTCCATGATTTGGCCGACGGGATCGGAGTCAGCTACGTCCACCGCGCTCACCGGTCGGTGTCGGGCGGATTGATCGAGGTGGTCGAGGAATTCGGCGGCGAGATCCTGGTGCTGGGGTCGTTGCCCAGTGGTGGACGGGGTCAGGTCGTGATCGGCTCGACCGCCGAATGGCTGCTGCACGCGTCGCCCGTGCCGGTGGCGCTCAGCCCTGCTGAATACCGTTCCCACGCGCGCAAATTGACCAGGCTCACCTGCGCCTACTCGGCCACACGGGACTCCATCGACGTGGTGCGGGCGTGTTTCGAGACCGCGCAGCGGTTCGGAGTGCCCGTTCGGGTGCTTACCTTCGCGGTCCGCGGCAAGACGATGTATCCACCAGAGGTGGGGTCCGAGGTCGAGGATTCGATCCTGGAGGCCTGGGCGTCCCAAGCGCGGGAAGTCCTGCAAGACCTCAAGACCGAGGGAGTAGTCAGCCAGGACGTCGCGCTGCAGGTATCCACCGGCGGCAGCTGGAGAGAGTCGATCGATAACGCTGACTGGCAGGACGGCGAGATTCTCGCACTGGGCACGTCACCGCGCGGCGACATCCGCAGGGTGTTTCTCGGGTCTCGCAGCGCGAAGATTATCCGCGAAAGTTCGGTGCCGGTGTTGGTGCTGCCGGGCTAGCGTCGTCAACGACGAGCGGCGCCGTTGGCGGCGGCCTGAGCCTGGTTCAGGATTGTCGCGACATCGCCGCGGCCAAGGAACATCTCGTCGAAATAGCGTTGCAACGCCAGATCTCCGGCGGCGAAGCCGGCACCGCCCGGGGCCGGGATGCGCGGGCCGTTCAAGACGGAGAAGAAGGGTGTGACGTCGACGCCGTGCGCGGCCCAGTAGTCGAAGTAAACGTGCTGGGCGGACCGTACCGCGGGGATGGCGGCGCCTTGACGGCCCAGGTACGCGTTGCCCTCGCGGCTGCCCATCCAGGCCAACACCTGACGCACCGCGTCGGGATGTTTGGTAGCCGAATTGCCCGCCGCGGCAATGCCGTTGGTAACACTGACCCGGCCCTGCGGACCGGTCGGCAGCATCGCGACACTCCAGTGGAATCGGGCATCACGCGCTATCGACGCCAGGTTGTAGGTACCGGACTGGAACAGCGCCATCCGGCCGGCCAGAAATTGGTTGCGGGAGAAGTCGCCGTTGCCGTTGGTGTCCGACGCCGGTGGCGCGACATGGTCGTCGTTGATCAGACCGACCAGATAGCGGAAGGCAGCGATGGCGCCGGGGTTGTCGAACGCGAACTCGTCGCCGCGCTGGAATACCCCGCCCGCCGAGCCGATGTAGTTGAGGTAGATCGCCTGCGGATCGTTGGCCGCGTTGTACCCCCACTGGCGAACCCGGCCGGGGTCGAAACCCGGTGTGCCCGCGACATTTCCATTGACATCGACGGTGAGCCGGGCCGCGAGCGGGCGCAAAGTGTCCTCGCCGTTGGGATTCCAGCGCAGGGTGTTCAGCTGCGTGGGATCGATGCCGGCCGCGGAAAGTAGGTCCGCGTTGTAGTACACCGCGATGCCGCCGTCGGTGAGCTGCGGCACGCCCCACAGCGCTCCGCCGCGGGTGAACTGGTCCACCACCGCCGGCTCCCAATCCGAAATCGCTTCGCGGGATAAGGTTTTCCCGATATCTAGTAGCCGGCCGTTGTCGGCGTAGGCCGCGAGGTAGGAGTTGGAGAGCCAGAAGATGTCGTCGGCGCTGCCGCCGGCGAGGTCGGTGCGCAGCGTGTTGAAGTACGTCGAGTAGGCCACCAGATTGATGCGCACCTCGATATCGGGATGCGTGCGGTTGAATGCCTCGAACGACTCCCGGTAGGCCTCGGCGATCGGGACGTCCCAGAGCCGTACCCGCACGACGATTTTGTCGCCATGGGGCTCGCCGGAGTAATTCAACAGTACGGCGACCGCGGCCAACAGCACCGCGACCAGTCCAAGCGCACCGGCGGTCAGGGTGGAAAAGCGGGGCCGGTTCACTTGATGCCCGAGAGGACGATCGAGGCGACGATGTGTCGTTGGGCAGCGACGAACAGTAGGACCAGCGGCACGATCGCGATCGTGGTGGCCGCCATCACCAGCGTCCATTGCGAGTTGAATCGGGACTGCAGGTCTGCCGTGGCCACCGTGAGCACCCGCCACTTGTGACCGCTGGTGATCACCAACGGCCACATGAAGTTATTCCATTGCGAGACCACCGTGATCAGCGTCAGGGCCGCCAGCACCGGCCGGCTGGACGGGATGATCACATGCATGATCACGTCCAGCGTGTTGGCACCGTCGAGGCGCGCGGCGTTGATCAAGTCGTTGGGGACGCGGCGAAAGTGCTCGCGCAGCAAGAAAATCGCGTACGGGGAGCCGAACATGAATGGCAGCACCAGGGCCCAGAACGTGTTGCGCAGCCCCGCTTGGGCCATCATCAGATACAACGGCACCACGGTGACCGTCCCGGGCACCATCAACGTCGCGATATAAACCCAGAACAGCACATCGCGGCCGGCGAAGTCCAGGCGCGCAAACGCGTAGCCGGCCAGCACCGAGAAGGTCATTTGGCCCACCAGGACGACCGCCGTCATCAATGCAGTCACCGCCGCCGCGCGGCCGAATCCGGCACCGGCCAGGTCCCCATAGTTGGCCAGCGTGGGCGGGTGTGGCAGCTGCAGCGGCCTACCCGTCGCGAACTGGTGTGCGGAGGTGAACGAGGTCAGCAAGCCAAGCGCGAAGGGTGCCAACGTGATCAGCGCACCCACCGCTAGGCCGGCGTAGATTATTGCGTTCCCGACACGACTAGACGAGGTCATAGGTGATCCGCCGCCGGAAATACAGATGCTGAATGACGGTGACACCGACGAGGATGACGAACAGCACCACCGCCATCACCGACGCCCGGCCGATGGCCGCTGAACCGAACGCCTCGGCGTAGATGCGGTGCGCCACCAGGTCGGTGCTGTTGCCCGGGCCGCCGTCGGTCAACGCGTACACGGTGTCGAAAACCTGTGCTGCGCTGACGATCCCGGTCACCAGCACAAAGAACATCGTCGGGCGCAGCATGGGCAGCGTGATGCGCCAGAACCGTTGCCAGGCATTGGCGCCGTCGGTGGTGGCGGCGGCGTGGATGTCGTTCGGGATCGCGAGCAGGCCGGCCAGGAAGGACAGCGAGTTGTAACCCACGTTCATCCAGATGACGACCGCCGAAACGAGGGGTAGCGCGAAGCTGGGATCCGACAGCCACTCGATGCTATGTCCCAGCAGGGTGGCGATCGCGCCGTCGGTCGGAGCCAGGATCCAGCGCCACAACACGGCGATCGCCAGTGGCGCGCAGATCCACGGCAGCACGAAAACCGTGCGAAAGAAGCTGGTCCCCGGAAGCAGCCGGGCGAGCATGGAGGCGGCCAGCAGTCCCAGCACGGTCTGCGTCGGGACCACGATCGCCACGAAAATCGCCGTGACGATCAGCGAGTTGCCGAAGTCGGAGTCGGCCAGCACCGAGCGCCAGTTGGCCAGGCCCACGTAGTGCAGCGGACCCAGCAGATCCCACCGGTACAGGCTGAGCCAGATCACCACGAGGATGGGCAGCAGCAAGAAGGTGACGACACCGAACAGGCTCGGCGCCAGTAGCCCGTAGGCCAGCACGCTGGATCGCGGCTGACTCCTGGGTGCGGCGCTGGCCATGCAGCTTATTAAAGCGGGCTCGGCAGGGGTTTGGAGTGCACAGTCGATACGGTGGTGCCGTGACACCGAATCGGGGGATCGATGCCGACTTCCTGGCCCTGCCGCGACACGAGCTCGCCGAAGCCGCATTGTCGGCGGCCACCACGGCCGGGGCCAGCTATGCCGACCTGCGAATTCATCGCATCAACACCGAGATCATCCAGTTGCGCGACGGTGAGCTCGAAACGGCGGTGGTCAGCCGTGAGGTGGGCCTGGCGGTGCGGGTCATCGTTGATGGCACCTGGGGATTCGCTTCGCACGCCGAGCTGGCGCCGTCGGTCGCGGGCGACACCGCGCGCCGCGCGGTTCGTGTCGCCACCACGCTGGCGGTGCTGAACACCGAGCGCGTGGAGCTGGCGCCCGAACCGGTGTATGCCGACGCCACCTGGGTGTCGAACTACCGGATCGACCCGTTCGACATCCCCGCGGCCGACAAGATCGGCGTGCTCGAGGAGTACTCCGGACGACTACTGAGCGCCGACGGCGTCGACCATGTCTCGGCCATGATGACCGCGGTCAAGGAGCAGACGTTCTACGCCGACACCTTCGGATCCGCGACCACCCAGCAGCGGGTGCGGATCATGCCGGCGCTGGAGGCGGTCACCGTCGACCCGGCGGCGGGCACCTTTGATTCGATGCGCACGCTGGCGCCGCCTATGGGCCGGGGCTGGGAAGCGCTGACCGGCGACGAGGTGTGGAACTGGACCGACGAGCTGGCGCAGCTGCCGGTGCTGCTGGCCGAGAAGGTCAAGTCGCCCAGCGTGACTGCGGGGCTTAGGGATCTGGTGATCGACCCGACCAACCTGTGGCTGACGATTCACGAATCCATCGGCCATGCCACCGAATACGACCGTGCGATCGGCTACGAGGCCGCCTACGCCGGAACCTCGTTCGCCACCCCGGACAAACTGGGCACCATGCGTTACGGCTCGCCGGTGATGAATGTGACCGCCGACCGCACCGAGGAATTCGGTTTGGCCACTGTCGGTTACGACGACGAGGGGGTGGCGGCGCAAAGCTGGGATCTGGTGCGCGACGGAATCTTCGTCGGCTATCAGCTTGACCGGGTGTTCGCCCCGCGGCTCGGGCAACCGCGCTCCAACGGCTGCTCGTATGCCGACTCGCCGCACCACGTGCCGATCCAGCGGATGGCCAACGTGTCGCTGCAGCCCAGTCCCGACGACCTGACCACCGCCGACCTGATCGGCCGGGTCCAGGACGGCATCTATATCGTCGGCGACAAATCCTGGTCGATCGACATGCAGCGCTACAACTTTCAATTCACCGGCCAGCGCTTCTTCCGTATCCGCGACGGCCGCCTGGACGGTCAGTTGCGTGACGTGGCCTATCAGGCCACCACCACCGATTTCTGGAATTCGATGGAAGCCGTGGGCGGGCCGTCGACGTGGCTGCTGGGCGGCGCGTTCAACTGCGGTAAGGCACAGCCCGGTCAGGTCGCCGCGGTCAGCCACGGCTGCCCGTCGGCATTGTTCCGGGGCGTCAACGTGCTCAACACCCTTGCCGAGGGCGGCCGATGATCCGCGCCGGCGACAATGCAGAGCGAAGCGATGCTGAGGAGCGGCGCCGATGATCTCTGCACAGCACGTCGTCAACATCGTTTTGGACGAGGCGGCGAAACAGGGCCGTGCCGACGAGACCATGGTGCTGGTCACCGACAAGGTCGAAGCGACGTTGCGGTGGGCTGGCAATTCGATGACCAGCAACGGGGTTTCGGTCAGCCGCAACATCACAGTCATTTCGATTGTGCGCAAGGCCACCAGTGCGTTCATCGGTACGGTGGTCTCCGCCGAGGTGGACCCGCGGGTGATCCCGGGTCTGGTGGCGGCGTCGCAGGATGCGGCGCGTTCTGCGCCGGAGGCCGGTGATGCCGCGCCGCTGCTCGCCGATACCGGGGTGCCCGTCGATTGGGACGCGCCGGTGTCCGGCACCGGGGCGGAAGTGTTCGCCGATGTCGCCGGGTCGTTGAGTCGCGGGTTTCGGGGCACGGATCGGCTATATGGCTTTGCCCACCATAGTGTTTCGACGACGTTCCTGGCGTCGTCGACCGGGCTGCGCCGGCGTTTCACGCAGCCCACCGGCGCGGTGGAGATCAACGGCAAGCGCGGCGACGCCAGCGCGTGGGCCGGTATCGGGACGCCCGATTTCGTTGATGTGCCCACCGATTCGCTGCTCGAGGAGCTGTCGATGCGACTGGGCTGGGCGGAGCGCAGCGTGGAGCTGCCGGCGGGGCGCTACGAGACGATCATGCCGCCGTCGACTGTGGCCGACATGATGATCTACTTGGCCTGGTCGATGGCCGGCCGCGCTGCGCAGGAGGGCCGCACGGCCCTCTCCGCGCCCGGCGGTGGAACCCGGGTGGGGGAGCGGCTCACCGAGTTGCCGCTGAGCCTGTTCTCCGATCCGATGGCGCCGGGCCTGGCGTGCAGGCCGTTCGTCGCGGCGAGCAACTCCACCGAGACGGTGTCGGTGTTCGACAACGGGATGGAGATCAGCCAAGTCGACTGGATCCGCGACGGGGTGATCAACAGGCTGGCGTATCCGCGGGCCACCGCCGCCAAATTCGACGCCAAGGTCGCCGTCGCCGCCGACAACCTGGTGATGACGGGCGGGTCGGCCGATCTGGCCGACATGATCGCGGGCACCGAGCGAGGCCTGCTGCTGACCACCCTGTGGTACATCCGCGAGGTCGATCCCACCACGCTGTTGCTCACCGGGCTGACCCGCGACGGGGTGTACCTGATCGAGGACGGCGAGGTCACTGCCGCGGTGAACAACTTCCGCTTCAACGAGAGCCCGCTGGATTTGCTGCGGCGTGCGACGGAGGCCGGTGTCAGCGAGAAGACCCTGCCGCGGGAGTGGGGGGATTGGGTCACCCGGGCGGCGATGCCGTCGCTGCGGATACCGGATTTCCATATGTCGTCGGTGAGCCAGGCCCAGTAGTCGTAACGTATCTGGGATGGCGGCTCCGGTTTCGGTTCGAGAAAATCTGCTGACGCAGTTGGTGGCCCTGTCTCCGGGGTCCCCGGGCGACGGTCGTGTGGTGGGTCTGGTGCGACGGGTGTGCGCGCAGACGTTGTCGCTGCCGCCGCTGCCCGTCGAGGTGGCGGCGGGTGAGCCCGAATCGGAGGCCGAGGCTGTCGTCGCAGAGTTCGCTGAGCAGTTCAGCGCCGACGTTTCCGCGATCACCGTCGAGCAGCGGTCGCGATTGTTCAAGTCGTTGGGGGACAGCACTTTTGGTGTCGTGGTGGCGATGTATCTGGCCGACTTCCTGCCGCGGATGCGGGCCGGGCTCGAAGCATTAGGTGTCGGTGCGCAATATCTGGGATGGACGCACGCACCGATCGAGTGGGATCACGCGACGGAGCCGTCCGATGTGGTGTTCAACCACTTCCTGCCCGCGGTAGGCGCGATGCGTGCGCTCGACCCGGTGACGTCCGAGCTGGTGCGGCTGCGCGGCGCCGCTCAGCACAATTGCCGACTGTGCAAATCAGTGCGTGAGGGCAGGGCACTCGATGCCGGGGGTTCGGAGACGCTGTACGACGACATCGCGCAGTTCGAGAGCTCGACACTGATCGACGATCGCGCAAAAGCAGCGCTGCGGTATGTAGATGGGTTAATTTGGACGCCGGCGCACCTCGACGCCGACGTTGTCGCCGAGGTGCGCGCTCGGTTCTCCGAGGTGGAAGCCGTCGAGCTCACCTTTGATGTCATGCGTAACGCCAGCAATAAGGTCGCGGTGTCGCTGGGCGGGGACGCTCCCCGAGTTGAGAGTGGCACCGAACGCTACGTGCTCGATGTCGACGGTCAGACGGTGTTCAGCTGAAAACGTCAGCGTGAAGCACCGCAAGGTCGCAGCGCTGGTTGTGATGCTGATGGCCGGAGGGCTGATCGCTTGGGCGCCGCCGGCGAGCGCCGGCTGCCAGTACGGAGGACTCGTTGCCAGCAAGTGCGATGGACCCGTCCAGCCTGATGGCACCTGGCAACGTTGCGTGGTAATCACCACATCGCATAGCGGCCCCAGTTACCAATGGAGCCCCAACTGCCAGTTGATGGGTCCTGACCAGCATCCTTTGGGTCTCGCCTTCGCGGATCCGCCGACGCACATCGACGACTGAGCCGGGGACCCTTCGTTCAAGAGGGTCATGAGTCAGGGTCTGCGCCGGACGGATCGTCAAAGTCCCCTTGGACATGCCACGAATTGAGTACCGTCAACCCGTGGCGTTTCGGCGGGAGAGTCCGTTTCGTGGACGGCGGTTGCGGCTCGATGAGGAGCTCTTCGAGCGCTTCGCTATGAGTCCTTGGGGCTATCAGTACGTGCTCCGCCTGGCGCCGCGTATTGACAA
>DASYJS010000161.1:0-20317 GCA_035996225.1 Mycobacterium sp. | reverse complement strand
CACCGGTGCAATGGCAGCCGGGTACCGAGAGGAGCAAAGCAGCCGCGTCGTGAGCGACGAAACGCAGCGTTCGGTGCTCATCGATGCGCTGATCCACGGCCGGCTGTTCGAGCGGTGCAGCCTGTGGGAGGCCGCCGACTACCTTCGGATGCCGAGTACCGGACCGTTCGTGGTGATAGCAGCTGATGCGGCTCTGCCCGCTGTCGAGGCGAAGCTGCGCGGACTCGATGTGTCCTCCGCATGGCGGGGGCTGGCCGACGTGCAAGTCGGGATCGTGCACGTCAAGACCGAGCGTCAGCTGGCCGTCGTGCTGGCCCTGATGTCGCGAGTGGCCATCGGCCGGGTGGGCGTGAGCGCCCGCTTCGGCGATCTGCGCGATACCCCGCGAGCGCTACGTCAGGCCCGGGTGACGCTGCGGGGTAGGGCAGACCCAGGCTCGTCTGTGGCGGTGTTTGATGGCTCAATCCTGGCTACCGCCGCGATCAGTGCGCCAGAAGTGATGGTCGAACTGGCGAGCACCGTGATGGAGCGTTTCGCAGATCTTGCCGACGACGAGCGGGAGGTCTTGTTCGAGACGTTTCGGATATGGCTCGACCACGACGGATCGATGCGAACCGCTGCCGAAATGCTGTTCTGTCACCCCAATACCGTCCGCTATCGACTGCGCCGCATCGAGCAGCGCACCGGCCGCTCCCTGACCCGGCCGCGTGATATCGCCGAGTTAGGCCTGGCCTTCGAAGTGCATCGCCGATTGATGTAGGGCTATGCTGTCTGAATCTCGTTGCAGCACAACGCCAGCTCACACACCGGTGGCCTGACCGGTTTTGAGCGCATCAGCGCTGGCGCGCGCGTACATCGCATCGAGCGCCGCTGACTCCGCTTCGTCCACAGCGGCCTGCGCGAAGTCGATGGCGTCAACCGCATAAGACAGGGCGAAGCTCGCGTCCGCCTCCGCCGCCTCGGCGTCGAACTGTTCCTTCTTCTCTTGAAGACTTGTCCGCGCCATCGCGACATGTGCCTGCCACTTGCCGCGGATCTCTTGCCACTGCGACGACACCTTGTCGTGGGCACCGGATGCGTTGTCCTTCAACTGATCAGCAGCTACGGTTGCCCTATTCCGGGCGCTGACGGCATCGGCCGCAAGCTGGTCCCTGGTGCGCTGACTGGCCGCACGGAGATTGCTTGTCGCTGCTTTTGCCCGCTCGGAAATCTTCTCGAACTCTGTGCTCAGATCGGTGTTTGCCACTAGAGAAACTCCTTCGTCCAGGTCGGCTCTCGCCGACCGTTCTTCAATGCGGCCGACTGAAAGCCGCGTACTGTGATCGTCGCTGCTTGCTAGCGCCGGGTCATTGTTCGCCGAGACACAATCGTCGTGCGGAGATTGGTCGCTACGACAGCGGCGATAGGTCCATCTGCGGGTATCGATCCCGCACACTTCTGGCCCTTTGCTGAATTCCGTTGGGGCACAATGCTAAGTCAGATGTTCTTGCGTCCGAGGACATAAAAGTAACCGTCCTCGTCGACCCGGCCGATGTCGCCGGTGGAAAACCAGCCGTCAACGAAGGCATTCGCGGTAGCTTCCGGCGAGTTCCAGTAGCCCTTCATGACGTTGTGCCCGCGGATTTGAATCTCACCAGGTGCCCCGATCGGCACCTCGATGGCACGCCCGTCGACCACCCGCATCTGCACGCCATCGACGGGTGTGCCGATCGAGCCGAGCTTGCGCGCCGCGGCGGGATGATTGAAGCAGGCTGGCCCAGACGTTTCTGGCAGCCCATAACCTTCGAGGACGACGCAGTCGAAGTTATGCTCAAACCGGCGCAGCACCTCTACCGGCATCGCTTTGCCGATGGAGATGCACATGCGTAACGAACCGAAGTCTAGGTCGTGGCCGGCGCTTGCTCCGAGCAATGCCGCGTACATGAAGGGTAGGCCCGCAAAAACAGTAACCTGCTCAGCTGCAATCATTTCCAGTGCGCTGTCGGGGTCGAAACTGGGAAGCAGTACTAGTGTCGCGCCGGTCGAGATGGCCGCCCCTAAAGCGCATGTCATCCCGGACGCGTGACACAGTGGCACGCAACCCAGCACAACGTCGGCGGGTCCAATATCGAGGAGCTTGCGCGCGATGACGGCTTGGTTGCTGACCAGGTGGCTATGGGTAAGTTGGGCACCCTTGGGCACCCCGGTGGTGCCGGACCCGTAGAGGATGACCGCGATGTCGTTGGTGGCGCGGGTCACCGGCCACGCCTGTCCGAGGAAGCCTCGGGTCATCTGCTTGAGTGTGTGCTCGCCGACGCCGATTGGCAGAACTCCGGCGGCCAGTGCACCCGCGATGGCCGCGGCTCGACATGACGGCGCGAACAACAGCAGGCGCGCCCCGGTGTTGGTCAAGAAGAACTCGACATCACGGGCGCTGCACATCGGATCCATCGGCACCGCAACCCCTCCGGCGTGCAGCACGCCGAAGAAAACCATGGCGAACTCGGGGCGGTTGGCCAGCATGACCCCCACTCGGTCTCCCGGGCGAAGGCCTCGGTCGTCGAGGTAGGCGGCGAATCGTGCAGCGTTGTCGGCCAATTCCGAAAACGTTGTAGTGACCCCGTCGCAGCGCAGCGCGGGACCGTCGGGGTACATGTCTGCCGACTCGACGAGATACAGGCTTAAGTTGGTCATGACAACTTCCCGGGCGGACTGCCTCCCATGCTTTGACGATGGCGCCTGCCTAGGCCACCTGTCCATGGACTCAGCGACAACGAGCGGCGCCAAGTGGTGTTGCGTCGAATAACGCCCTATGCCCACCGCTTCCTAAGCGCCCGGCCCAATGAGGGCTTTCATGATTTCGTCGGCGTGCAGCGCGTCGAAGGCCGTCAGTGCATCGGGTAGTGGACTGATAGTGATGGTGAGGTCTGCGACCGCGATTTGCTGCGTGGCCACCAGCTCGATGGCGCGATCGAATTCGTCGTTGTAGATGTACGAGCCGGGCACGGTGATCTCTTTGACGCGGTAAGCACCACTGCGGGCATCGTCAGCTTCGGTCGGCTCGGTTACGGCGTAAACGCATACGGCCCAAATCGGCCCCATGCCACGAAAGCGGCCAGGGCAATCAGCACCACGTTAACCGCGATATTCATTGGCTCGTTGCGCCGGGCGTGCACAACGGCCGCGCCCACCATCACCAGAATCAAACCGATCGCTGCCAAGGGGACCAGGACCGGCGCGATGTGCACCGCGGCCGGCAGGAGTAGCCCGATGGCGCCAAGTATCTCGGCGAGTCCGATCAATCGGATATTGGTCTGACTGTAGTCCTGGGCCCAGCCCTGGCCAGCCGTGACGAGTTTGTCTTTGGGCACAACCTCTTTCACGAGTCCGCTTCCGACGAAGGCGGCTGCCAAGACAATGGCGACAATCCATAGTGCCAAATTCATGATGTCCTCCTGGGTGATGGGAAGGGGTGCGGGTCGAGGATGGCCGTGCTAAGGCAGGCGACTTCGTCGTCGTGTAACGACAATGACCCAGCGGCGAGGTTTTCCGCGAGGTGGCCTCGACTGCCGGTCCCCGGGATCAGCAGTACGTTGTCGGCGGTGGCCAGTAGCCAGGCGAGCGCAACCTGGGCCGATGTGGCGCCGTGCCGGGCGGCAACACCAGTGACGACCGGATTGGTGCGGATCGCGTCGTGCTGGTTCTTCGGCCAGCCCAGCGGGCAGAACGGAACGAACGCGATGCCTTGATTGGTGCACTCACCCAGGACCGAATCCGAGGACCGGTCCGCGAGGTTGTACGCGTTCTGAACGCAGACGATGTCGGTGACCTCCAGGGCCCGCTGCAGGTGTCGGTGCGTCACGTTGCTGATTCCGATTCCTGCGATCAAACCTTCGTCCCGCGCGGCTACCAAGGCGCCGACCTGGTCGACAAACCGTTCGTCGGGCACGGCGTTGTCCATCACGCGCAGGTTCACCGCGGTGAGCTGCTCGACACCGAGTGTTGCGAGATTGTCTTCGATGCCCGCGCGGAGCTGATCGGGGTCGTCATGGGGCAGGACAGCGCCGGTATCGTCCCGGCGGGCGGCGACTTTACTGACCAATGCCAGTTCGTCGGGGTAGGGGAAGAGCGCTTCCCGGATCAGCTCGTTGACCACGCCGGGGCCGTAATACTGCGCGGTGTCGATGTGATCTACCCCAGCTTCCACCGCGGCCCGTAGGACCGCGATGGCTGTATCCCGGTCGCGCGGCGGCCCGAAGACGCCATCTCCGGCTAGCTGCATCGCGCCGTACCCGACACGCCAAACCGTCTTATTTGCAAGGTGATAGCGGGAGCGCATCGAGGTGTTCATGGCCTGGTCCAGTGTGGCCCACGGTCAGGCATAAATGGGCGCCACATCGACGTGCACGCGGTAGTCGTCGATCTTCCCCGCGGCGTCGGTATGGAAAATCGTGACGCACGGGACCGTGACCTGCTGGCCGTTGCCGAAAACAACGCAGCCGCTCCGCGGCGAAGAGGAGTCCAGCGGCGCAACATCCATTGTGTCGACCGCCGTGAAGAGGGTGCGCGCGCGCAAACGGCTTGTCGCGTCCATGGGATCCCTCCTCGCCTTTGGGGTCCAGCCGCGCATCATAATAGATGATTTATCATGTTTATTGCAAGGTCCGATCAGCCATGGCTGATGGGCCGACACGAATACGAAGGCGGCCATGTCCAATAGCAGTTGCTCACCAGGGAGATGGCGGCAAGGAGCTATTCAGGTTGATGTTGACCTGGACATGCTCCAACGCCGCGGTAAGGGGTGCGAGGAGCTCGTCGGGCAGCGGATCGAAGAACAGACTTCGGACCAATGCCACGTGGCCGGGAGCTGCCGCGTCGATCGCTTCGCGACCTGCCTTGGTCAGAATCGCGTCGGTCGCCCTGCCGTCGTCCCCGGATCGAACACGTTCAGCGAGGCCGCGCTCACAAAGTCGGCGCAGTTGATGCGATGCGCGACTGCGTTCCCAGCCGATCAGCGCCGCCAGGTCAGAGACTTGTAGGCGCCCGCCGGGTGCGTCTGTCAACGCGTTCAGAACGTGGTAGTCGGCGAGCGACAAATCGCTGTCACTCTGCAGCTGCCGATTCATCTCGTAATTCATCCGCAGCTGCACGCTCATGAACGCACGCCAGGCTCGCAGCTCGGCTGCCGACAGCCAAGGGCCTTGGGGGGTTTTCCGGCGCTGACTACGTGACACTTCGGCCATTCCTTCTCGGGGTATCCGCCCAGGATATCGCGAGAAGGCCCGGCAACCTAGATTCCAAGCCAGAAGATACTTGAAGTATCACGCATAGTAGTTACGCTAAGACTGTCTAACTCGGAGGATGTGCCATGACTGAAACGGTCAACATTTTGATGGAAGCGAACTTGCTCGGGGTATTCAACGAACGCGATACCCAACGCAGAGCCGCGGCAATTGAGAGTACCTACGCTCCCGATGTTCGCTGGACGGACGACGAGGGGATCGTCGTCGGTCGTGAAGCGTTAGCAGCCAAAGCAACGGCGTTGCAGACGCAAATGCAGGGATTGGTCTTCACCAAAGCCAGTCCTGTCTACCAAACCCGTGGATTTGGCTACTTGGCATGGAAACTGGGACCTGACGGCGGCGACCCCGTGGCCAGCGGATTCGATGTGGCGGTCGTACGCAACGACGTCATCTCCGAGCTCTATACGGTCATCACTGGGTAGACGCTCAGGCGCGTTGTCTACGGCAACAATGCGGGCTGGGATGTGTTGTCTGAGAACACATCGTCGTCGGCCTAGGTTCGCATCACGATTGACGCGCAGGCCAGCGTCTGCCAAGCCGCGCTTCGGCCTCAGGTCTGCGAGGAGCTGTGCGCCGTCACACCAAAGCGGCCAGGTTGCTGTGCCCGCCGACATTGTCGTTGCAGGTCGCCGCGAGGACGATTGAAATCCTCAGGACAGGCCCAGAACCGGGCACCTCAAGTAGATCCCCAGAGGCACAACATGACCGCCCTTAGCGCCAATCTCGTTGCATCCAAGGACCGCAACCCCAACCGAGTCGCAC
Source organism: Mycobacterium sp. (assembly GCA_035996225.1). Lineage (GTDB taxonomy): Bacteria > Actinomycetota > Actinomycetes > Mycobacteriales > Mycobacteriaceae > Mycobacterium. Next base: position 14,273 of record DASYJS010000161.1, on the reverse strand, counting down.
TGCGCTGTGACGATTTGCAATTCACCTTCGCCGAGTTGGACAATGCAGCCGCCCGGGTGGCCACGCTGTTAGAGCGAGCCGGAGTCGAGCCGGGCGATCGGGTGGGGATCATGTTGCCCAACACCCCCGCATTCGCGATCGTGTTCTACGGCATCATCTATCGTGGCGCCGTCGCGGTTCCAATGAATCCGTTGCTCAAGGCCCGCGAGGTGGCCTACTACCTGTCCAACAGCGGCGCCAAGGCGCTTTTCGCGACGCCGGCCTTCGCCGCCGAGGCCACCGCCGGTGCCGCCGAGGTGCGCGCGCGATGCTGGGTCGTCGACGACGCAACGCTGGCGGAACTGATCGCCGACCTGCCCGCCCAAGACGCACCGGTGCAACGCGACGACGACGACGTCGCGGTCATTCTGCACACCTCCGGAACCACCGGTAAGCCCAAGGGCGCCATGCTCACCCACGGCAATCTGGGCCGCAACGCCGAAGTCAGCGTCCGCACCCTGGTCGAGACCGGGCCGGATGACGTGGTGATGGGCTGCTTGCCGCTGTTCCACGTCTTCGGCCTGACCTGCGGGCTCAACGGCGCAGTCCTGGCGGGCGCCACCCTGACGCTCATCCCCCGGTTCGACCCGCGCAAGGCACTCGAGGTGATTGAGCGCGACGCCGTCACGGTGTTCGAGGGGGTGCCGACGATGTATTCGGCGCTGCTCAGTGTGGCGGCAGAGGCCGACCCCGAGGCGACGCGGAGTCTGCGGACCTGTGTCTCCGGCGGCGCGGCGTTGCCCGTCCAGGTTCTCAACGATTTCGAAAAAGCTTTTGGTTGCACCGTTCTCGAGGGCTACGGGCTCTCTGAGAGCTCCCCGGCGGCCGCGTTCAATCACCCGAACCGGCCCCGCAAGGCCGGGTCGATCGGCACCCCGATCGAGGGCGTCCAGATGCGCGTGGTTGACCTGGACGGGGTGGAGGTCCCGGGAGGGGACACGGGCGAGATCCAGATCCGCGGCCACAACGTGATGAAGGGTTACTGGAACCTGCCCGACGCCACCGAGGCCACGATCACGCCCGACGGTTGGTTGAACACCGGCGACGTCGGCCGCATCGACGAAGACGGCTACTTCTACATCGTCGACCGAACCAAAGACATGATCATTCGCGGCGGCTACAACGTCTACCCACGCGAGATCGAGGAGGTGCTCTACGAGCACCCGGCGGTGGCCGAAGCCGCCGTCATCGGCATGCCGCACGACTCCCTCGGCGAGGAAGTCGGTGCCGCAGTCTCCCTCAAGAAGGGGGCTGCGACCACCGCCGACGAGCTGCGCGAGTACGTCAAGGCCCGGGTGGCCGCATACAAGTATCCGCGCAGGGTTTGGCTCGTCGACGCTCTGCCCAAGGGGCCGACCGGCAAGCTGCTCAAGCGCGAAATCACTATTCCGACAAGCGAAAGCAAAAAATGACTATGGCTAAATCGCCCAATCCCCCTAATGTCGCGGTCAAAGCCGACGAGCTGGCGGCACCGCTCGACCTGCTTCTTACCAGCGCCACCAAGCCATTCGCCAGCCGAATGACGCCGAACGCCACCTGGGCTCGCTTTGGCGCCAACCTTGCCCAGCATCCCGGTGCCGTGGCCGACCGGGCCGGCACCCTGACGCGGGAGCTCGGCGGTATCGCGGCGGGCAAGTCACACCGCGTTCCGGCACGGGCCGATAAGCGCTTCAGCGATCCGGCCTGGCAAGAGAACCCGCTGCTGCACCGAATTATGCAGGCCTACCTGGCCGGCGCCGAGGCCGCAGAAGGTCTCCTAGACGATGCGCAGCTGGATTGGCGCGACAGCGAGAAGATGCGGTTCGTCGTGGACAACTTGGTGGAGGGCCTGGCGCCCAGCAACAATCCGCTGATCAGTCCGCTGGGCTGGAAGGCGCTGATCGACACCGGTGGTCTGAGCGCACTGCGAGGGGCGAAAGCCTTTGCCGGAGACATGCTTTCGAAGCCACGCGTACCTGCGATGATTGAGCCCGACGCCTACGTGGTGGGGGAGAATGTGGCCGTCACCAAAGGAGCGGTGGTGCTGCAAACCTCGATATTCGAACTGATCCAGTACGCGCCACAGACACCCAAGGTACGCGCCGTTCCGCTGCTCATGGTGCCGCCGGTGATCAACAAGTACTACGTCATGGACATCGCGCCCGGGCGCAGCATGATCGAGTACTTCGTGCAGCAGGGCCAGCAGGTCTTCGTCATCTCGTGGCGAAACCCGCAAGCCCGCCATCGTGATTGGGGTTTCGACGCGTACGGTGCGGCGATCATCGAAGCAATGGATGCGGTGGAGAAAATCTCCGGTACCGACAGCACTCACCTGCTGGCCACCTGCTCGGGCGGCATCCTCGCGGCGATGACCGCGGCCCATCTCGCCGATATCGGCGAAGGGGATCGGGTCGCCGGCCTCAACCTGGCGGTCACCGTGCTGGACGAGACCCGCGCCGGCTTCGCGGCCGCGGCGATGAGCGACCGGGCGGCGCAGGCGTCCATTCGAGTCTCAGGCCGCAAGGGCTACCTCGACGGGCGCGATATGGCGGAGATGTTCGCGTGGTTGCGCCCAACCGACCTGGTGTGGCGGTACGTGGTGAACAACTACGTCCAGGGCCGCAAGCCGGCGCCGTTCGACGTATTGTTCTGGAACGCCGACACCACCCGGATGGCCGCCGCCCTGCACCGCGACATGGTCCTGATGGGGCTGCACAACTCGCTGGTCACTCCCGGCGCTGTCAGCATGCTGGGCAGCCCGGTCGATCTGGCCAAGATCACGTCGGACGCATATGTCATCGGCGGCGTCGCCGACCACATCTCCCCGTGGCAGGCCACCTATCGCAGCGCGCGCCTGCTCGGCAGCAAGGACAACCGCTACGTGCTTTCCACCAGCGGTCATATCGCGGCGCTGGTGAACCCGCCCGGCAACCCGAAGGCGTCGTTCCGGACTGGGCCGGTCGACGGGGATGACGCGGAAAAGTGGCTGGAATCGGCGCAGAAGTCCCCTGGCTCCTGGTGGCCGGACTACGTGGGCTGGCTCGCTGAGCGTAGTGGCCCAGAGATCGATGCTCCGAAAGCTCTTGGCGGCGAGGATCTTCCGCCCCTCGGGCCGGCGCCGGGCAGTTATGTGATGGAGAAGTGAGGGCCGCGCGCCGGCTGACATCGGTGAGCGCAATAGGCGAACACGGATATATCACCGCCGGCGGTCAACGGATCCGAGTCAACGTGCGACACGGGACCGGCGTGCCACTCGTGCTCTGCAATGGCATTGGGGCCAGCCTGGAAGTGCTCGATCCGCTGGTGGAGCAATTGGATCCGGATTTGACGGTCGTCAGATTCGACGTTCCCGGCACCGGGGGATCGCCCACATCCATTGCCCCCTACGGCTTTCCCTACCTTGCCTGGGTGCTGGGTCGGGTGCTGTCCAAGCTGGGAATCGGCGTGGTGGATATCCTCGGTCTGTCCTGGGGTGGTGCCCTCGCCCAGCAGTTCGCCTTCCAGAATCCGCGCCGCTGCCGGCGGCTGGTGCTGGTGGCGACGGGCACCGGCTTGCTGATGGTGCCCGCCCACCCGCGGGTGCTGGCGAAAATGGCTACCCCGCGCAGGTTCTCGGAACCGGGCTATGCCGCATCCATTGCCGGCGAGCTATACGGCGGTACCGTCCGCGCGCATGGGGACGACGTCGCGCAACTGTTCGTGCGGCAGTTGCACGCGGGTTCCAGGCTGGGCTACCTGCACCAACTGCTCGCGGGTTCGGTCTGGACCAGCCTGTTCGCGCTGCCGGCAGTACGACAGCAGACATTGATCGTGGCGGGCACCGATGACCCGATCATTCCGGTGATCAACGCTCACATCCTGCACGCGTTGCTGCCGCATTCACGGCTGCACCTGCATTCCGGCGGCCACATCGACCTCGTGCACAACGCGCCTGAACTCGCGCCGATCATCGAGGAATTTCTGAACGAGCCCGGAGAAAGACCATGAGCCACGCCGATATTCAAGACATCGACACCTCGGATTTCTACTCGTATGAGTACCTGCTCACCGACGACGAGCGCCAGCTGCTGCATGCGGTGCGCAAGTTCATGAAGACCGACGTGGCGCCCGTCCTCCTCGAGCATTGGTCTCGTGCGACGTTTCCGCTCGAAGTGGTGCCGGGCATGCGCGAGCTGGGTCTTGCGGGCTTGCCGTACCACGGTCCCGGCTGCGGCGGACGCCGCTACCTGCTCGACGGCATGATTGCCATGGAGCTGGCCCGCACGGACTGCTCTATCGCCACATTCAACGGGGTGCACGGCGGATTGGCCATGGGGTCGATCTATCTGTGTGGGTCCGACGAGCAGCGCGAGCGGTTCCTGCCGGCGATGGCGCGCTACGACAAGATCGGCTCGTTCGGGCTGACCGAACCGGAGGTCGGTTCGGGGGCCTCGGGTGGGCTGCAGACGACGGCGCAGCGCAACGGGGACACCTGGATCCTCAACGGCCAAAAGAAATGGATCGGTAACTCGACCTTCGGGGACCTCACTGTCATCTGGGCCAACGACGTCGCCGACGGGCGGGTGAAAGGCTTTGTGGTGGAAAACTCTTCGCCGGGGTTCACCGTCGAGAAGCAGATGCACAAGATCGCGCTGCGAATCGTGCAGAACGGTCTGATCACGCTGGACGACGTGCGCGTCGACGAGTCCGATCGGCTGCAGCGCGCCGATTCCTTCAAAGACACCGCCGAGGTGCTGCGGATGACCCGCGCCGGGGTGGCGTGGATGGCGGTCGGTTGTGCCATGGGCGCCTATGAGAACGCGCTGGCCTATGCGTGTAGCCGACGCCAGTTCGGCAGGCCGATCGGCGGATTCCAACTGGTCCAGGACCTGCTGGTGCGAATGCTCGGCAACGTCACGGCATCCTACGGGCTGTGCGTGCGGCTGTCGCAATTGCAGGATGAAGGGCACGCCGAAGATCGGCACTCCTCGCTGGCGAAAGCCTTTTGCACCGTACGGATGCGTGAAACCGTGGGCTGGGCGCGCGAACTGCTCGGCGGAAACGGAATCCTGTTGGAACACAACGTGGGTCGCTTCGTCGCCGATGCCGAAGCGATCTACTCCTATGAAGGAACCCGAGAAATGAACACCCTCATCGTCGGGCGCTCGCTGACCGGTCTCAGTGCGTTCGTTTAACGCCCGCTAGGCCTGAATGTCCGCGGTGATCGCACCGGTCACGCGGATCAAGGCCTGCGGGGCCACCGCGATATCCCAGCCGCGGCGGCCGGCGCTGCAGAACACCCGCTCCCAGGCCAGCGCACCGGAATCGATGACCGTCGGCAGCGGCTTGCGCTGACCGAACGGCGACACCGCACCGACCAGGTAACCGGTGGCGCGCTGCACGACCGCGGGTTCGGCCATGGCCGCTCTGGCCACCCCCAACGCGGCGGCGGCCGCCTTCATCGAAAGCCGGGCGGACGCTTGCACGATCGCGACGGCCAGTCCCGTGGGCACCGCGATAACCAGCGTCTTGTAAATCTGCTCGGGCGCGATGCCGCCGGCCCCGGTCAGTGCGTTGACCGCTTCCACGCCGAACGAATGCTCCCGCGGGTCGTGCTCGAACTTCACGACCTCGTGCGGCACACCGGCCTTGATCAGCGCCGCAATGGCCGGCGTCGCCGCGCCGGCCACGCTACGACTGGACGTATCCCGGCGGGTTGACGCCGTCCACCCAGAAGTCCTCGCCGAGCTTGGAACCCGGGATGCAGTCGTACACGGACAGGTCGGTGACGCCGGACTCGAGCAGCACGTCCTCGCATAGCAGCGTGTTGCCGGTGTACTCCTTCGACGGCTTGTTGAGGACGACGTAGGCCGCGTCGGAGTAGACCTCGGGCTTGCGGGCCCGTCCCATCGCCTCTTCGCCGCCGAGCAGGTTCTGCACCGCGGCGGTGGCCACCAGCGTGCGCGGCCACAATGTATTGGACGCGATGCCCTCTTCGCGCATCTCCTGCGCGATTCCCAGCGCGCATAGCGTCATGCCGAACTTGGCCATCATGTACGCCGTTGGCTTCAGCCACTCCTGGCCGAGCAGCACCGGTGGGGACAGCGTCAGGATGTGTGGGTTCTCCCGGCCCTTCAGATGCGGGATACATGCCTGGGAGACGGCGTACGTGCCGCGCACCTGGATGCCGTTCATCAGGTCGAACCGTTTCATCGGCACCTCGGTGATGGACCCCAGGTTGATCGCCGACGCATTGTTGACGCAGATGTCGATGCCGCCGAACTGCTCCACGGTCTTGGCCACCGCGGATTCCACGGAATCCGGGTCGCGGACGTCCCCAACGATCGGCAGGGCCTGGCCGCCGGCTTCCTCGAGCTCCTTGGCGGCGGTGTACACGGTTCCCGGCAGCTTCGGATGAGGCTCGGCGGTCTTGGCGATCAGGGCGATGTTGGCGCCGTCTTGCGCAGCGCGTTTGGCGATCGCCAGGCCGATACCGCGACTAGCGCCGGAGATGAACATGGTTTTGCCATTCAGGGACATGGCGTCACATTAACGCCCTGCTCGCTGCGGCCGGATTGCGGGATCGCGCCGATCGAGCGTCGGGACAGGAAATACCGCGTCGGCTGGCGCTGTTGATTCTGTCGGTCTCTGAAACGCATGTGAGCAGCCCGGCACGACCCTGTCGGTCGCAGCCTTTAGATTGGGAGGAGGATCTGTGTCAACGGCGACGAGCCTGTCAGGCAATTCAATAGGCGACGAGCAGTTGGCTCGCTTTTTTGCGAGTCCGGCGTCGTTGGCGGTGTTGCCCGGCGACGCTGCAACGGAAGGGACCGTGTTAAACGAGATGGCCGACCTCAAAGATGGCCCAGACGGAGTGACCGGTTCAGATAACGCCGAGCCCATGCCCGTTCAAGAAACCGATGCGGAGTTGACTGCGCGCTTCGAGCGTGACGCGATTCCGCTGCTCGATCAGCTGTACGGCGGTGCGCTGCGCATGACGCGCAACCCCGCAGACGCCGAGGATCTGCTCCAGGAAACGATGGTCAAGGCTTACGCAGGATTTCGGTCGTTCCGGGCCGGCACCAACCTCAAGGCATGGCTGTACCGGATTCTGACCAACACGTACATCAATAGCTATCGCAAGAAACAGCGCCAGCCTGCGGAGTATCCGACCGAACAGATCACCGACTGGCAGTTGGCTGCCAACGCGGAGCATTCCTCAACCGGGCTGCGTTCGGCCGAGGTCGAGGCTTTGGAGGCGCTGCCCGACACCGAGATCAAAGCGGCCCTGCAGGCGCTGCCGGAAGAGTTCCGGATGGCCGTCTACTACGCCGATGTCGAGGGTTTTCCTTACAAGGAGATCGCCGAAATCATGGACACACCCATCGGGACGGTAATGTCCCGGCTGCATCGCGGTAGACGTCAGCTGCGCACCCTACTGGCCGACGTGGCCAAGGAGCGCGGCTTCATCCGGGGCCCCCAGACGCACGAGGAGGTGTCGTCATGAGCGAGTTTTCGCCCGGTGACCCCTCAGCAACTGCAGAGCCGCGCACAAAGGCTGAGTGCGCCGAATTGATCGCCGAGGTATGGACGCTCCTCGACGGTGAATGCACGCCCGAGACTCGGCAAAAGCTCAAGCAGCATATGGACGAATGCCCGCCATGTCTGCAGCTCTTCGGGATCGAGGAGCAGTTCAAGGCGCTGTTTGCAACCAAATGCAGCGGCGAGAAGGCTCCCGAGAGCTTGAGAGAGCGCCTGCGGGTCGAGATCCGCCGCACCACGATCATCCGGGACGTGTAGTAACGCCTCGCGCGAGCGCGGCTACCAGGGGTTAAGCGTTGGGGCGCTTGCCGTGGTTGGCCTTGCTGTACTTGCGGTCACGCTTCTTACGGCCACGTTTGGCCATGGGGAGAACCTCCGTCGTTCATTCATGATCCGGGCGCTGGGCACCCGTCAGGTTGCTGACCAGTATCTCATGGCTGCGCCCGCGGTATGTCACCCCACCGGCGCGAGCCCGCGCGCCGCGGTGCCCGATGATGTTGTGGTTCGATATACATGAGCTTGATGGAAGCCCGGACAGCAGCCGGCACGCGGAATGGCCGAAACGAGTGGGGTGAAGATGGCCGAGGATGTTCGAGCCGAGATCGTGGCCAGCGTGCTCGAAGTCGTTGTCAGCGAGGGCGACCAAATCGGCAAGGGCGACATCCTGGTGCTGCTGGAGTCGATGAAGATGGAGATTCCGGTCCTGGCCGAAGTCGACGGCACGGTCAGCAAGGTGAGTGTGTCGGTGGGCGATGTCATCCAGGCGGGCGACCTTATCGCCGTGATCAGCTAGCCGTCGAGCGCTTCGTACATACGGCCGTGGGACGACGCGGGAGTATTTGATGTCCACTCTCGGTGATCTATTGGCAGAACACACAATGCTGCCCGGCAGTGCGGTGGACCACCTGCATGCGGTGGTCGGGGAGTGGCAGCTGCTGGCCGATCTGTCGTTCGCCGACTACCTGATGTGGGTTCGCCGCGACGACGGCGTGCTGGTGTGTGTTGCGCAATGCCGGCCGACCACCGCGCCCACGGTCCTGCAAACCGATTCGGTGAGTAGCGTCGTGGCCGCCGAGCGGCTACCGCTGGTCGCCGACACCTTCGCATCGGGCACCGCTCAGCTGGAAACCAATGCAAGCCAACAACATTCGTGGCAACTTCCCGGGCGGCACGCCGCGGCCTCCCCGGTTCGCTACGCCGACCAGGTGGTGGCCGTGCTCACCCAGCACCAAACCACGATGGCAGCCCACGAACACTCAGGCCACCTGGAGACCGCGTACCGCGAATGCGCCGCCGATCTCGTTCACATGCTGGCCGACGGCACCTTTCCCGACGTACGCGACGTCGCGATGTCGCGTTCCACGCCACGAGTGGGCGACGGATTCATCCGCCTCGACGTCGACGGCGTGGTCGCCTACGCCAGCCCCAACGCCCTGTCGGCATATCACCGGATGGGCTTGACGAGCGAGCTGGAGGGCCACAACCTCATCAGGATCACGCGGCCGCTGATCTCGGACTCGTTCGAAGCACAAGAGGTGGCCGAGCATGTGCAGGATTTGCTGGCCGGCGGCAAGAGCATGCGGATGGAGGTCGATGCCGGCGGTGCCACGGTGCTACTGCGGACGCTGCCGCTGGTAGTGCACGGCGCCAGCGCGGGCGCAGCATTGCTGATTCGTGACGTGACCGAGGTGAAGCGCCGGGACCGGGCCCTGATTTCCAAAGACGCCACGATCCGGGAGATTCACCACCGGGTGAAGAACAATCTGCAAACGGTGGCGGCGCTGCTGCGCCTGCAGGCCCGACGAACGGCTAACGCCGAAGGCCGTGAGGCGCTGATCGAATCGGTGCGCCGGGTGTCGTCGATCGCCTTGATCCACGACGCGTTGTCGATGTCGGTCGACGAGCAGGTGAACCTCGACGAGGTCATCGACCGGATCCTGCCGATCATGAACGACGTGGCCTCGGTGGACAGGCCCATTCGGATCAACCGGGTCGGTGAGCTGGGCGTGCTGGACTCCGACCGGGCGACGGCACTGATCATGGTGATCACCGAGCTTGTGCAGAACGCGATCGAGCATGCGTTTGACCCAGCGGCCCAGGAAGGGTCCGTGACGATCCGCGCCGAACGCTCGGCGCGCTGGCTGGATGTGGTGGTGCACGACGACGGGCGCGGACTGCCCGAAGGGTTCAGTCTGGAGAAATCCGACAGCCTGGGTCTACAGATCGTGCGGACCTTGGTGGCGGCGGAGTTGGACGGCACGTTGGGGATGCGTCAAGCGCCCCAAACCGGCACCGATGTAGTGCTGCGGGTGCCGATCGGCCGCCGATCCAGGTTGCTGCTATAAATGCTCACGCGACAGCGCGGCCCCGACACATTGTCGGGGCCGCGCTGTCTAGAGACTGGGGTCAGACTCCGCTGCGGGCCTTCGTCCGGGCGTTGCGGCGCTTGAGTGCGCGCCGCTCGTCTTCGCTCATGCCGCCCCACACGCCGGAATCCTGACCCGTGTTGAGGGCCCAGCCCAGGCAATCTGTGGTCACCGAACACCGATTGCAGACCAGTTTCGCGTCAGCGATCTGCGCGAGCGCCGGGCCGCTGTTCCCTACCGGGAAGAACAGCTCCGGATCCTCGTCACGACAGACCGCCTTGTGGCGCCAATCCATAAGTAGTTACTCCTCACTATGTGCGCAGCATCGCGCACTGGCGTTATTCTTCGGCTCTTAACGCTTGCATGAGTAAGGGTCCGTTCGGTACCCCCACATCAATCGCTGCATGCAACCTTTCGATCGTTTCACAGGCTCAACAGATGTCAATAGCGTGAGTTAGCGCGTGGGCTATCTCACTTTGATAAAGCCGTAGCCAAGCCCTAACTCCGTTGTACTACACTCGCCGGTTACTCTGCCGAGAATATTTTTCCGGCTGACGGTTAGGCTCGGCGTCTCCGCAGCTCAAGCGCGTTTATTTTGAGGCGGCGCCGCCACCGCGAGCGCATCGCGCACCGCGCGGAACGTCATGGAATCGCGGAGCCCGAGGTACTCCCCGTCGTACTGGCTGGCGACCGGCTCGCCGCTGCAAGTGATTCGCAGGCAAGGAGTGTCGTCGTCGCGCACAAGCTGTTTGGCTTCCGGCTTCGGGCGCTTCGAGAAGATCTGGCGGACTAATCGAAGCGTGGGAAACACCTTCATGCTGGTGACCGCGAACACGCCAAGGCCCGACTCGAAGCTGCAGCCCGGGTTGGTCACCAACGGGCGGCTATTGCTGTAGGTCCACGGAGTTGTGTTGGACACCCAGGCGAATTGCACGCCGGAAACGGGATCGCGGCCGGGTAATTCCAGCGTCATGTCCGGTGCGCGGCGGCGGTAGGCCAAAGTGGCCGGCACCGCCACCCGCCAATACCGCAACGGCGTGACTTTGACGCCCTTGTTGCGTTGGGCTTCCACCGCGGCCACCACCTCGGCATCGACGCCCATGCCGGCGTTGATCACCGCCCACTGCTCGCCGCAGTCGATCAGGCTGATGCGGCGCCAGGTCTGGTGGCGGCGGTAATCGTCGATCAGCTGGATGAGTTGGTTGGTCGCCGCGACCGGATCCCGGGGGATTCCCAGCGACCGCGCCAGCACATTCGCCGAACCGCCGGGCACCACCGCGATCGCGGGGACATGCCCCGACCGCGTCGAACCGGGACGGCCAAGCAAGCCGTTGACGACCGCGCTCACCGTGCCGTCGCCGCCGTGCACGACGACCAGGTCCACCCCATCCTCGGTGGCCGCTTGGCCGAGCTCGGTGCCGTGACCGTGGTGGTTGGTGTGCTCGACGGTGAGCTCGAGGCGGCTCTTGAGTGCATGTGCCAGCAGATCGCGGCCGGCGGACGTGGTGGAGGTAGCTGCTGGGTTCACGATCAGCACGGCTCGCATGACGCACGAGCTTATGCGGGATGGTTAAGGCTCCGCTGTGGGGGAACCGCCCGCTCGCGGCGGGAAGCGGAACGGCGTGGCTACGCTGACGCTGTGAATCGCGTCCCTGCCAACCGGGAGATACCACCGCCGCCGTCCGCCGTTCGTGGCGCGGGATTCATCGTCGCGGTGCAGGGTTTGGCCGCGCTAGTGATGGCCGCTGTCCTGGTGGTGCGCGCGTTCGGCGGAGCAGACCAGCGGGTGGTCAACGGTGTGGGTACCGCGCTCTGGTTCCTGGTGATCGGTGGCGTGGTGCTGGCTGCCGGGCGCGCGCTGGTGGTCGGCAGGCGCTGGGGCCGCGGGCTGGCAGTGTTCACCCAGCTGCTCCTGCTGCCGGTGGCCTGGTATCTCGCGGTGGGCTCGCATCAGCGGGCCCTCGGCATTCCGGTGGCCATCGTGGCGCTGACGGTGTTGATCTTGCTGTTCAGTCCCACCGCCCTGCGCTGGGCCGCCGGTGGCGATCAGCGCGGTCCGGCCAGCTCGGCCAGTGGCGGCCCGGACAGCCGGTAGGTGGTCCACTCACGCTGCGGTTGGCCGCCGATCCCGTCGTACAGTGCGATCGCGTCGCCGTTCCAGTTCAGCACCGCCCACGCCAACCGGGTGTAGCCGTTGTCCACGCATTCACCCGCCAGGGCCGCGAGCAGTCCGCGGGCCAGGCCGCGGCGGCGAAACCTGCTCCGTACGAACAGATCTTCGAGGTAGATTCCCGCGACGCCGTCCCACGTGGAGAAGCTGACGAACCACACCGCCATCGCGGCGACCTCGCCGTCAACTTCGGCGACATGTCCATACGCCGTCGGAGAATTGCCGAAAAGCGCTGTGGAGATTTGCTTTTCGGTGACCGTGCATTGATCGGCGGCGTGTTCGAATTCGGCCAGTTCGTGGATCATGTCGGTAATAGCGGCGGCGTCCCCGGGTGTGGCGCGGCGGATTATTTCGCTCACTGCTCAACTCCTAGCGCGCTAAGTATCGTGGCGAATTTCGACGTCGTTTCGTCAACTTCGTCGTCGGGATCCGATTCCGCGACAATGCCGCCGCCGGCGTGGGCCAGTGCAGTGCGGCGATCCGCCGACAGCTGGGCACAACGGATGGACACCACCCAGTAGCCGTCGCCCTTGGCGTCGCACCAGCCCACCGCTCCGGCGTAGAAACCGCGATCGCCCTCCAGTTCGGCGATGAGCGCGGATGCGGCCTCGGCAGGCACCCCTCCGACCGCCGGGGTGGGATGTAGTGCCAACGCCAAATCGATTGCAGTGGTTGACGTATCGCGCAGCCGGCCGCTGATCGGCGTGCGTAGATGCCATACCGCCGCGGTGCGGCTCAGCGCCGGCTCGGGCGCTATGGTCAGGTCGTCGCACAGTGGTTCCAGGGCGGTCCGCATCGTGTCGATGACCAACTGATGCTCGTGACGGTCCTTGGCGGAGGCGGCCAGCGCGGCGCCGTTGGCGGCGTCGACTTGCGGATCCGCGGCGCGTGGGGCCGAACCGGCGAACGGCTGACAGCTCACCCGGTCGCCGAAGCGCGCGACCAGAAGTTCCGGGCTGGCACCCACCAGGGCCGCGCCCGCGTAGTCCGCTCCGGCGGCGGTCAGATCTACCAGATAGCAGTAGGCCACCGGGTCGTTGGCGATGAGCCGGCGCAGGATGACGCGGGCGTCCAGCGCGCCATCGGCGGCCAGCTGCAACGCGCGGGCCAGCACCACCTTGCTCAGTGAGGTGTTCGGTGCGGTCAACTCATCCCGTGCGCGGCTGATCCGGATGCGGTAGTCGGCCGGCGGCGGGAGGGCGGCCGCGATGCGCACGTTTGGCAGCGGGCCCGTCGGCCAGTCGGGTGGCCCGTCAGTGTGTAGCACCGTGTTCGGTACCAGCAACGCGGCGTTGCCTTTCACGTCGAAAGGCAACGCGCCCAACACTATTGGAGCTGATCCCGAGATCAGCGCGGCTTGTGCGGCGCCCACGTCGCTGTAGCGCGTCCGCACTCCTTCGCCAATCAGAGTGCCTCTTGGGCCGCACAGCGCGAAGGGCGGTTGGACCGAGCTCACACTGCCGCGATCGGCTGACCGGTCAGCCCGAGTGCGAGGAGCTGTCGTATCCCATGCTCGAAGCCGCACATCGCGATAGAGGCGGTGCGCATGCCGAATCGGCGGCCCTCCACGAGGGGCAGTTCGACCCAGCGCGTGATCACCGCACGGGAAAAGTGACCGTGGCTGACGAACACGACGTCGTGCGATTCCAGGTGCTGCAGTGCCATCGCGATCGCCCGGTCCGCGCGTTCGCTGACTTGCGCGACACTCTCACCACCGGGGCAACCGTGCGTCCACACCAGCCAATCGGGGACGGTTTCCCGGATCTTTTCGGTTGTGACGCCTTCGTATTCGCCGTAATCCCACTCGGCGAGCAGCGGCGAGATCTCATCGACCGTCAGACCCGCCAACTCGGCGGTGACCAGGGAGCGCTGGCGCGGGCTGCTGATCACCAGTGGGTTGTCGAGGCTCAGCCCGCTCAGGACACGGCCGGCCTGCTTGGCCTGCGTTCGGCCGTTCTCGGTCAGGTCGATCTCGGTGCTACCGGTGTGCTGGCCCGATATCGACCACTCGGTTTCGCCGTGACGAAGCAACAGCAGTCGGTGGTTGTGCAAGCCCATGTCGACTGATTCTGCACGAGACTTGCGGGCCCGTCCCGCTTAGTACCCGGCGCGGAACGTGCCAGGATGGGAGGTATGAGCGCGCCGACGACGATGCAGAGCGCAGCGATGAGGTGGGGGCACCTCCCGCTTGCGGGGGA
>DASYJS010000160.1:0-16748 GCA_035996225.1 Mycobacterium sp. | reverse complement strand
ACTGCCGACGGCGAGCAAATCCACTGTGACGCAGATAATCACGCTGACCTGTATTGGGCCTCGCGCGGGGCCGGACCGGGCTTCTTCGGCGTGGTCACGTCGTTCTATCTCAAGCTCTACAAGCGGCCGGGCGCCTGCGGCACCAGCGTCTACGTCTACCCGATCGAACTCGCCGACGAGATCTACACTTGGGCGCGCAACGTCAGTGCCGAGGTGGACCGTCGCGTCGAAATGCAAATCGTCGCAAGCCGAAGCGTCCCGGGCATGAATCTCGAAACCCCGGCCATCACATTGGCGTCGCCGGCCTTCGCCGACACCGATAAAGAAGCCGAAGGAGCGCTCGCCATTTTCGGCACCGTCCCGGTGATCGACAAGGCGTTGGTCAAAATTCCTTATATGCCAACCGATTTGCCCACCTGGTTCACAGCGATAATGAGCAATTACCTGCCCGATCACCGCTACGTCGCGGACAACATGTGGACGGGGGCATCTGCGGAGGACCTGTTGCCGGGCATCCGCAACATCATCGACACGATTCCCGACCACCCGTCGCACTTCCTCTGGCTGAACTGGGGGCCGTCGCCAAAGCGCCCGGACATGGCCTACAGCATCGAAGACGAGGTCTACCTGGCGCTCTACGGCGCCTGGAAGAACGAATCCGACGACGCGAAGTACGGCGACTGGGCGCAGTCCAACATGGCCGCGATGTCGCATCTGGCCACCGGCATTCAGCTGGCCGACGAAAATCTCGGCCAGCGTCCAGCGCGCTTCGCCAGCGACGAAGCCATGGTCCGCCTGGATAAGATACGAGCGGCTTATGACCCAGATGGTCTGTTCAACGCGTGGATGGGACGACTCTGATGGCCACTGACCTTTACCTCGGCTACCGCAATGACGACGTGAACACGCCGTTCGGCAAATTCTTCAACCCCGAAATGGCAGCGCTCCCAACACATGTCGTTGAGGCGCTCCAGCATGGTCTGCAAGGCGGGATGGCATTGGTGGCATTTGACCACGCCGCGACCGTCGCCGACGCGGGCTACCAGCAGACCGAGAACGGTTACGGAGTTCTCGACGACGGTAGCTATCAGGTGTCGGTGCGCACCGACATGCCCGGCGTCACGCCGGCGATGTGGTCCTGGTGGTTCGGCTGGCATGGCAGTGACAGCCGCCGTTACAAGTTGTGGCACCCACGGGCGCATCTGTTCGCGGCCTGGAAGGACGGCGACGACGCCGGTCGCCAAGGCGCCCAGCGTTACATCGGCCGCTGGTCGTTGATCAGTGAGTACATCGGCTCGACAATGTTCAACGGCGCAATCCAATTCGTCGATCCGGCGGAGATGGGTTGTCCGCCCGACAGCGGGGATGCGGTGGCGATCTGTGCGCGGCTGGGCGCCAGTGACGCCCCGGTGGATGTCGGATGGTTCATCCACCACGTCCGGTCGACCCCCGCCGGGTCCGAAATGCGGTCCCGATTTTGGATGGGCGGGCCGTATATCGCTGTGCGCAACGCTCCTGGTGTCGCCTCAATGGCAGTGCGCCCCATCGCGTCTCGCATACTCGGCAGCCCGGAGACCAACGCCCGGAACCTGCTCGTGCATTGTGCGCAGGAGATGAACCATCTGGCCGGCTTCTTACCCGAGCTCTACGGCGCTTTCGGCGACGAGTAGCGGTCGTCAGCCCGAGTGGGTGAATGCGGGCGCAACAAAACGCTCCACCAGGTCGCGTTCGGCTTGGTCATCGCCGACGGGCCAATACATCAACGACAGCACGACGCGCACCACCCAATGCGCGGCCCGCGGGTCGCGGTCGGTGAGTCCGGTGAGATCCGTGGCGAAGCCGGCCAGTAACGGCGATCCGGTGAGGGCGACGACCTCGTCGGCGCGGACTGAGTTGACCATGAATTGACCTAACGGATCGGCCCGGATCAGCTTGAGCGCCACGCTGATCGCGGTGACGACTCGCTCCGGTCCGCTCATGCTCTCGACCGACTGACGGACTATTTCAATGATGCGCGACGCGCCGCGGGCAATGACCGCATCGCGGATCTTCGCTTTCCCACCGGCGTAGCGGTAGATGGTGGCCCGCGAACAGTGGACGCGCTCGGCCAACGTGTCGATGTCGAAGGCATCCGGCCCGTCGCAGGTGATCATCTCGGTGGCGACGGCATAGATGCGGTCGATGGCGATTTGGCGGCGATCACCACCGACCAGCCAATCGTCACGGGACACGGATCACCCACCCTTCGGCGCGAGAAGGAGCGCCAGGTTTATCGCATGCTGAGACTATATTAGCTAGTCATCTCACCATCGGTGCAGGTCCGAGATCCATCTTGAGACAGCCGACCGCAGCACCGTCGAGGTGCGGATTTCAACTTTCCGCAGCACTGTTGACGTGGGGATATCCAGTTCCCACGCTGTAAACGTGACAGTAACAGCCCACCCCGGCACGTTCTTCAGTGCCGAATCCCTGCAAGATCCCTACCCGCTATACGAGCGCATGCGCGCCGAAGGCGCGGTGCACCGAATCGGTGCGTCCGAGTTCTATGCCGTATGCGGTTGGGATGCTGTCAATGACGTCATCGGCCGGCCCGAGGACTTTTCGTCGAACCTCACCGCCACGATGACCTACACGGCCGAGGGGGCCGTCCAGGCGTTCGAGATGGATCCACTCGGCGGACCGACCCACGTGCTGGCCACCGCGGACGATCCTGGCCATGCGGTGCACCGCAAGCTGTTGGTACGCCACTTGGCAGCGAGGCGGATTCGCGCAATCGAGGAATTCGCGGCTGACACCGCGGACCGGTTGTGGAACGAGGCGCTGCGCGATGGGCACATCGAATGGATGGATTCCATGGCTGGCCGCCTGCCCATGATGGTGGTGGCCGAGCTGATCGGGGTGCCCGGCACCGACACCGCGCAGCTAATGAAGTGGGGGTACGCGGCCACCCACATGCTGGAAGGACTGGTCAGCGAAGAACAGCTCACCGCTGCGCGCATCGCCGTCATGGAGCTCAGCGGCTATATCAAGGAGCAATTCGACCTCGCTGCAGCCGATCCCCGGGACAATCTCCTGGGCGAGCTTGCTCGTGCTTGCGCCTCGGGCGAAGTGGACACCGTTACCGCGCAGGTGATGATGGTGATCTTGTTCGCCGCCGGGGGAGAGTCGACGGCATCGTTGCTGGGCAGCGCCGCGTGGATACTGGCGAACCGTCCCGACATCCAGCAGCAGGTACGTGAAAACCCCGAGCTGCTAACGGCATTCATTGATGAGACGTTGCGCTACGAGCCGCCGTTCCGGGGCCATTACCGACACGTGCGGAACGGCACCACGCTGGCTGGCGTCGCCTTGCCTGCCGACTCGCACCTGCTGCTGTTGTGGGGGGCGGCCAACCGCGACCCGGCCCATTTCGACAGACCCGGCGAGTTCCTACTCGACCGCACTGAAACCAAGGGGCACATCAGTTTTGGAAAGGGAGCGCATTTCTGTGTCGGTGCCGCGTTGGCTCGCCTGGAAGCCACGATCGTGTTGCGTCTGCTGCTCGATCGCACCTCGACGATCGAACAAGCCGACGTTGGACGGTGGATGCCCAGCCTCCTCGTGCGTCGTCTCGAACGACTAGAGCTAATCGTCAGATAACCGAGGAAGTTATTTCCCGGGCGGAAGCTGGCGCGGGCCTTCGGGAGAACGCAGTGCACGCGGTCCCTCGCGCTCCATCAACTCACGCGTGCGGTCGCTCTCCACCGACCCGAGCGACAGGCCTTCCACGTCTTTGACGGATAGTCGCGGCGAGGAGCGCTCATCGCGGCTGTCTACCTGCTGAGTCTGGTGGCCGTGGTGCTCGCGCGCTGACGGGATCCGTTCGGCGCGCGAGGGCGCCTGTTCACCGGTCGTGGACGGGTGCGGCGGCTGCTCGCCGCGGTCGGAGCTCTCGGAGTCGAGTGTCACCTTGCGAGTGCGCTTAAGCGAGAATGTGATCTCCTCGACCTCTTCGAACACCTGACGCGCGGTGCGCAGCGGCGCGGTGGTGTTGTCGATCACCCGCGCGACGAAGGGCGGCACCAGCGGGCGAATCCAGCGAGCGGCTGCCCTGGTCGCGTCGGGCAGCGACAGGATCGACGGCGTGGCGCGCTCGTCCTGCGGTTCCACCTCGCCGCCCGGCTGGACATGTGCCGGTAGGTTTTCCACCTTGGGCGGTGTCTCGGCGCGGGAATCCTGTGCGCCAGCGGGCAATTCGGCGATAGCTCGGCTAGCGGCCTCCGCTTCGGCCGCGATCGGCAGGTACATCTCTTCCTCCACTGGCTCGAAGGTTCGCTGCGACGATGCGGGCTGCGGGCCCTCGATGGCTTCCGTGACTCGACGGCGTTGCTGCTCGCGGTCGATTTTGGTTTGCGCCTCGACGGTCAGCTGAGCCTGGGTGAGTTGGTGTTCGGCCCATAAGATTTCGGCCTCGCGCCGGACTTCGGCCCGTTTGATCGCGATCGCGGTGTCCGCGTCGAGTTCGGCGCGGTCGCGCTCCGCGCGCGCCGTCGCATGGCGATCGTGGGTGGTCTCGCCCCGCCACATCCGCAGGATGAGGGGCAGCAAATAGACCAACACGAAAAATGCGATGGTCAGCAGGCGCAACATCAACGCCCCGATGTCGGCCGCCGTGAACTCGTTCATCGCGATCCAGCGGGCGCCGAGGCCGCCCGGCTCGGCGTCCGCGAGCAAGCGCTGGCGCGCCTCGGAGACGGCACGTTCTTCGCGGGAACCCGCGGCGTCCAATTCGGGCGCCTGGCGGTCGCGAGCCGCCAGTGCATTGTCGAGATCACGCTGCGCATCGGCGAGAAGCTCGTTCGCCGTTCGGGTTTCGGGCCCGGCTCCCGGAACGCCGGTGATGCGAGTCTGTGGGCACGCGGGGCTGGGGTGGTATTCGCACCGCGCGACAACCAAGGCGTTGTCCTGCCGGTTGCGGGCCTGTGCGACGGCGTCGTCGAGCCCGCTACGCGCATTCCGTGTCCGTTGTAGCGCCGCCGACGCCTGCGCGACGGCCGGCGCCGCATCGGCGGTACGCAGCGCCCGGTCGTCGAGACGGTGATCGATCGAGCGGGAAAACACGACGAGCGCGGCGAGTTCGCCGACGGCAACGCCGACTGCCACCGCAACCGCGGCGCGTCCCGCGATACCGGCCCAGCCGCGATCGGGGCCGCTCGCGATGCCGCGAGTCACCGCCCCGACCAGCAGACCGAGGATAAGCGTCAGCGCGACGACGGCAAACAGCGGCCAGCGTGTCGACGCGCTCCCTACCAACGCCGCGACGAGCCAGGCCAGCATGGCTCCGAGCAGCACCACCGCACCTGCCACTGCGTGGGTGGACCGCTCGTAACGCTCGCCTAGCTCGCGCCAGTGTCCGCCGCCAAGCCAGGCGAGCACCCCCTCGACCCGGGAGACGGCTGAGCGCGGCTCAATCATTTCGTGGGCGCCCATCAGACTCCAACACCTCCGTCATCAAGCCTCCCAGGCCACCGGCCGACACACCGAATCGAAGCGCCGGCGTGTGGTGTTGTTCACAACTCGCCGCAATGAGGCGGACGGCACTGTCGCGCTCGCCGGGTCTCAGCAGGGCGTATCCGACGCGAAATTCCTGCGACGCGGACAGATCAGCGAAGTTTCCGGCAAGTGGCGTGAGACGGTATAAGCCTATGCAAAACCACGACTATGTCACCTACGAAGAGTTCGGACGCAGATTCTTCGAGGTCGCCGTCACGCCCGAGCGTGTCGCCGCGGCATTCGCCGACATCGCGGGCAACGAGTTCGCCATGGAGCCGATCGCTCAGGGGCCCGGCGGGATTGCCAAGGTCAGCGCGAACGTCAAGATCCAAGACCCTCGCGTCACGCGACGGTTGGGTGACAGCATCACCTTCGTCATTCACATTCCGCTGTCGATCGATCTGCTCCTGGACTTGCGGCTCGACAAGCAGAAGTTTGTGGTCTCCGGGGACATCGCATTGCGCGCGACAGCACGTGCCGCCGAGCCGCTGGTGCTGATCGTCGACGTCGCGAAACCACGGCCATCCGATATCACCGTCAATGTGTCATCGAAGTCGTTCCGCGGCGAGATATTGCGCATCCTGGCCGGTGTCGACGGTGAGATCCGCCGGTTCATCGCCCAGTATGTCGCCGACGAAATCGATGCACCCCAATCGCAAGCCGCGCAAATCATCGACGTCGCAGAGAAGTTGAACGAGGCCTGGCCTTAATCACGGCCACGTTCTTCCGCGGCGAGATATGGCGCATTCTGGCCGTTGGGGCACGTCACACGGCGGGAGCGTTTATCAGCTCCCCTGGCGCGGGTATGTGGTGCAAACGGCTCAGACTCAATGTGTTGCGAAGGAGCGACAAACCTTGGCGCAAGTGAATGTTTCGACGTCGTCGGACCTGGAGCCGGGCGCGGCCTGGAAGCTGGCTTCCGATCTGAGTCGATTTGGCGAGTGGTTGACGATTTTCGGTGGTTGGCGCGGTGAGATGCCATCAACGATCGAGCAGGGCACCAAAGTCTCTTCGTGCATCAGAGTGAAGGGATTTCGCAATGTTGTTCACTGGACAGTGACCCGCTATGACGAACCCAATTCGATTGAGCTGCAAGGCCGTGGTCGGGGTGGAATTCGGATTACCGTGGCGATGTCAGTGACCGACAAGCATCCGGGCTCAACATTTGATCTCACCGCCGACCTCAATGGAGGCATACTCAGTGGGCCGGTCGGCAAGATCGTGGCCAGAGTCCTGCGCTCCGATGTGCGAACGTCGGTGGAGAACCTCGCCGCGATGCAATAGGCGCGCGGAGGTCACCGGGTCGGGTGGCTGATAAACCATTCCCGTTCGGCCTGGCGGATCCTCCTGCGGTCCATGGCAAGCCAATCCAGGCCGGCCCCGAGGGCCATCAGTCCGATGATCGCGGCGACGACGCCCCCGCCGACCTGGCCAAGCGCGAAATTGGTGACACACACCACCAGCGCGAGCACCGCGGCCCCGATCACGACAAGTCCGGGTACGGTAACCGAATCCTGCGGGGGTCCATCCGCGTACTGTCGACTGGTCCGGTCATGGTCGACTCGGTTGCGGCTGTCGTGCCTCATCAGCACCTCCGTGGCTGTCATCGCGTTCGCCCGCGTCAGGCAAGAACCTTCTGGTTAGCTACCCGAAACACCGCCTGGCCAAACGACTTCGACGCGGGACCGCGACGTGTACAGCGACTCCCGGCGGAGTGCGATCAGCTGGGATCGGGTGGCAGCAATCGGCGGACCGGCCGCGTTTCGATGGCATGGACGGTCAGCACTCGGCGACAGATCCGCCATCCCGCGTCCGTCGACTCGTACTCGTCGTCATAGCGCGAATGCCAGACCACATCGAGGACCTCATCGGCGCGCTGAGTCCAGTGATGGGCGATGCACGCGATTCGCCCGCGCGCCGTGCCTGGCCGCGGCCCCTCGTCGTACACCTCACCGACGATCGCGTGCTCGGTACGCGCCACCGAAGCGACCGCAGCGACCGCCGACGCGATGGCCTGCCGACCGCGATGCGCATGAATCGGCTGCAGCGCAGCCGGTGGCTCGGGCACTATCAGCTCGGCACTTGCTGTGAAAAGTGCTGCCACGGAATCGAATTCGCGATCATCGACGCCGGCCGCATATCGGTGTACCACGTCGCTGAGCGCGGCTCGGTCATTCGCTGAGAGAGTCACGGCAGTCAGGGGATCAGCGAAAGCCGTTGCGCGCAAGTCGGCATCCAGTCGGGATCCGCGGTGACATCGCCGGTGGCCGGGGCAAAGACGGAAAACTTCATGGCACCTGAAGCTAACAGGCGCTCAGCTAGATGGTTGGAGGCGCCAGCGCGGCGCGCACCGCTTCCGCCAGGGCGGCGGCCCGACGATCGGTGAAGACGTCCTCGAGCATCACCGGCCGGCCGTCGGGGCCGGTCAGCGGAACCCGCCAGTTGGGGTATTCGTCGGTGGTGCCGGGCTGGTTCTGGGTTCGCCGATCACCGACCGCGTCGGTCAGCGCCACGCCCAACAGCCTGGAGGGCGTACGGCCCAGGTAGCGGTATAGGGCAAGCACAATCTGTTCGGGGTCGTCGTCGCGCTCGCCGAGCAGCCCCACCCGGCGCAGCTCGGCCATCCAGGCCGCCAACTCGGTTCGGTCGGACGCGAGCTCTTCGGAGACCGGCCGGGTCAGCAACCCCAGCGACTCGCGCAGCCGGACATGGTCGCCGGCCAGGTAGCCGGCGGTCGGCGGCAGGTCGTGGGTGGTGACCGACGACAGGCAGTACTCGCGCCAGCGCTCGGCGGGCAGCGGACCGCCATTTCCGTCCCGGTCCAGCTCAAACCAGAGAATCGACGTGCCCAGCAGGCCCCGGAGTAAGAGGTAGTCACGGACCCACGGTTCGACGGTGCCGAGATCCTCGCCGACGACCAGCGCACCCGCCCGGTGCGCTTCCAGCGCGACGATGCCGATCATCGCTTCGTGGTCGTAACGCACATAGGTGCCTTCGGTGGGCGGTGCGCCCTCGGGGATCCACCACAGCCGAAACAACCCGATGATGTGGTCGATACGAACACCGCCGGCGTGGCGCAGCACCGATCGGATCAGCGCGCGGAACGGCTGGTACTCCTGCTCATCCAGCCGGTCCGGCCGCCATGGCGGCTGCGACCAGTCTTGACCGAGCTGATTGAACTCGTCGGGCGGCGCGCCCGCGGTCACGCCCAGCGCCAGCACATCCTGCAGCGCCCAGGCGTCGGCCCCGTTCGGATGCACACCGACCGCCAGGTCGTGCATGATGCCCAACGACATTCCGGCCCGTAACGCCTGCGACTGTGCCGCGGCGAGTTGCTCGTCGATTTGCCATTGCAGCCAGCGGTGGAAATCGACTGCGTCCGCATGCTTTTCGGCGAATCGGGCCACACCGATAGCGGAGGGATGCTGCAGGAAACTCGGCCAGCTATGCCAGTCGCCGCCGTATTTTTCGGCCAGCGCGCACCAGATGGCGAACTCGTCGAGCGGGCGGCCTTCGCGCTCGCGGAACGCGGCGTAGGCCAGCTCCCGGCCTGCCGACCGGGGTGCCCGGTAGAGCAGCTTGAGCGCCTCCCGCTTCGCCGTCCACGCACTGTCACGGTCGATGGCATCGAGCCGGCTTGCTTGCTGTTGGACATCGGCCCGCAACCGGCGCAGCCGGCCACGCTTGGTCAGGTCGGCGTATTCGGGGATGGACTCAACGCGAAGATAAAGCGGGTTGAAGAAGCGCCGCGACGTCGGAAGATACGGCGAGGGCTCCATGGGGATCGTTGGGGTGGCCGCGTGCAGCGGATTGACCAACAGGTAGTCAGCGCCGTGCCGGGATGCGGACCACACCGCCAGGTCGGTCAGGTCAGCGAGGTCGCCAACGCCCCACGACTGTTCGGACCGCACGCTGTAGAGCTGAGCGGCCAGCCCCCACGCCCGCCGCGCGCCAAGTTGCTCCGGCAGCCCGAGCCAGTCGGGCGTCACGATGAGCGCGGCGCTGGTTTCGGTGTCCCTGGATCGCAAATGCACGCGGTGGTAACCCAACGGCAGGTCGGCGGGCAGGACGAAGCTGGCCTCGCCGACCCATCGCCCGTCCAGATTGAACGGCGGCGTGAAGTTGTCGACCTGTCGCACGCCGCCGTGCACGGTGCCGTCCTCGAGTCGCAACAGCACTTCGGCGGGATCGCCGTGGGTGACGTGCACCCAGAACCGGGTCGGGGCACCGGTGCGCGCGACGATGGTGGCCGGCAATTGACGTGCCCAATGCGTGCGCAGTTGGTTGGTCAGCGCCTCGTTGCGGTCCCGCTCGGTGCTGGCCGCGACGCCGAGAGCCGCGAGCACCGCCACCAGCGTGCTCTCCGATACCTGCACCTGGCGGCCGGTCCAGTCCTCGTACCACGTGGCAATGCCGAATCGGCCGGCAAGTTCGACCAACGAAGGCGCGAGCTCAGTCATGCCGCTCATCTTGCTGCCAAATGCCGCCCGGCACGACGCGGCCCGGGGCAGCACCGTCGCCGGTTTTGCTGGTCGGTTATGCGCCATGTCATTGCTAAGCAGGTCAGCGAAGTTGTCGAGGAGGCCGCACGCTCGACACGACGGGTTGGCCGTCCGCGGCTACTATCCCTTCTTGAGATACGAAAGATTTCGGCCGGGGGATCCAGCAGGGCATGGGGAATGCCAGGTCAGTGGTGTTTGCCATCGGTCGCGTTGGCCATATCGGCGACGTGATGCCTGCCGGGTCAATGGACGGAATAACGCCTGGAAATGAACGCCGAATGGCGCTACGTAGCGAGGTTATTGCGGGTGCCTTACGGTTATCAGTGTGATTCGCGTGCTGGACGGTGTCCAGGCGTTCTAACAGACCGGATGGTGGATTAGTGGCGGAAGAGAGTCGCGGGCAGCGCGGCTCGGGGTACGGCCTCGGGCTATCGACGCGCACGCAGGTGACCGGCTATCAGTTCCTTGCTCGCCGAACCTCGATGGCGCTGACCCGCTGGCGGGTCCGGATGGAGGTGGAGCCGGGACGGCGCCAGACGTTGGCCATCGTGGCGTCGGTTTCCGCCGCGTTGGTGATCTGCCTAGGCGCGCTGCTGTACTCGTTTATCAGCCCGGCCGGTCAGGTAGGGGATTCGCCGATCATCGCCGACCGTGACTCCGGAGCGCTCTACGTCCGGGTCGGCGACAAGCTGTATCCGGCGCTGAACCTGGCGTCGGCGCGGTTGATCACGGGGCGCCCGGACAACCCGCACCTGGTTAAATACAGCCAAATCGCCAACCTGCCGCGCGGCCCCATGGTGGGCATCCCCGGCGCGCCATCAAACTTCGGGTCGAAGACTCCGTCCTCGTCGTCGTGGCTGGTGTGCGACACCGTGGCCAACTCGACCGGTGTGGGATCGCCTTCAGGCGTGACCGTGACGGTGATCGACGGCACCCCTGACCTCAGTAACCGCCGACGGGTGCTGACCGGCTCGGATGCCGTGGTCTTGAGCTACAGCGGGGACACGTGGGTCATCCGGGAGGGACGCCGCTCGCGCATCGACGCGGCGAACCGCTCCGTATTGTTGCCGCTTGGGTTGACGCCGGAACAGATCAGCATGGCAAAGCCGATGAGCCGCGCCTTGTTCGACGCGTTACCGGTGGGGCCCGAACTGACGGTGCCAGAAGTGCAGAACTCGGGAACTCCGGCAACGTTCCCCGGCGCTCCCGGCCCGGTGGGAACGATCCTCGTCACACCACAAATCAGTGGGCCGCAACAATATTCGCTGGTGCTGTCCGACGGTGTGCAGACACTACCGCCGTTGGTGGCCCAGATCATGCAGAACGCCGGAAGCGCGAGCAACAGCAAGCCGGTGACCGTGGAACCGGCGGCGTTGGCAAAAATGCCGGTGGTCAACAAGCTGGATCTTTCGTCGTATCCGGATAACCCGTTGAATGTCACCGACCTTCGGGAGAACCCGGCGACCTGCTGGTGGTGGGAAAAGACCAACGGTGAGACCCGGGCCCGCGTCCAGGTCGTGTCGGGGCCGACCATCCCGGTCTCGCAATCCGAGATGAAAAAGGTTGTGTCGCTGGTGAAGTCGGACACGAGTGGCCGCGAAGCCGACCAGGTCTACTTCGGCCCTAACTTTGCGAACTTTGTGGCCGTCACCGGCAACGATCCCAGTGCCAAGACCACCGAATCGCTGTGGTGGTTGACGGATGCGGGCGCCCGATTCGGAGTGGACGACACCCGCGACGTGCGCGAGGCGTTGGGTTTGCAAACCGCACCGAGCCTGGCGCCGTGGGTGGCGCTCCGGCTCCTGCCGCAGGGTCCGACGTTGTCAAAGGCTGATGCGTTAGTGCAGCACGACACCCTTCCGATGGATACGTCCCCTGCAGAGTTGGTGGTACCGAAGTGAAGCGTGGATTTGCGCGGCCAACACCGGAAAAGCCTCCGGTAATCAAGCCGGAAAACATCGTCCTGCCGACACCGCTGAGCATCCCGCCGCCGGAGGGCAAACCCTGGTGGATGGTCGTGGTTGGCGTCCTGGTGGTCGGCCTGCTGATCGGCATGGTCGCCATGACCTTCGCCAGCGGTTCGCACGTGTTCGGAGGGGCGGGCTCGATCTTCCCGATCTTCATGATCGGTGGCGTCGCGATGATGATGTTCGGCGGCCGGATGGGCGGCGGTCAGCAGCAGATGAGCCGCCCGAAGCTCGACTCGATGCGCGCCCAGTTCATGTTGATGCTGGACATGCTGCGCGAGACCGCCCACGAGTCGGCCGACAGCATGGACGCCAATTACCGGTGGTACCACCCGGCACCCGACACGCTGACCGCAGCCGTGGGGTCCTCGCGGATGTGGGAACGCAAACCCGACGGTAAAGACCTCAACTTCGGCGTCGTCCGGGTCGGCGTGGGCATGACGCGTCCCGAGGTGACCTGGGGTGAGCCCCAGAACATGCCGACCGACATCGAGCTGGAGCCCGTGACTGGTAAGGCGCTTCAGGAATTCGGTCGCTATCAGAGCGTCGTCTACAACCTGCCCAAGATGGTTTCCCTACTCGTGGAGCCCTGGTATGCGCTGATCGGAGAGCGCCCGCAGGTACTGGCATTGATGCGAGCGATCGTCTGCCAGCTGGCGTTCTCCCATGGCCCCGACCACGTGCAGATGGTCGTGGTCAGTTCGGACCTGGACGAATGGGATTGGGTCAAGTGGCTGCCGCACTTCGGTGATTCCCGGCGCCAGGACGCGGCGGGTAGCGCACGGATGGTCTACAGCTCGGTGCGCGAGTTCGCCGCCGAGCAAGCCGAGTTGTTCGCCGGCCGCGGGTCGTTCACGCCCCGCCACGCCAGTTCGTCGGCCCAGACGCCGACACCACACACGGTGATCGTCGCCGACGTTATCGATCCCCAATGGGAGTACGTGATCAGCTCCGAAGGCGTCGACGGCGTGACGTTCTTCGACCTGACCGGTTCGTCGATGTGGACCTCAGTCCCGGAGCGGACGTTGCGGTTCGACGACAAGGGCGTGATCGACGCACTGCCTCGTGACCGCGACACCTGGATGGTGATCGACGACAAGCCTTGGTTCTTCGCACTGACCGACCAGCTCAGCGCCGCAGAGGCCGAGGAGTTCGGGCAGAAGCTGGCGCACTGGCGCCTCGCGGAAGCCTACGAGGAGATCGGCCAGCGGGTCACCCACATCGGCGCCCGGGACATCTTGGCCTATTACGGGGTTGACGACCCTTCCCAGATCGACTTCGACGCGCTGTGGGGTGCCCGCACCGACACGATGGGGCGCTCGCGATTGCGGATACCGTTCGGCAATCGCTCCGACAACGGCGAGCTGCTGTTCTTGGACATGAAGTCGCTGGATGAAGGCGGCGACGGCCCGCACGGAGTCATGTCCGGAACGACAGGTTCCGGTAAGTCCACGCTGGTGCGCACCGTGATCGAGTCGCTGATGCTCAGTCATCCGCCCGACGAGCTGCAGTTCGTCTTGGCCGACCTCAAGGGTGGGTCAGCGGTCAAGCCCTTCGCCGGGGTCCCGCACGTCTCGCGGATCATCACCGACCTGGAAGAGGACCAGGCTTTGATGGAGCGCTTCCTGGATGCGCTGTGGGGCGAAATCGCCCGCCGCAAGGCGGTATGCGACAACGCCGGTGTCGATGACGCCAAGGAATACAACTCCGTGCGTACCAGGATGCGTGCCCGCGGCCAGGACATGGCGCCGCTGCCGATGCTCGTGGTGGTTATTGACGAGTTCTACGAATGGTTCCGCATCATGCCGACCGCGGTCGACGTCCTCGACTCGATCGGCCGGCAGGGCCGCGCCTACTGGATCCACCTGATGATGGCCTCGCAGACCATCGAAAGCCGCGCCGAAAAGCTCATGGAGAACATGGGTTACCGGTTGGTGCTGAAAGCGCGTACCGCAGGTGCTGCGCAGGCCGCAGGTGTGCCCAACGCCGTGAACCTGCCCGCTCAGGCCGGTCTGGGCTACTTTCGTAGAAGCCTCGAAGACATCGTCCGGTTCCAGGCCGAGTTCCTCTGGCGGGACTACTTCTCCCGCGGAATCACCGTTGACGGCGACGTAGCGCCGGCGTTGGTGCACAGCATCGATTACATTCGCCCGCAGCTGTTTACCAACTCGTTCACCCCGCTTGAGGTCAGTGTCGGTGGGCCGGACATCGAGCCGTCAGCCATCCTCGGCAATGGTGAGGTGCTCGAGGCGGAAGAAGAAGAAGACGAAGAAAGCATCAGGACGCCGAAAGTCGGCACGGTGATCATCGATCAGCTGCGCAAGATCGATTTCGAGCCCTACCGCTTGTGGCAACCACCCCTGACGCGGCCGGTCGCGATCGACGAGTTGGTCAACCGTTCCCTCGGCCATCAGTGGAACCAGGACTACGGCTCGGCCAGGGACCTGGTGTTCCCGATCGGGATCATCGACCGTCCCTTCAAACACGACCAGCCGCCGTGGACGGTTGACACCTCCGGGCCCGGAGCCAACGTGTTGATCCTGGGCGCCGGCGGTGCGGGCAAAACGACGGCACTGCAGTCGTTGATCTGCTCGGCCGCGCTGACCCACACTCCCGAGCAGATCCAGTTCTACTGCCTGGCCTACAGCGGTACCGCGTTGACCACGGTCGCGCGTCTCCCGCACGTGGGTGAGGTAGCCGGTCCGACGGACCCTTACGGTGTCCGCCGGACGGTAGCCGAACTGCTGGCGCTGGTGCGCGACCGTAAGCGCAGCTTCCTCGAATACGGAATCGCCTCGATGGACGTGTTCCGGCGCCGCAAGTTCGGTGGCGAGGCCGGCCCAGTGCCCAACGACGGTTTCGGCGATGTCTATCTGGTGATCGACAACTACCGGGCGCTGGCCGAGGAAAACGAGGTGCTGATCGAGCAGGTGAACGTGATCATCAACCAGGGCCCCTCGTTCGGGGTGCACGTGGTTGTCACCGCCGATCGTGAATCTGAACTGCGGCCGCCGGTGCGTAGTGGGTTCGGGTCCCGGATCGAGTTGCGCCTGGCCGCGGTCGAAGACGCCAAGCTGGTGCGGTCCCGCTTTGCCAAGGATGTCCCGGTCAAGCCCGGGCGTGGCATGGTCGCCGTTAACTACGTCCGACTCGACAGCGACCCGCAGGCGGGCCTGCACACGTTGGTGGCCCGGCCCGCGCTGGCCAACACCCCGGACAACATCTACGAGTCCGACAGTGTGGTTGCGGCCGTCAGTCGGCTCGCTAGCGGCCAAGCGCCTCCGGTGCGCCGTCTGCCGGCCCGGTTCGGCGTTGAGCAAGTGCGGGAGCTGTCCGCCCGAGACCATCGCCAAGGCGTTGGTGTAGGTGGAATCGCCTGGGCCATTTCAGAATTGGACTTGGCGCCGGTCTACCTGAACTTCGCCGAGAACGCGCACTTGATGGTGACGGGCCGACGCGAGTGCGGGCGTACCACGACGCTGGCCACGATCATGTCCGAGATCGGTCGGCTGTATGCCCCCGGATCCACCAGCGCACCGACGCCGTCGGCGGGGCAGCCCTCGGCACAGGTATGGCTGGTCGACCCGCGCCGTCAGCTGCTGACCGCCCTGGGCACCGAGTATGTGGAGAAGTTCGCCTACAACCTCGACGGTGTACAGGCGCTGGTGGGTGAGTTGGCCGCAGTTCTGGCCGCTCGCCAACCTCCGCCCGGCCTCTCCGCGGAAGAGCTGCTGTCGCGGTCGTGGTGGAGCGGTCCGGAGATCTTCCTGATCGTCGACGACATCCAGCAGCTGCCGCCCGGCTTCGATTCGCCGCTGCACCAGATTGCTCCGTGGGTGACCCGCGCCGCCGACGTCGGCTTGCACGTCCTCGTCACCCGCACGTTCGGCGGTTGGTCTTCGGCGGGCAGCGACCCGATTCTACGGGCACTGGCTCAGGCGAATGCACCATTGCTGGTGATGGACGCCGACCCCGACGAGGGCTTCATCCGCGGCAAGATGAAGGGCGGCCCGCTGCCCCGCGGTCGAGGTCTGCTGATGGCCGAAGATACCGGCGTGTTCGTGCAGGTGGCCGCAACCGACGTGCGCAAGTAAGACAGCAGCCGCTGAGCTGGAGTTGATCCGGTATCCCCGCGATCAACTCCAGCTCAGCGGTAATTCCTTGAGCGCGAACGTCTTTGACGGGAAGCTAATCTCCGGGGCGTAGTCCGGGGCTAGTTCGAAGTCGGGGATTTGCTTGAGCCATTCTCCGACGATCACGGTCAGCTCGATGCGTGCCAGATGAGAACCCAGGCAGCGATGCGGGCCGCCGCCAAATCCCCAGTGCCGATGTACCTTTCCGTCCAGAACCAAATCATCGGTGGACACCTTGTCGCTACCGTCACGGTTGATCGCGGCCATGCACAACCGCACCTGAGAGCCCGGGGGCAGTGTCATGCCGCCGACTTCGACGTATTCGGTGGTCACCCGGGGGGCTACCGGCGCCGACGGCTCCAGCCGGACGATCTCCTCGATGAAAACCCTGGTGTCCCTGGGATTGTCGCGAAGTTTTGTACGCAGTTCGGGCCTGCGTGCCAATTCGAATAGCGAGAACCCGATCGCCGCGGTCACGGTGTCCAGGCCGGCCAGGATCAACAGATGGCTCATGCCCAGCAGCTCGAGATCGGTGAAGTCGCCGTCGCCGGTCATCACTTTCGACAACATGTCAGAGCCGGGGCTTCGCCGACGCTGTTGGATGGCGTCGGTGA
>DASYJS010000159.1:0-3815 GCA_035996225.1 Mycobacterium sp. | reverse complement strand
CGTGGCGCACATGTCCTGGATCGACACCGCTCTGGTCCGTGACACCGAGTCCGACCTGCCCGCGTTCGGCGACCTGCTGAAGAGGCTGCCGTGGCCGTTGAACAAGACCACCTCGGTGGACAGCTGCGCGACGGCCTTTGTCAAGGGCATCGAGGGCCGTAAGGGCCGGGTTTACTGTCCGCGCTGGGTGGCCGCGTTCCGCTGGCTCAAGCCCGTGTTGTCCACCTCCGTCGGTGAATTTTCGGTTCGCCGCGCCAGCGCGGAGCTGATGCCCCAGATGGACGCCGAGGTCGCTGCGCTTGGCCGCTCCACCAGCGCCTACAACCAGGAGCTGGACCAGGCCTAGCCGGCGCGCGTGGTCGCCACCCGGTTGCGCACCAGGAACCAACCCCCGAACAGCGCCGGCACGATGACCACCAGCGATGCGACGGTGTACGTGCCGATCGGTCTATCGAACGCCATCAGCACCACAATGCAGCCCAAGAACACCAAGGTGACGTAGCCGCTGTACGGGGTGAACGGCATGCGGAATCGTTGGCGTTGCATCGTCCCGGCTTGTGTCAGCTTGTAAAGCCGAAGCTGACACAACACGATCGTGGCCCAGGACGCGACGATGCCCAAAGCGGCGTCGCTGAGCACGATTTCGAAGGCTTCACCGGGGTTGAAGGCGTTGAGCGCGATACCGCCGAGGCAGATGACGGCGGTCATCGCGATTCCGCCGTAGGGCACGCCACGTTTGGTCATCCGCGTGGCGAACTTGGGCCCGCTGCCGCTCATCGCCAGCGAGTGCATGACGCGGCCGGTCGAATAGAGTCCCGCGTTCAGGCTCGACAGCGCGGCGGTGATGACGACGATGTTCATCATGTCGCCTGCGCCGTGGAAGCCGATCTTGGAGAAGAACGTGACGAACGGGCTCTCACCGGCTTTGTAGGCGGTATAGGGCAGCAGCAGCGCCAGTAGCGCGACCGATCCGACATAGAACACTGCGATGCGCGCGATCACGGAATTGATCGCGCGCGGCATGATCTTCTCCGGCTCGGCGGTCTCGCCGGCGGCAATACCCACCAATTCGACTCCGGCGTAAGCGAATACCACTCCGGAGGAAGTCACCAGCAGTGCTATCGCTCCGGTCGGGAACAGACCGCCATGATCGACCCATATGCCGGGCCCGGTGTCGTGCCCTTGGATTTGAAATCGCCCGGCCAGGAACACAATTCCCACGACCAGGAAGGCGATGAGCGCGAAAACCTTGATCAGCGCCGCCCAGAACTCGAGCTCGCCGAACCATGCGACGGAGATCAAGTTCATCGACAACACCACCACCAAGGCGATGAGCGCAAGAAGCCACTGTGGGGCCGCCCCGAAAGTCGTCCAATGGTGCAGGTAGGTGGCGATTGCGGTGGTGTCGACGATCGAGGTCATCGCCCAGTTCAGGAAATACATCCAGCCCACGACGAAGGCGGCCTTCTCGCCGAAGAATTCGCGCGCGTACGACACGAACGAGCCCGACGACGGGCGGTGCAGTACCAACTCGCCCAACGCGCGCAGTATCAGGAAGACGAAGATGCCGCACACGGCATACACCAGGAACAGCCCGGGCCCGGCCTTGACCAGCCGAGCGCCGGCGCCGAGGAACAGACCGGTTCCGATCGCGCCACCGATCGCGATCATCTGAAGCTGCCGGGGTTTGAGTCCCTTGTGATAGCCGGCTTCCTCGTTGAAAGGTTCCGACGTGCGCGGATCGGGTTCAGGCGTTTCAGGCAGGGCGGTCATGGGGGTCCAATCGTCGGTGTTCGCCCAACCCGCGGGGTTGCCCCGAATCGCCAAGATCGGGGGCTGTTAATCCGGTTGGTTTGCCAGCGATCTTTTCGTAGTCGGCCCCGGACGGCAACAGGACAGCTGCTCGGTCAGCGCCCGAATCCCGGGCGGCGGCGGCGCAGATATCTTTCGAACTCGGCGGCCAGCGCGTCGCCGTCGATCTTGCCCAGGGCTTCGTTCACGTCGACCTCGGCGTCGCCGCGTTGTTCCAACGACACCACGTATTCGGCCAGGTCCTCGTCCTCGGTGGCCATCTCGGTGACCGCCTGCTCCCACTCCTCGGCCTGGGCGGGTAAATCGGCCAGCGGAACCTCGATGTCGAGCACGTCTTCGACGCGACGCAGCAGCGCCACCGTTGCCTTCGGGTTCGGCGGGTGCGACACGTAGTGCGGCACCGCGGCCCAGAACGTCACCGCCGGGATCCCGGCGCCCACACAGGCATCCTGGAATACCCCGGCGATCCCGGTCGGTCCCTCGTAGCGCGTCTCCTGCAGACCGAAGCGTTCCGCCGACTCGGGGGAATAGGCCGCGCCCGACACCGGCACCGGCCGCGTGTGTGGGGTGTCGGCCAGCAGCGCACCGAGGATAACGACCGTGTCGACGTTGAGCTTGTCGGCGATGGCCACCAATTCGGCGCAAAACGTGCGCCAGCGCATGTTCGGCTCCACCCCGTGCATCAACACGATGTCGCGGTCGCTGCCGGGTGGCCGGCAGTGGGTGATCCGCATCGCCGGCCACACCAGTTCGCGGGTAACCCCGTCGACTTGGCGGATGACCGGACGGTTCACCTGGTAGTCGTAGTACGCCTCGTCGTCGATCTCCACGATCGGATGGGCTTCCCAGATGGCATCCAGGTGCTCCAGCGCATCGCTGGCCGCGTCACCGGCGTCATTCCACCCCTCAAACGCCGCCACGACGATTGTGTTGTGGAGTTCGGGCAGCGCAGAGGCCTGCGGGCCACGATCGGGCGGAGTCACAGAATCAGCCTAAGGCCTGCCCGCCCGGCGGCGACCCCCAGCCGCGCGGCGGGGAGCCCGGCGAGCCAGCACACCAGGGCATTTGCATAGGACGACTATCCTTGTGGCGTGGCTGCTGCTAGCGAACACGACTACGACACGGACAACCTCGACACTTTGGCGCGGCGTGTGTTGGTTGGCGACGCCGCGGTGGGCATTCAGTTGCAGGCCGCGGACCTCGCCCTGGACGACTTCAACAACCGGCGTCGATGCGGTCGAGACGAAAGACGTTCGGCTGCAATCTGGTTGACCTGGGTGACTACGACATTGCCGACAAGATCCGCGAGCTGGCGCTCAAGGGCACCGCAATCGCCAAGCGGGGTTCGGCCGGGCGTCCACACGTCGGGTGACGACGTAGGCTTTTCTGGTCGAGAGGCGTTGCAACGGATCCGGATCCCTGCCGGTATCCGCCACGCTCGGCAGAGCCAAGGACGCCTTCCGTTACGGAAGGAACGTACGTGAACGCCTTGGAGCCGAACATCCGCCCCGACTGCAGCGACGAACTGACGGCTACTCTCGGCCAGCGGATCATGGTGATCGACGGCGCGATGGGCACGGCGATCCAGCGGGACCGGCCGGACGAGGCCGGCTACCGCGGCGACCGGTTCATGGAGTGGCCGACCGCTCTCCAGGGCAACAACGACCTGCTCACGCTGACGCAGCCGCAGATCATCGAGGGGATCCACCGCGAGTACCTCGAGGCGGGCGCCGACATCCTGGAGACCAATACGTTCAACTCGAACGCGGTTTCGCTGTCGGACTACGACATGCACGAGCTGGGCTACGAGCTGAACTACGCCGGTGCTGCCCTGGCCCGCAAGGTCTGCGACGAGTTCAGCACCCCGGAGAAGCCCCGCTACGTCGCCGGCGCCATCGGGCCGACGACGCGAACCGCGTCGATCTCGCCGGACGTCAACGACCCCGGAGCACGAAACGTCTCCTAAGACCAACTGGTCGCCGCCTACCTCGAAGCTGTCAATG
>DASYJS010000158.1:0-3008 GCA_035996225.1 Mycobacterium sp. | reverse complement strand
TAGTGGTTTGTTCCCCGAGTGATTTGTCGAGCCAATTTCGCAGTGCCGCAAGGGAGTCAGCGCCAAATCACCGAGCCAAAACATCACCGTGGTGCATGAGCAGCAAGGTGGGTACCGCGCGAACGGTGAAGCGCTGCGAGGTTGCCGGTGACTTGTCCCCGTCGATTTTGACCAGTTTCAGTTGTCCTGCCACGCGGCGATGACGGAATTCGTCGTCCCGAGGTCGATTCCTACTGCGGTGGCCATGTCCTAGTCCCTTCGGTTGCGTCTTTGAGGAGTTGCAGGGCGCGCTGGGCGACCCCTACGTCGGCGACGATGTCGTAATGTCTCGGCTGAAGTGTGGTGACCGTCGCGAAATCGCGTCGACCGCGTTGCATCGCGTACAGGAGCATGCCGATCAACGCTCCCACCACGGCACCGAAGATGAGGCCATAGAACGCGAGCACCAGCCCGGCAATCAACGGGTGAATCCAACTGAAGACACCGAAAATCCAGCCGATCAGCGCTCCCACCAGACCACCTGAGGTTGCGCCGCGCAGCGCCGCCAAGCCATAGTTCATGTGCCCGGTGACCTGCTCAACTAACTCCAGATCTCGGCCGACAATCGCCAGCCGGTTCACCGGGAACTGCTGATCGGCGAGGTAGTCCACCGCGCGCTCGGCGTCGGCATAGTTATCGAAGGTGGCGATGGCCTGGCGGGCCGGCGCGTCCGGCCGGACCGCCGAGGCCATCGCGGTGTGCTGTTGAACCATCGCGAGCCCTAGGCGTTTATCGACTCGCGCTGACCGGAATCCGTTGGGACGGACTGCCGGCCCTCATTGGAACTGCCGATCTCGACCTTGCGTGGCTTGCTTGCCTCCGAGACGGGAATGGTCAAGGTCAGCACGCCCCGATCGCACACGGCGCTGAGATGGTTGGGATCTAGGTTGTCACCTAGAAACAGTTGCCTGCGGAACTCACCTTGCGGCCGTTCGTCGACGATGACCTCATCGCCCTCTTGTCGGATGGGTCGCCGACATGTGGTGATCTCGACGACGTTGCGTTCGACGGTCAGATCGATATCGTTTGGCTCGGTGCCCGGGACGTCGATGGAGACGATGAACTGGTCGCCGCGCCGCAATGCCTCCATCGGCAGCGTTCGCGCGGTGCGGGCGCCGGCCAAAGCCTGGTCGGCTAAGCGGTCCAGTTCGCGGAAAGGGTCAAATCGCATCAAAGTCATGGTGTTCCCTTGGTTGATGTGTTCGCTGTGGCGAAGCCCGGGCGGGCGAGAGTCTTACCGCACCTACCGGAACAAGCTCCGTCACTACTGTGCCAATACTGCGCCGTTAACGCGTGCGCCCAGTGGGGTGAAATTGTTGGCCACGCTTTGTCCTGTGAGCACGACTGCCCCGATTGAGTGACGCGGCGGTGCGCGAAACGCCGCTTCCGGGAAGGTAGCTGGAGCTCAGCGACTGCGGACTCGCTCGGCAGCTGCCCTCAGGCGTGTGATTTGCCCTCGACGAAAGCGCTCGCCGGCTTAGACGAGCTCTGGCACTGTTGGCCAAGGCTTTTCGATATCGGCGATTCACCGGCATCGCCGGACGTAACGGGTGAGGCCGCTTATGAGCCGGCCACTTTCTTTGCCACGCTGTACTTCTCGCAACGTCGCCGCGCTGCCAACACAGCTACCCGGGCCCAGGCATGCTCGGTCTCTTCGGCTGGCGCCGGATAGCCCGCGGAAATCGGTCGCACCATCGGGGCAACCGGAACAATCGAGGGATGGCGAAAAAGTACCCGTCGGCGCTGACGGTGCCGACCCGTGACCGAGTCGCCCTCTATGCGGTGAATTTCTTCATGGCCGACATGGAGGCCGGCATGGGCCCGTTTCTGGGAGTGCTACTGCAGGGCCGTGGCTGGAGCACGGGCGCCATCGGCGCAGTCATCACGTTGGGCGCAATCGTCGGCATGCTTACCGTCACGCCTGCAGGTGCGCTCGTTGACGCCGCCACCTACAAACGCGGCTGCGCCATCGCCGCCGGTCTTGGTGCCGTGGCGGCCGCGGCGGTAATCCTGACGTCACGGCAGTTTTGGGTGATCGCCGGAGCCCAGGCGGTGATGTGCATCTCCGGGGCGACCATGGCCCCCGCGCTGATCGGCATCACCTTGGCCTGGTCGGCCAAGCAAGATTCACCCGTCAAAACGGCCGCAACCAGGCATACAACCACGCCGGCAATATGGCGGGAGCCGCTATCGCCGGCCTGCTGGGTTGGCACTTCGGCTATGCCACGGTGTTTTGGCTGGCGGCCGGGTTTGGGGTGGTCACGATTGTCGCCGTGCTGGCGATCCCGGCCGGTCACATTAATCACCACCTTGCGCGCGGGGAGGCGCGTGCCCCGGATCAGCCTCGGGTCAAGCCGATGCGGGTACTCCTCAGGTCCCGGCCGCTGCTGGCGGTGGCCGCAGCGGTGACGCTGTTTCACTTGGGCAACGCGGCGATGCTGCCTCTTTACGGGCTGGCAGTGGTGGCCACGAACGCCAACCCGTTTATCACTGTGGCCAGCACCGTCGTCATCGCCCAGGCGGTCATGGTCCCCGCCTCGCTGGCAGCCACGAGAATCGCCGGAGCCCGTGGCTACTGGCTGCCGATCTTGATTGCGTTCGCCGTGCTGCCGGTCCGCGCCCTCATCGCCAGCTACGTCATCAGCAGCTGGGGAGTCATACCGGTGCAAGTCCTCGACGGCGTCAGTGCCGGCATCTTGTCGGTCGCGGTGCCCGGGCTGGTAACCCGCATACTCGACGGCACCGGGCACATCAACGTCGGCCAGGGCGCGGTAATGGCTGCGCAAGGGCTTGGTGGCGCGCTCAGTCCCTTGCTTGGTGGGTTTGCGGCCCAAACATTCGGATTTTCAGCAGCTTTCGCGATGCTTGGGGGCCTCTCGGTGGGCTCACTGATCATCTGGCTCGGCTGCGGCTCGATGCTGCGCGGCACCGGCGACGCTGTAGGCCCAGGCATCTAACAGGCACGGATA
>DASYJS010000157.1:0-8387 GCA_035996225.1 Mycobacterium sp. | reverse complement strand
CACTACGGCCCGACGGCGATGCACGCCAAAGAGAACATCTCGCTGATCACCCGCTTTCTGCGGGCCGGCATCGACGTGTGCTCGACGGCGATGACGCCGTGGGTGTGGCCGACGATGCACCTGAACCCGCCGAACTGGATCGAGCCCATCACCGAAGCCTGCGAGCTGGGCGAGTCGTCGTGCTTCACGACCGGCATCGACCCCGGGTTCGCCAACGACCTCTTCCCGATGACGCTGATGGGGCTGTGTTCCGAGGTGCGGAGCGTCCGGGCATCCGAGCTGCTCGACTACACCAATTACGAAGGCGACTACGAATTCGAGATGGGCATTGGCCGCGAGCCCGAATTCAAGCCGATGCTCGAAGACCGCGACATGCTGATCTTCGCATGGGGGGCCACCGTCCCGATGATCGCGCATGCCGCCGGGATCATGCTCGACGAGATCACCACCACCTGGGACAAATGGGTGACGCCCACCGAGCGCAACTCCGCCAGGGGCGTCATCAAACCCGGGCATGTTGCCGCCGTCCGGTTCACCATCAACGGGATCTACCAGGGCGAAACGCGGATCCAGCTCGAGCACGTCAACCGCATCGGGCTCGACGCCGCCCCCGACTGGCCGTCGGGCCACGACAACGACGTCTACCGGGTCGACATCGAAGGAACCCCGAGCATCTTCCAGGAGACCGCGTTCCGGTTCACCGACGGCTCCGGCCGGGACGCGGCCGCGGCCGGATGCCTGGCGACCGGGTTGCGGGCATTGAATGCCGTGCCGGCGGTCAACGATTTGCCACCCGGCTGGGTCACGCCGCTCGATCTTCCGCTGATCGCCGGGGCCGGCAACATACGATAACCAGCGCAGACAATGTCGCCGATTCGTTATACAGCTGGCGCATAGCTAGCGCAGAGATTGGCTATAGGTATGACCGACAAAATAGGCGTTTAGCGGGTGCGGGGGCATTCCGCTCGATAACGGGGATTGGACCATGTCAGACGGAGCTACGCCCGCGCTGGGGCTCGCGATTGGCGCGACCAACTTCGCCGCGATCACCGCCGACCACGCCATCACTCGTAAGCCCGTGATGACGCTCTATCGCGAGCGCGTACCCGAGATCGGGGTGCCGTCCGAGAACCCCCGGTTGGACCAGCCGGGCCTGGTGATCACCGACTTCGTGGACCGCGTCGGCGATCCGATCGGAATTGTGGCGGCCGACGGCTCCGTGCACCGCAGCGAGGTATTGGCCGCCGACGGGTTGCGCGCACTGGCCTACGCCGCCACCAACGGGGGCACGTTGCCGGAAAACGTCGCGGTGACCCACCCCGCGCACTGGGCATCGAACGCGGTCGATGCCCTGGGTTCCGCGCTGAGCCGGGTGCCCGAATGGTCGAATCGCGTCCCGCCGCTGACGTTGATCCCGGATGCGGCCGCGACACTGTTCGCCGTGCGGGCCAACCCCGGCATACCGGCGCGTGGGACCGTGGCGGTGTGCGACTTCGGCGGCAGCGGCACCAGCATCACGCTGATGGACGCCGCGGGTGACTATCAGCCGCTCGCCGCTACCGTGCGGCACCACGACTTCTCCGGCGACCTGATCGACCAGGCGCTATTGACGACGGTCCTGGCCAACCTGCCCAGCGCCGATTCATTTGATCCGTCCGGCACCTCGGCGATCGGACCGCTGAGCCGGCTGCGGACCGGATGCCGAAACGCCAAGGAGCAGCTCTCGTCGAGCACGGTTGCCACGCTCGCCGAGGAGTTGCCGGGGATACCCGGCGAAATCCGGATCACCAGGAACGAACTTGATGACGCGATCCGCACGTCGCTGGCCAAATTCGTGTCCGTGCTGGATGAAACGTTGGCGCGCAACGGGATTCGTGACCTGGTCGCGGTGGTTTCGGTCGGCGGTGGCGCAAGCATCCCGGCGGTCACAACGATGCTGTCCGGTCATCTGCGCGTTCCGGTCGTGACGACGCCGCGCCCGTACCTGGCCCCGGCCATCGGCGGGGCGTTGCGTGCGACGCGCGGGCCGGGGGAGACCAGCGCGACCCTGCTGACCCCGGCCGCGCTCGGAGCGGCGACAATGGCGGCGGCGGTAGCGCCGGTGGCGGTAGAGGAGCGACAGTCGGTGCTGACCCAGGCGCCGCCCTCGGAGCCGGTATCGAGCCTGATGCCCGCGCTGGCCTGGTCGGAGACCGACGACCATTCGCGCGCGATGCCCGTCGGCGCCGGGCAGGCCCCCAATCATGGCGGTGGGTCAGGCTATACGTCGGCGCGCCCCGCATTGAATTTCCAACAGCCGGTGCAGCCTCGTCGGGAGAAAAAGGAACCGGTCATTCCCTGGTATCGGCTGCCGGCCCTGTTCATCATCGGCACGGCGGTAGCGGTGCTGCTGGTGGGCATCGCATTGGCGATCGGCTTCTCCGACGGCAAGCCGGCGCCGGCGCCGGGCGTGAACACGACTCCGGCTTCCGCGCCCCCTGCCAATGGCGGAACTCCGCAACCCGCACCGCCGAGCCAGGCGCCGATCACGGGCCAGGCCGAGACTCCGGCCGCTCCGCCGCCGCAACCGGCTGACGCTCCCGCTGCTCCCGCTCCCGCGCCGGTAGATGCGCCTCCGCCGGCGGCCGTGGATACTCCGGTCCCGGCGGCACCCCCGCCGCCCGCGGTTGAGGCTCCGGCTCCGCCGCCGGTGCCCCAAATACCAGCTCCCGCACCTCGCGGCCCGGCAATTCCACCGATCCCGGGGATTCCACCTATCCCGCGTATCCCTGGAATCAGCTTGCCTATTCCCGGTTTTGGTGGCCCGTAAGGGTTATTTGCCGCCGGGTCCGCGCTTTTCGCCCTTGTTTTCCTCGCTCGCGAGTTTCCGGAGTTCGTCGTTCAGGGTCTTGTCTTTGTCGACTTGCTCCTGCTTGTCTTCGTCGTCGCGGTCGGAGTCTTCGCTGTGCTTCGGATTGCCGTCGTCGTCCAGCCAAGCGCCGATCGCCGTGCCCGAGACAGCCCCACCGGAACCAGGCAGCACCAACGTGGGCTTGTCCTCGTAGGCCGTCATCATTTCGGCGGCTTTTCCTTTGGCGTCCTCGTCCGGCTCTGGCTTCTCCGTTAGTTGCTGATCGCCGTCTGCACGAGCTTTATCGCCTTCTTCGTGAGCCTTATCGTCTTCTCGACCAGCTGTATCGTCTTCTTGACCAGCTGTTTTGTCGTCCTGCACGCTCATTTAGCTTCCCCCTTGGAAGTTGCAGCTTCGACTGCGGCTTGGTGTCGGTTACCCGCTGCCGCGCTGTGTCGAAACTCTCGTTACCGCAATCTTTTACGCCTGACCAGCGGTCACGAGCAGGGTGAGACGGGGAAAGTTCTGTGCCAGTTGCTAGTTGGGTCCCGGATAGCTGATACCGGTGAGCTTTTCGGAGATCTCCCACAGCCGCCGGCAGTCATCGTCGTTGCGGGCACGCTGGGGGGTGCTGGCTACTTTGACACCGCCGCCGGCGAGCTCCATGAATCCGCGTGGTCCATAGAACTCGCCGCCCTCGGCCTGCGGCGTAGCGGCCGCATAGAGAGCGGGCAGGATGCCTTCGTTGATGTCCTGCCACAGGAACGGCGTGAAACGCCACGACGCCTTGTACAACCGCTCCATCAGCGCCGGCTTTTCGCGGCCGTATGAAGGACCGCTGACCTGCAGGTTGGTCTTGGTCAGGCCGGGGTGTGCCGCATTGGAGACAATGCCCCAACCACCGGCGCGGCTGCGTTTGTCCAACTCGCGGGCGAACATCAACACCGCCAGCTTCGACTGGCCGTAGGCCGACATCGGCGCATAGGACTTCTCGAACTGCAGGTCGTCGAAGTGGATCTTGGCCCTTTGGCTGGCCGCGAGGCTGCTCAGCGAGACGACGCGGGCACGCTGCGCGGCGCGTAACAGCGGCAGCAGATGCGCGGTCAGCGCGAAGTGCCCGAGATGGTTACTGCCGAACTGCAATTCGAAGCCGTCGGCGGTGGTGTCGCGTTCCGGTGGCGTCATGACTCCGGCGTTGTTGATCAGAATGTCGATCGGGCGGCCCTCGGCGTTGAGTTGTTCACCCAGCGCGGCGACAGAGGCCAGCGACGACAGGTCGAGGGATTTGATGGTCAGCTTCGCGTCGGGCACGCTGGTGCGGATCTCTTCGATCGCCGCCTCGCCCTTGGCCCGATTGCGGATCGCCATGACCACATCGGCGCCGGCCGCGGAGAGCCGCCTGGCCAGACCGAAACCCAGACCGCTGTTGGCTCCGGTGACGATCGCCAGCTTCCCGGACAGGTCTGGCACGGTGGCGACGAGATCGTTGGCCATGGGTATCACTCCTTCTTCGGTATGAACCTCGTCCTAGTGTGCTCTTTGTGTCGCCGTCAGCGAACCCCCACGGCAGATTGCGTGCTGGCACGGAGGTGGCTCCCAGTGACACACTGCGTGGATGAGCAGCAGACGGCTTGCGAAGATTTCGCTGGCCGCGGCCGTCGTGATGATGATCGTGTCGGTCGGCGGTTTCATCTTCGCGTTGGTGCTCAACACCTTTTTCCTGGACAAGTACAACGCCTACGGCGAGGTACCGATCCCCGGGTCGGGCAGCCTGTACTTGCCCGCCGGTGAAGTCACCGTCAGCTTGCACACCGTCGTGATCAGCGGTCCCGACGGCGGCGGTCTGCCGGTGCCGCCGCTCGGGGTCACGATCACCCCGCCCGACGGACTGGCGCAGCCCACGATGCGCGAAAGCATCGGCAGCACAACAACAGTCAACAATGATGCGCATGTGCGGGTGTGGGTGGCTCATGTCCCCACCGCGGGAACGTACAACGTCACGACAGACGGGCAGGTCAACGGATTCATCGCGCCTCGACTGGCCTTCGGCCACTCGAGTTCCCACGGCTTTCTGGTGTGGTTGTTCGTGGCGATGTTCGTTGTGGGCCTAGTCGATTCGATCATCTCGGGGTGGTGGCTGGCCCGCACCCGGCGCAAGGCGGCAGCGGCGGTGGTGCAGGCGGCTCACGCATTGGGGCCCACCGTGGTGCCGGTCGTGCCGGTGCCTTCGCCCTACACCCCGCCCGTCACGGCGCACGAACCCACCGACGAGGGCGTCCGGCTCGAGCGGCTCAAAACGCTGGCGGCGCTGCGGGATTCCGGCGCGTTGACCGAGCAGGAGTTTCAGACCGAGAAGCAGCGGATCCTCGAAGGACACTGACTTGCGGCATCAGCTGCGGCCGCGAGCGTAACGGGGCTGCGAATATGATCGCCGAATTTCGCAGTGGCGTTACATTCGCGGACCGGGCGGGTCAGTGACCCCGCGCGACCCACTCCTCGTAGTGGACGAGCTCGTCGCCGATGACGGTGCTGTCCCCGTGGCCCGTGTGCACGACGGTCTCGTCGGCCAGCTTGCCGAGCCGTTCGGAGATCGAGTGCAGAATCGTCGGGAAATCTGAGTACGACCGTCCGGTAGCGCCCGGGCCGCCGGAGAACAGGGTGTCGCCGCTGAACACGACACCGAGGTCATGCACATACCAGCACACGGAACCGGGGGAGTGGCCGGGGGTATGCAGCGCGGTTAACTCGGTGCCGGCGACTTTCAACTTCTCCCCATCAGATATGGCGCGAAACTCCTTGTCCGGGTGGGTCATTCGCCACAAAACCTCGTCTGCGGGGTGCAGCAGTACCGGTGCGTCGAGTGTCTTGCCGAGTTCGGGCGCCACGGTGACGTGGTCGTTGTGGCCGTGCGTACACACCACCGCCACCACGTGGCGACCCCCCACAGCCTCGATGATCGGTGCCGCGTCGTGAGCGGCGTCGAAAACCACGACATTGGAATTGTCGCCAATGAGCCAGATGTTGTTGTCGACTTCCCAACTGCCACCGTCGAGTTCGAAGGTCCCGTGGGTCACCACGCGATCGATGTCAACCACTACAGCACCACCACCGAGCGCAGCACCTTACCGTCATGCATCTTGTCGAACGCCTCCTCGATGGCGTCTAACCCAATTCGTTCCGAGACAAACAGCTCCAGCGGAAGCCGGCCCTGCAGATAGAGATCGATCAGGGTGGGGAAGTCGCGTTCGGGCAGGCAGTCGCCGTACCACGACGACTTCAGCGACCCGCCGCGGGAGAAGAAGTCGACCAGCGGCATGTCCAGGCGCATATCGGGTGTCGGCACACCCACCAGCACCACGGTTCCCGCCAGATCGCGGGCGTAGAAGGCCTGCTTCCATGTTTCCGGGCGGCCGACCGCGTCGATCACCACGTCGACGCCGACGCCGCCGGTGAGGTCCTGGATGGTCTCGACGACGTCGAACTCGCGGGCGTTGAGGGTGTGGGTGGCACCGAACTTGCGGGCCCAGTCCAGTTTGGCGTTGTCGGTGTCGACGGCGATGATCTGCTTGGCGCCGACCAGCGCGGCCCCCGCGATCGCGGCATCCCCGACGCCGCCGCAGCCGATCACCGCGACCG
Organism: Mycobacterium sp.; assembly: GCA_035996225.1. Classification (GTDB taxonomy): domain Bacteria; phylum Actinomycetota; class Actinomycetes; order Mycobacteriales; family Mycobacteriaceae; genus Mycobacterium. The sequence continues at coordinate 1,921 of DASYJS010000157.1, read as the reverse complement.
TGTCGTTACGGTCGATGGCGCCGGTGTTGATCGCGGCGCCGATCCCGGCCATCACGCCGCAGCCCAGCAATCCGGCGACCGCGGGGTCGGCCTCGGGGTTGACCTTGGTGCATTGGCCGGCGGCGACCAGCGTCTTGTCAGCGAACGCCCCAATGCCCAGCGCGGGTGTGAGTTCGGTGCCGTCGGTCAGCGTCATTTTCTGTGTGGCATTGAACGTGTCGAAACAGTAGCTCGGCTTGCCGCGTTTGCATGCCCGGCATTGCCCGCAGACCGCGCGCCAGATGAGGATCACGAAGTCGCCCGGCTCGACCGCGGTGACGCCCGGCCCGACCGCTTCGACGGTGCCGGCGGCCTCGTGGCCGAGCAGGAACGGGTACTCGTCGTTGATCCCGCCATCGCGGTAAGTCAGGTCGGTATGGCACACCCCGCAGGCGATGACATCGACCAGGGCCTCTCCGGGCCCGGGATCCGGCACGACGATGTCCACCAGTTCGACCGGTTGGCCCTTCTTGCGTGAAATCACTCCGCGCACTGTCTGACTCATGGACTCCAACTTACTGTTCGCCGCCATACATCTCTTGCGGGGCCGTCCACCCACGGGCCTGCGTGTAGCGTCCGTGGGCGTGACGGCTTTGGAGACTGCCGAACAATTCGCCGAACGAATGGTCGCGACCTTCGACGGCGCCAGCCTGGTGATCCTGGTGAGCATCGGGCACCAGACCGGTCTGCTGGACACGATGGCCGAACTCGGGCCGGCCAGCAGCGCGCAGCTCGCCGAGGCCGCGGACCTCAACGAGCGTTACGTCCGGGAGTGGCTGGGCGGCATGACCACCGGACACATCGTCGACTACGACGCCGACTCCCGAACCTATTCGTTGCCCGCCCACCGCGCGGCCGTGCTGACCCGTGCGGCCGGTCCCGACAACCTCGCGGTGGTGGCCCAGTTCGTTCCGTTGCTCGGCGAGGTCGAGCAGAAAATCATCGGCTGCTTCCGAGCCGGCGGCGGGTTGCCCTACAGCGAATTTCCGCGCTTCCACAAACTGATGGCCGAGGAGAGTGGCGCGGTGTTCGACGCCGCGCTCGTCGACGTCGTGCTGCCATTGGTCGACGGCCTTCCCGAACGCCTGCGGTCGGGAGTGGACCTGGCCGATGTCGGCTGCGGCAGCGGTCATGCGATCAACGTGATGGCGGGGGCCTTCCCGGCGAGCCGGTTCACCGGCATCGACTTCTCCGCCGAGGCCATCGCCACGGGCGTGCAGGAGGCGGAACGCCTCGGCCTGACGAACGCGACCTTCGAGAGCCACAACCTGACCGAGTTGGACAAGGCCGACAGCTACGACGTGATCACCGTGTTCGACGCCATCCACGATCAGGCCCAACCGGCCCGGGTGCTGGAAAACATGCATCGCGCGCTGCGGCCCGGCGGTGTCTTGTTGATGGCCGACATCAAGGCGTCGAGCCGACTCGAAGACAACGTCGACGCCCCGATGAGCACGTACCTCTACACGACCTCGCTGATGCACTGCATGACGGTGTCGCTGGCGTTCGACGGCGTCGGGCTGGGCGCGGTATGGGGACGTCAGCTGGCCACCTCGATGCTTGTCGACGCAGGGTTTGCCGACGTGCGGGTGCAAGAGATCGAGTCGGACCCGATCAATAACTACTACATCGCCACGAAGTGACGCGCCCGACCTGATGGCCCTTCTCGACGCTCTCGACCTTCTTGTCGATTGGCCTGTGGCCAATGCCGCCGCCGCGGTCATCGGACCCGCCGGCGTGTTGGCCACGCGCGCGACAGCTGGCCAGCGTCCACGCCGAGCGCCAGGCCGGGAGAGCCCCGGCCACAGCCCCAGCGGCCCGCAGCCCCGGCTCGATGACGGCGGCGCAGGTGCCTGATCGGCAAAGTCGCCAGCGGCGTCCG
>DASYJS010000156.1:0-2236 GCA_035996225.1 Mycobacterium sp. | reverse complement strand
CGATGAACGGTTTGGCCACGAACACACCGGCATTATTGATCAACGTGTCGATGCGGCCGAAGGCGCCCAGACCCTCCTCGATGACGCGTGTGCCGACGCCCGGAGCGGCGATGTCGCCAGCAACGGTCAACACCATCGGATCGTCCGACGGTGTGATCGAGCGGGCGTTCGCGACGACCGCGTAGCCGAGCTTGCGGTAGGCGATCACCAGCCCAGCGCCGATACCTCTTGACGCGCCGGTAATCGCGGCGATTTTCTGCTTACTCATTGGCTTATCTCTTTTCTGGGCGTGGGCAGCCGCACGGCGCGTGACGGTGCCAGTAGGAATCGGTGGGTTCAGAGGCCGGCTGATTCTCGCGGTCAGCGAATAGCGGACCGGTCAGCAGACTCAGCCCCGACGATCTCGTTGATCGTGGCTCGGGCCGCCTAGGACGCGTACTTCTGCCGGGCTTTCTGCTGCGTGGTGCTCATGCGTGAATCATGAGTCGGCCGGTCGGCGTGTGCCACGACCGGCTTCCTCAGTGCTGCGAGGCACAGCCTCCTACCCTTTACGCTGTGCGGATGGAGTTACGCCAGCTGCGTTACTTCGTCGCGGTGGCCGAGGAGCTGAACTTCGGCCGCGCTGCGCTCCGCCTTCGCATCGCCGGGCCGTCGCTCTCCCAACAGATCAAGGCCTTAGAACGGGACCTGGGCGTACGCCTCTTCGACCGCGACCGCCGCTCGGTCACCTTGACCGCCTCCGGGCAGGCGCTGCTGCCCCGGACCCGCGCGCTACTCGATCAGGCCGACGATCTACGCCGGTCGGCGGCCGGCCTGGCCACCACCGAACCGGTCCGGCTCGGCGTCGTCAACTGGCGGCCCGCCGACCTAGCCACCCGGGCTTCGGGCGTCGCACAGCTGCACGTCGACGCGTGGGTCTTGCCCTCCCACGCTCAGGCCAGCCGGGTAGCCGACGGCAGCATCGACCTCGCGATCTGCTGGGTGCAACGCGACGACCTGGCCACCCACGACCTCGACGCACGGCTGATCGGCGCAGACCCGCTCTACGCCCTCTCCACCGGAGCCGACACATCGCCGGTCCAGGCCAAGGACACCCTGGTACTGCTGGATGCCGATGCCGCCACCTGGGCGTCCTGGAACCGCTACGCGGAGGAGTTCGCGAACGACACCGCGGCCCGCATGGTTCATATCGACGACGGCGGCATCACCGGCCCCGCCTTCTTCGACCATGTCCGCCGGCTGCGTCGCCCGGTCATCAACTCACCCAAAGGCCAGACCTCACCGGTGCCGCCCGACCTCGTTCGCCGACCGGTAGTCGACCCGGCGCCGTACTGGACCTGGGCCCTGGTGTCCCGCCGCCGCGAGACCCGCCCGGCGGTACGGGCCACCATCGAGGTGCTGACCCGCGCCATCGGCCCGCTCGGTCTGGATACGGACGGCGTTTGGCTCCCGGCGTGGGACCCGTTCCGGCTCAGCCGACCGGCTGACCCGGATCGCTTGGATGCGCGGACAACGGCGTAACGAGGTCTTGCCGCCACACGCGCAGCGGCATCGACGCGAGCACAGCCTCCAGCGCATCGGCGTCATCCGCACGGAACAGCCCCCACGTGCGCCACTCGCCGGGCGCCAGCGGCGGCCGCCACAGGCGAAGGAGATTCCCCTGCGACGCCAGCTCGGCGGCTCGCGCAGCCTCGCGCCTGCGCATGTCAGCGACCGCATCGTCCGATGTGCCATCCGGCACCGTCGTCACCATGTCGACCAGAAACTCCACTCCTCCTCCTTAGGCCACGGCGCGGCGAGACCACAAGTCCGGCTCGAAGATTCCGCGCGGCGGTGCGGCACGCAGTCACCCTGCGCGAATCACACCTGCCTTGCCATCCCAAAGGGGCTCTTCGTAGATCAGCCTGGGTCGGCTCGTTCGGCTGATCGAGTCCTGGTCGACGGCCGCCGGTAGGGGCGGGTGCCGTCTGCGGCGATCAAGGATCCGGGTCCTGTGGGTGGTGAAGTTGCGAAGGCGTGGGCGAGTCGCCCGCGAGCTTGACGACGTGGAGGGCATCGAGCACCGCGACTGTGCCGGCCAGCTCGTCACAGATCGCGTTGCGATACCTTCAGAACGGGTCCAGCGCGGCGTATTGGACCGACACGGTTACCTCGACCCCTCGCTCCTTGAGCCAGTCGGCGTAGCCCGTGCCGGACCTGCCCTGCACGGCATCGAGGAGCCGCGCACAGAGACGCC
>DASYJS010000155.1:0-16242 GCA_035996225.1 Mycobacterium sp. | reverse complement strand
CGACCGCACTTCCGGCTGCGCCCGGATCCGGCACCGCGGGGTTCGGCGCCGGCCGAGCTGTGGTTGGCCGACACGGGTCCAAACACGCCGGCCGGAAAGTTCGGCGTCATTGCCTCGGTGTCGCACGCCTTCTGCTCGTCGTGCGACCGCACCCGACTGACGGCCGACGGCCAGATCCGCAGCTGCCTATTCTCCGCTGACGAGACCGACCTGCGCGGCCTACTGCGCGGCGGTGCGACCGACGACGCGATCGAGGCGGCGTGGCGCACCGCGATGTGGGGCAAACCGGCCGGCCACGGGATCAACGATCCGAACTTCATCCAGCCCGACCGCCCGATGAGCGCCATCGGTGGCTGAGCTTCCCGTCGACACGGACGGCATCCAGGTGACGATCCGCTACTTCGCGGCCGCGCGCGCGGCCGCCGAGGCCGAATCGGAAATGGTGGTACTGCGCCCGGGCACCACGGTGGCCGAGTTGGTTGAAAGACTCTCCGTTCCGGGTACCCGACTCGCAACTGTATTGAGCCGTTGCTCCTATCTCTGCGACGGGATCGCGGTTCGCGACGAAACCAAAGCGTTGCGCTCGGGTAACACGATTGACGTGTTACCCCCCTTCGCTGGCGGTTGATTTTGTGAGATAGCTCACGTAACGGAATGATAACGGCGCGGACACGGCCCGATATCGGGTCGTAGTGACCTGCGCAAATCCCCCGTGTTCCTGCGGCTTTCGAAGATGTCCGTGGGGGAAACGCCGCATTTCGTAAGAAGTGACGCGGTCAACAGAACCCGCTAGCGTCGCCGGAGGCTCGCCAAGCTAAACCGGTGGCGTTCCTCCCTTTCCTATCGCGCCGAGCTCCATCCAGTAGGCGAGGGAACACCGTTCGTGGATGGAGACGGGGGACCCACCGGTCCACCGTGATCACTGGAGTCGCTTGCGGCTCCTTGGGGTGAAGCCGATGTCGTCGCCCTGACGACGCCGGCCGGGTGACCTCTTGAACCCGAACCCGACAGCTGACCTCGTAGGCGTGTTACGAGAGGAATTTTCGGCGTAATGAGTGGACGTCACCGTAAGCCCACGACATCGAGCGTCAGCGTCGCCAAGATCGCCTTTACCGGGGCGGTACTCGGTGGCGGCAGCATCGCCATGGCTGGTCAAGCAGCCGCGGCCACCGATGGCGAATGGGATCAGGTAGCCCGTTGCGAGTCCGGCGGCAACTGGGGAATCAACACCGGCAACGGCTATTTCGGGGGCGTGCAGTTCAACGCAGGCACCTGGGCCTCGCATGGCGGCGGCCAGTACGCCCCGTCAGCTCAGCTGGCCACCAGGGATCAGCAGATCGCCGTCGCCGAGCGAGTGCTGGCGACGCAGGGTCGTGGCGCTTGGCCGGTGTGTGGTAGTCCGCTGTCGGGTGCCAGCCCGCGCGAAGTCCTTCCCACACCCGCGGGATTGGACGTGCCGGGGCTCAACGGCGACCCGGCACCACTGGCCCCACCGCCGGCAGACGCTCCTCCCCCGCCTCCGCCGCCCGCCGACCCGCCCGCGCCGGTGCAGCTGGCCTCCTTCGACCAACCGGCCCCCCCGGAGAATGTGCCGCCCGCACTGCCCGCAGACCTGACGCCGCCAGCACCACCCGCGGACGCTCTGCCGCCGGCGCCTCCCGCCGACGCCATGCCACCGGCACCGCCCGCCGACGCTCCGCCTCCCGCGGATGCCGTGCCCCCTGCGGACGCGCCCGCGCCGCCGGCTCCAGGCGACGCCAACGGCGCATCCGGTGAACCACAGCAGGCCACGAAGGTCGGCTACACGCAGAAACTGTGGGACGCGATCCGTGGCGAAGACGTCGACGGAAACGACGCACTGGACTCGCTGGCGCAGCCGGCCCCCGTTAACTGACGCATCCCGCGCTGACGCTGGTCGATCCTGGCGCTAGGCCGAACCCACCCACTCGTCGGTTCCGTCGTCGAAAAACTGGTGCTTCCAGACCGGTAGCCGTGCCTTGATGATGTCGACGAGCTGGGCGCAGGTGGCAAATGCCTCCTGCCGGTGGTCGGCGGCGACCGCGGCTACCAGCGCCGCCTCTCCAATGTGTAGCGCACCAACCCGGTGGCTGGCCGCGACCGCGCGCACGCCACCGGCCTCCTGGGCGACCTCGGCCACCACGTCCGCCATCACCTGCGCGGACGACGGATGCGCGGAATACTCGAGCCGCACCACCCGGCGTCCCTCGTCGTGGTCGCGAATCATGCCGACGAATCCAACGATGGCTCCGGCCGACCGATGACCTACCAGTTCTTCATGCTCGGCCAGAAATATCGGCTGCTCGGTCAGCGAAGCACGCAGGACGACCGTCATCGCTCGTGGTCTTTGCCGGCGATCTGGTCGAGGGCATGGTCGAGCACGTCGGCAAGCACCCCCAGCCCGTCACGTACTCCGCCGGGCGAACCCGGCAGGTTGACGATCAAGGTCTTGCCGGCCACACCGCACACGCCGCGCGACAGCACCGAAGTCGGCACCTTAGGAAGCCCCGAATGGCGAATGGCCTCAGCCAGGCCGGGCACCATGTAATCGAGCACCGCAACGGTCTGATCGGGGGTCGTATCGGTCGGCGAGATACCGGTGCCACCCGAGGTGAGAATGACGTCGACATCGTCGTCGAGCGCACCGCGCAGCGCCTCGCCGACCGGGTTCCCGTCGGCCACCACGTCCGGGTCCGCAGCCGAAAACCCGCGCTGCGCAAGCCATTCGGCAATGATCGGTCCGCATTTGTCGGTATACACACCGTCCGACGCCCGGGTCGAGGCGACAATGATCCGCGCGGATCGGGCGCTCATCACCGCACCCAATTTCCGGTCTTGCCGCCCTCCTTGCGGAGCACACGGACGTCATCGATACGGGCCGCCGGGTCAACCGCTTTAATCATGTCGTAGAGCGTAAGCGCGGCCACACTCACGGCCGTCAGCGCCTCCATCTCCACGCCCGTGCGGTCGGTGCTGCGCACCGTCGCGACGATCTCGATATCAGCCTCACCAACGGTGAAATCGACATCGACTCCGGTGAGCGCGAGCTGGTGGCACAACGGGATCAGGTCGCTGGTGCGTTTGGCCGCCAGAATGCCCGCCACCCGGGCAGTGGCAAGGGCATCGCCCTTGGCCAGGCCGCCACTGGAGATCAGCTCCACCACTTGCGCGGAGGTCCGTAAGGCGCCTGCGGCAACGGCGGTGCGCTTGGTGGCTCCCTTGTCGGTGACATCGACCATGTGCGCCGCGCCCCGCTCGTCGACGTGGGACAGTGCGTCCGGGCGGGACTCCTCCGACTGCGAGGCCTTGGCAGGCCTGGACGCCCCGGATGCCCCAGCCATCCCGGTGACCTACCGGTTAACGACGGTGACCGGGTGGACGTAGGGCAGGTCGTCGGAGGGCACCGGGAACACCACGTCGCCGAACGGCGATAGCGCACCCGTGCGATCGGTCGCAAGCTCGCTCACCGCGTGATCGTCGGGATCCGTCGCCGGCCAGCCGTTGTCGACATACCTGGTTTTGCCCGCCTTGCCCTCAGCAATGTCAGCCACGTCGTCCATTCTGACAGGTCGCGCCCGCGCGCGTGACGCTAGTCGGCAAGCGCGGCTGTACCCGTGAGCCGGCCGGCACCCGCAGGCACGGCTTGGTTCGTCCTCGCCGCCACCTGAGGATCCGCGAGCTGCTTTACGCTGGTCAGCGATGACCGACAACACCCTGGATATCCCGCTGGGGTCCTGGCTGGCCGACTTGCCCGACGAGCGGCTGATCCGACTACTGGAACTACGGCCAGACCTTGCCCAGCCGCCACCCGGCAACATCGCCGCACTGGCCGCACGCGCCGGGGCGCGACAGTCGGTCAAGGCCGCCACCGACGAGCTCGACTTCCTACGGCTGGCGGTACTCGACGCACTGCTGGTGCTGCATGCCGACACCGCTGCGGTGCCGACCGCGAAGCTGCTGGCGCTGATCGACGACCGCGCCCCCGAGGCCGACGTGATCGACGCGCTGGACGACCTCAGGCGGCGCGCTCTGGTCTGGGGCGATACCGCGACGCGGGTGTCCGCCGACGCCGGCATGGCGCTGCCCTGGCATCCGGGCCAGGTGACGCTCGAGGACACTTCACGCACCGGCGAACAGATTGCTGAGCTCATCGACGGGCTCAACCAGGCGCAGACCGAGGTTTTGGAGAAGCTGCTCGAGGGGTCTCCGATGGGGCGTACCCGTGACGCGGCGCCCGGCGCCCCAACGGATCGGCCGGTGCCGCAGCTACTGGCGGTGGGCCTGCTGCGACGGGTCGATGCCGAGACGGTGATCTTGCCCCGGCACGTCGCGCAGGTGCTGCGCGGCGAGCAGCCCGGACCGATGACGCTGACGGCACCTGACCCGGTGGTATCGACCACCACACACCACGACGTCGACGCCTCGGCGGCCGGGGCGGTCATCGACCTGCTGCGTGAATTCGACGTCCTGCTGGAAAACCTCGGCATCACACCGGTTTCCGAATTGCGCAGCGGTGGTCTGGGAGTCCGCGAAGTCAAGCGGCTGGCCAAGGCAACCGGCATTGACGAACCGCGGCTGGGTCTGGTTCTCGAAGTCGCGGCCGCCGCCGGGTTGATCGCCAGCGGCACACCCGATCGGGAACCGGAAAACGGTGACGGATTGTATTGGGCGCCGACGGTGGCCGCCGACCGGTTCGCCGCGATGTCCGCCGCCGAGCGTTGGCACATGCTGGCCAGCGCCTGGCTCGATCTGCCGGGCCGCCCGGCACTGATCGGCAGCCGCGGTCCGGACGCCAAACCGTATGCGGCCCTCTCTGATTCGCTCTACTCAACGGCAGCGCCGCTGGATCGACGGTTGCTGCTGGGCATGCTGGCCGACCTGCCGACGGGCGCTTGTGTCGACGCGAGAACAGCGTCGGCGGCGCTGCTCTGGCGGCGTCCGCGCTGGACCAGGCGATTGCAGCCCGGACCCGTAGCGGATCTGCTGGCCGAGAGCCACGCGATGGGGTTGGTGGGCCGCGGCGCGATCAGCACTCCCGGCCGCGCCCTGCTGGAGGAAACCGTCGACTTCTCCGCCACGGTCGACGCCATGGCGCGGGCACTGCCCAAACCGATCGACCACTTCCTGATGCAAGCCGACCTGACTGTCGTGGTGCCCGGGCCCCTGCAACGCGATCTCGCCGACGAACTCGCGACGGTGGCCAAGGTCGAATCAGCTGGTGCGGCGATGGTTTACCGCATCAGCGAGCAGTCGATCCGGCACGCGCTCGACGTCGGCAAAACCCGCGACTGGATGCACGCTTTTTTCGCCAGCCACTCCAAAACTCCGGTGCCGCAAGGGCTCACCTACCTCATCGACGATGTCGCGCGCCGGCACGGCCAGCTTCGAATCGGCATGGCCGCGTCGTTCGTGCGCTGCGAAGACCCGGCTCTGCTGGCCCAGGCGGTAGCCGCGGCCGAGGACCTGCAGCTGCGGGCCCTGGCTCCGACGGTGGCGGTATCCCCCGTGCCGATCGCCGAGATGCTCTCCGCGCTCCGGGCCGCGGGCTTCGCACCCGCCGCCGAAGATTCCACCGGCGCCATTGTCGACGTCCGCCCGCTGCGGGCGCGGGTGCCTACGCCCCAGCAACGTCGGCCGTACCGCGCGTCGCCACGCCCCAACAGCGACACACTGAACGCGGTGGTCTCGGTGCTCCGCAAGGTGACCACCGCGCCGTTCGGCAACAGCCGCGTCGACCCGGCGGTGGCGATGTCGCTGCTGCAGGACGCGGCAAGGAAGCAAGACACGCTCGTGATCGGGTATCTCGACGCGGCGGGCGTGGCCAGCCAGCGGATGGTGTCGCCGATCACGATCCGGGGCGGCCAACTCGTGGCCTTTGATTCGGCGTCGGGACGGCTACGTGACTTCGCGATCCACCGCATCACGTCGGTGGTGTCGGCGGACAACCGATAATGGATCACATGACCGACGGACCGTTGATCGTTCAGTCCGACAAGACAGTGCTGCTCGAAGTCGATCACGAGCTGGCCGGCGCCGCACGCGCCGCCATCGCGCCGTTTGCGGAACTGGAACGCGCACCCGAGCACATACATACCTATCGCATCACGCCGCTGGCGTTGTGGAACGCCCGCGCCGCAGGCCACGACGCCGAGCAGGTGGTCGACGCGCTGGTCAGTTTCTCGCGTTACGCGGTGCCTCAGCCTTTGCTGGTGGACATTGTCGACACCATGGCCCGCTATGGTCGGCTGCAGTTGGTCAAGAGTCCGGTGCACGGCCTGACGCTGGTCAGCATGGACCGCGCTGTGCTCGAGGAGGTGCTGCGCAACAAGAAAATCGCACCGATGCTGGGCGCCCGGATCGATGACGACACTGTTGCCGTACATCCCAGCGAACGCGGCCGCGTCAAGCAGATGCTGCTCAAGATCGGCTGGCCCGCAGAAGATCTCGCGGGCTATGTCAATGGCGAGGCGCATCCGATCAGCCTGGAGCCCGACGGCTGGGAGCTGCGCGACTACCAACAGTTGGCCACGGACTCGTTCTGGGCCGGCGGCTCCGGGGTGGTCGTCCTTCCCTGCGGCGCCGGCAAGACCCTGGTCGGCGCGGCCGCAATGGCCAAAGCCGGTGCGACGACGCTCATCCTGGTCACCAACATCGTTGCTGCCCGGCAGTGGAAACGGGAGCTCGTCGCGCGCACCTCGCTGACCGAGGACGAGATCGGCGAATACTCCGGCGAGCGCAAAGAGATCCGGCCGGTCACCATCTCCACGTACCAGATGGTCACCCGCCGCACCAAGGGCGAATACCGGCACTTGGAGCTCTTCGACAGTCGCGACTGGGGGCTCATCATCTACGACGAGGTGCACCTGCTGCCGGCGCCGGTGTTCCGGATGACCGCCGATTTGCAGTCCAGGCGTCGGCTGGGCCTGACCGCCACGTTGATCCGCGAAGACGGCCGCGAGGGCGATGTGTTCTCCCTGATCGGCCCGAAGCGCTATGACGCGCCGTGGAAGGACATCGAGGCGCAGGGCTGGATCGCTCCGGCGGAGTGTGTGGAAGTCCGGGTCACGATGACCGACAACGAACGGATGATGTACGCCACCGCCGAACCCGAGGAACGCTACAAACTGTGCTCGACGGTGCACACGAAAATCGCTGTGGTCAAGTCGATTCTGGCGAAGCATCCGGGCGAGCAGACCCTGGTGATCGGCGCCTACCTCGATCAGCTTGATGAGCTCGGCGCCGAGCTGAACGCCCCGGTGATCCAGGGGTCGACCAAGACCAAGGAACGTGAAGCGCTCTTCGATGCCTTCCGGCGTGGCGAGATCTCCACACTGGTGGTGTCCAAGGTCGCCAACTTCTCCATCGACCTACCCGAAGCCTCGGTGGCGGTCCAGGTTTCGGGCACGTTCGGCTCGCGTCAAGAGGAGGCCCAACGGCTGGGCCGGTTACTGCGGCCCAAGGCCGACGGCGGTGGCGCCATCTTCTATTCGGTGGTGGCCCGCGACAGCCTGGACGCCGAATACGCCGCGCACCGGCAACGCTTTTTGGCCGAGCAGGGCTACGGCTACATCATCCGCGACGCGGACGACCTTCTGGGACCGGCGATTTAGAGCGACAGGATTGTCGCCGACGCGGTGCCGGGAGCGCCATACACCTGCGCCAACCCGACGCTCGGGTTGCCGGGCACCTGACGGTCACCCGCCTCGCCGCGTAGCTGACGCACCAGCTCGTGCATCTGCCGCAGCCCCGAGGCGCCGATCGGCTCGCCGTTGGCGATCAGACCGCCATCGGTGTTGACCGGGATGGAACCGTGGATCTCGGTGGCCCCGTCGGCCAGCAGCTTTTCCTGTTCGCCGTCGGCACACAGACCGGTCTCGGCCATGTGGATCACCTCGTTGCCGGCGTCGGTGTCCTGCAGTTGAGCCACGTCGACGTCCTCGGGTCCGATGCCGGCGGCCTCGTAGGCCGCTTTGGATGCGTACACCGTCGGGGAGACGTCGCCGTCCAGCGGAGCGAAGGTGGCGTGCACTTCGTAGGCGCCGTACGTGCGGGTGCGTATTTCGCAGGCCCGCACATACACCGGCTTGTCGGTGTACTTGTGCGCGATGTCGGCCCGGCACATGATCACCGCGGCCGCGCCCTCGTCGGGTGCGCAGAACATGTACTGCGTCAGGGGATAGTTGAGGACCGCGGAGTTGAGGATCTCTTCCTCGGAAATCGGCTTGCGACGGAAGGCATTCGGGTTCAGCGCGCCGTTGCGGAAGTTCTTTGCCGCCACCTTGGCCAAGGTGGCCTGCGAGATGTTGTGGTCATGCAGGTACTTGTTGGCCTTCATCCCGAAGAACTTGGTGGTGACGAACTGCCCGTTCTGCGCATACCACTGCGGCAACGCCAACTTCGCGGGGTCGTCGGTGAAGGCGCCACGCGGATGCTTGTCCAAGCCGATGGCGATGCCGATGTCGTACTTGCCCAACCGGATGGTGTCGGCGGTCTGCTGAATGGCACTGGCGGCGGTGGCACAGGCATTGAACACGTTGGTAAAGGTGATGCCGGTCAGTCCGACCAGACGGGTCACCGCGTCGGGGTTGGACACCTCGTGGCTACCGCCAAAACCGAACTGGATGTCTTTCCATTGCACGCCGGCGTCGGTCAGGGCGAATTGGATGGCCTCGGCGCCCATTTGCATCGCGGTCTTGTCGAACCTGCCGAAGGGATGCAGGCCCACGCCGATGATGGCTACATCGTTACTCATCTCAGGCTCCTTCTTGGTTCTGCTGGGTAGATGGTGGCGGCCCGCTTCACCTGGCTCCGCCGCGCTCGCGATCGTAGCTAGACCGGCTGGAAGGCGAACGTGATGATCTCGTTGCCGTCCGCGTCGGTCGTGAACGGCAGCATGGTGAGCTCGACCTCCTGGCCGAACTGGAGTTTGGCCGGGTCGTTCTCGGTGAGCCGTCCCTCGACGCGGATCACCGCGTCTTCTCCCAGGCCGAGCTGGACCAGGCCCACGCCGAACGGGACGAAGTCCTTGCCGGTCGGGCCGGCGTAGGGGGCCCCGGGCGGGAAGCCCTGGGTCGTCCAGGCCACCAGGGTTCCGCTGCGCGGCAACAGCACGTCGCTCATTGCTCCGCCGCTGCACCGCGGGCACCACTGCTGCACCGGGAAGGTGGTGGCACTGCAATCACCGCACCGACTACCGATCAGCTGCGGCTTCTCATCGGGCCAGGTCGAGATCTCGGGGGCAAGTGCCTTTTGCATCGAGCGATCCTCCGTCGTCCGCCAACTTGATAATGCGCTCACTAAAAGCTACAACAGCGTTCCAAAAAAGTGGAAACCGCATTCTCCTTAGCCGCATGGCGGCGCCGCCGTTCCCGTCACGCGGAGTCAAACTCTTTATCCCGGCGCCCGAATCCGCCTACCGTCTGCACGGGCAATGCCGCCGCCAACGCGTTAGCGTCCGCCCGCTTCCCCAGAGGTTTTGCGAATAATGGTCAGCACTCCCGCCCAGACGGTCGTCGGATCAGCGCCGGCATCCGCGGCCCGCAGGCCCCGCAGGCAACGCCGGTGGGCGATCATCCGGATCTCGTCGCCGGCGGTGCTGGTGCTGTTGTGGCAGCTGTTCAGCGCCACCGGCCTCATCCCTCAGGACGTGCTACCGGCCCCGCAGTTGATCTTCGATGCCGGCCTACAGCTGATCCGAAACGGGAAGCTCGCCGAAGCCCTGGAGGTGTCCGGGCTCCGTGTGGTCGAGGGCCTGCTCCTCGGTGGCGTGATCGGCGTTGCCCTGGGTGTGGTTGTCGGGTTGTCGCGGTGGTTCGAGGCGACCGTCGACCCGCCCTTACAGATGGTGCGCGCGCTACCGCACCTGGGCTTGATTCCGTTGTTCATCCTGTGGTTCGGCATTGGCGAGCTGCCGAAGGTACTGCTGGTCGCGCTCGGCGTCAGTTTCCCGCTGTACCTCAATACCGTGTCCGCAATCAAGCAGGTCGACCCCAAACTGCTGGAAACCGCTGATGTTCTTGGCTTTTCGCTATGGCAGCGGCTGCGCATCATCATCTTGCCGAGCGCGGCACCGCAGGTGCTGGTCGGGCTGCGGCAGTCGCTGGCGATCGCTTGGCTGACGTTGATCGTCGCCGAACAGATCAACGCGGACAAAGGCATTGGGTTCTTGATCAACAACGCCCGCGACTTCCTGCGCATCGACATCATCATTTTCTGCTTGGTCATCTACGCGCTGCTGGGCATAGGGACCGATGCCATCGTCCGAGCGCTTGAACATCGAGCCCTGAGGTACCGCACATGACATTGACATCAGAGCGGCAGACCTCCGTCGTCGGCAGGCTCGCCAACATTGACAAGTGGTATGCGACCCGGCAGGTCCTCGACGGCATCTCCCTCGAGGTCCGCACACACGAGATCGTCGCGTTGGTCGGCCGCAGCGGGTGTGGCAAGTCGACCGTATTACGGGTACTGGCAGGGCTTTCCCCCGACCACACCGGCGATCGCGAGGTCGTCGGTGCGCCGGCGGTCGCCTTCCAGGAGCCACGGCTGTTCCCATGGTGCGACGTGCTGACCAACGTGCTGTACGGCCTCAACCGCACCAAGCTCTCGCGCGATGCGGCCCGGGACCGATCCGAGCGCGCACTGGACGAGATCGGGCTTGCCGAACATGCCAGGGCGTGGCCGCTGACGCTGTCTGGCGGTCAGGCACAACGTGTTTCGCTCGCACGTGCACTGGTGGCCGAGCCCCAGCTGCTGCTGCTCGACGAGCCGTTCGGGGCGTTGGATGCGCTCACCCGGCTTTCCATGCGCGCGCTGCTGCTCGCCCTGTGGCGCCATCACGGATTCGGCGTGCTGCTGGTCACGCACGACGTCGACGAGGCCATCGAGCTGGCCGACCGGGTGTTAGTCCTCGAGGATGGCCGGGTTGCCCATTCGATCGAGATCGAAGCCCCGCGGCCTGCTGCGTCGGAGCGCACTGCCCAGCACGACCAATTCCGTGCCGACCTTCTCGACAAGCTCGGCGTTCGGCTTTGACGGCCAAGCACCGCATCGCCGTTCGCGTCGCCCTCGCGCTGGTGCTCGCGGCCAGCGTGCCGGCGTGTGTGTCGCGGTCGCTGGGACCACAGCTGATCGGCGTGCCCGCGGCGGTACCGTTGTCCGATCTTTCCGGGGTGACCCTGCAAGTCGGCGACCAGAAGGGCGGCACCGAAGCGCTGCTGCGCGCGGCCAACGCCCTCGACAATTTGCCGTACAAGATCGCCTTCTCGACGTTCACCTCGGGGCCCCCGCAGATCGAGGCATTGACCGCCGGCAAGATCGATTTCGCGATCACCGGCAACACCCCACCGGTTTTCGGCGCGGCGGCCAACTCCAAGACCAGGGTGGTGGCGGCGTGGGATGGCGCCGCGCCCGGCGAACAGATCCTGGTGCGCGCCAATTCACCGATTACCACGATTCGCGATCTGGCCGGCAAGACGATCCTGCTGGCCAAGGGCAGTGCCGCGCACGCCAATGTGCTTGAACACCTGGCCGATACGGGGCTGAAGCCAAAAGACGTCAAGCTGGTCTTCCTGCAGCCCGCCGACGCGCTGTCAGCCTTCGCGAACGGGCAGGGCGACGCCTGGGTCATCTGGGAGCCCTATACAGCGCAGGCCGATCTCACCCTGAAGGTGCGTGACATCGGGACCGCCGAAAACGGCTACTGGTTCGGCAGCGCCTCCATTCGGGCGCTGACCGACTCGAAACGCAACTCCGCGCTGGCCGATCTGCTGGTCCGCTATGAGCGTGCCGCGCAATGGTCGCGCGAGAATCCCGCGGAGTGGGCGAGAAAGTACGCCAAGGCCGTGGGCCTGGACCTCAAGGTCGCCGAGCTCGCGCAGAGCCGGCTGCTGCGCCTGCCCATCCCCCTCGATGACAAAGTGGTCGCCGCCGAACAACGCCTCGCCGACTTGTTCGCGGCCGCCGACCAGATTCCGGAGGCGCCCGAGTTCACCAAGTGGGTCGACCGTAGGTTCAACAGTGTGCTCGCGTTAAGCAGCACATAGTGACGACGAGGAGACGACGATGACGGTCACGGTGACACTTGAACTCAGGTTCAAACCCGACGAGGTCGCCGCGGGGCGTGAACTGATGGGCCGGACGCTGGAAACCACCCGGGCGTTCGACGGAAATGTCCGCACCGACGTGCTGATCGATGAGGACGACGAAGCGCACTGGCTCATTTACGAACTCTGGGACACGGTCGAGCACGACGAGGCCTACCGCGCGTTTCGGGCCGGCGAAGGCAAAGTGACGCAGCTCCCTCCCCTGCTGGCCGCTCCTCCGGTCAAAACGAGGTACGTCACCAGTGACGTGTGAGCGCGTCAGCTAGCTGAGGGCGGGAATCACTTCCCGTTCGAACAACTCGAGGCCGGAGCGGTCGTAGGCGGCTTCGGGGAAATAGACGATCGCGTATTCGCAACCAAGGTCGCGGACCTTGGCGATGCGCTCGATTACTTGTTCGGTTGTGCCGGTTGTCCCCTCCGACCCGCCGGAGAGCATGGCATCAGCCACCTCCGCGGGGACGTAGCGGGCGATGCGGTCGCGGACCCGCCGCTGCCGGTCTTTGACGTCGGCGTCCGAGGTGCCGATGATCGCGCTGAAGTTCGCCGAGCGAACGATGGCGTCAAAATCGGTGCCCGCCGCGCGACAGTGCTCTGCGAGCACTTCCGACTTGTGCTTGAACGCCT
Organism: Mycobacterium sp.; assembly: GCA_035996225.1. Lineage (GTDB taxonomy): Bacteria > Actinomycetota > Actinomycetes > Mycobacteriales > Mycobacteriaceae > Mycobacterium. The sequence continues at coordinate 3,496 of DASYJS010000155.1, read as the reverse complement.
CGGGGTCCGGCGTGAAGTTGGTGTACTGCGCGTACTTTGCCGCGATGCGCAGCGTAACCTTTTCGCCCCCGCCGGCGATCCATAGCGGAATACCATTGTCCTGCAACGGCTTCGGCTCGACAATCGCACCGTCGACCTGATAGTGCTTGCCATCGAAACTGACTTTGCCATCGCGCCAGGCGTCCCGCATGATCTGCACGCCCTCGTCCAGCCGGCCCAACCGCACCCCGGCCGACGGGAATCCGTAACCGTAAGCGCGCCATTCGTGTTCGTACCAACCGCCACCGATACCCATCTGGATGCGGCCGCCGGAGATGATGTCGGCGGTGGCCGCCACCTTGGCCAGGTAGACCGGGTTGCGGTAGCTCATCGCCGTACACATTTGGCCGAGCTTGATCCGCGACGTGGTCGCGGCGTAGGCCGACATCAGTGACCACGCCTCGTGGGTGGCCTCGCCGGTCGGCATCGGGACGGTGTGGAAGTGGTCGTAGACCCACAGTGAGTCCCAGGCGCTGCCGTCGGCGTAGGCCGCCAAGTCCCGCATCACCGCCCAGTGTTTCGCGGGTTCGATGTCCACCAGATCCATCCGCCAGCCCTGCGGAATGAAGAGACCAAAGCGCATAGTTAGCGACTCTAGCTGTCGGCGAGGCGGGCCGGACCGGCTTGGGGCGGATCACAAAGTGCCCCGTACATTTGGCCCCGGCCTCACAGCGGATCGCTAAAAAACACCCAGCCTGCACCCGGCAATTAAGCGCTAAATGAAGGCATGGCAAACAAGATGATGCACGTGACATTGGCCGGGGCAGCGACTGTCGCGGCACTCGCAGTGTTTGGAGCCGTACAGCCTGGTAACCCCGCATCCGTCGCGGCAGGGCCGCCCGGCGCCCGCATCATCACCGTCGACGACGGCGGCGTCAACGATAACGGCCAGACCTCCGGCGACATCTTCACGCAGAACGCCCAAGACCAGAGCACCGCGAGCGGGGCAGGAACGTAACGTAACCCAGCGTCAGACGCCCAGCGCGGCCAGCGCCGCTTCGACCGAGGTCGCACGCAATGCCTCGTACGGGGTGTCGGGGAACTGCAAGCAGCAATCCTGCAAGCCGCCAAACGCCACCACCGCGCGGGTGGACTGCGCAAGTGCCGGCCGTGATGACGTCGAGTACCTCTTCGCGGACTCGATCACGTCCATCTCGGCCGACGGCGACGTCACCTTCGAGCACACCGCGCCACGCGCGTTCGACGTGGTCATCGGCGCGGACGGTCTGCATTCCAACGTTCGCCGCCTGATCTTCGGCGAAGACGCGGTGCACACCAGGTTCCTCGGCGGCTACCTGGCGGTGGAATCGGTGCCGAAAGCGCTTGCCCGCGATGGGGAAATGGTCGTGCACATGGGCGCCGGCCGGATGGCGGGGATCTACACCGCGCAGCTGCTAGAGGACGCGCGTGCATTGTTCATGTTCCGAAGCAAGGAAGAGCTGCAATACCACCACCGAGATGTCGTGCGGCAGAAGGAGTTATTGCGCACAACGTTTGCCGGGATGCATCCGGCGGTGAACGGTTGGCTCGAGGAGCTCGACCGCTCACCGACGTTCTATTTCGACTCGATCATCCAGCTGGAGATGGACACCTGGTCGCGCGGACGGGTCGCACTGGTGGGTGACGCAGGGTATTGCCCCGGGCCGGCGGTCGGCGGCAGCACCAGCATCGCGGTGCTGGGCGCCTACGTGCTGGCCGGTGAATTGGCAGAGGCCAAGGGTGATACACGCGAGCGTTCGCGGCCTACGAACGGGCAATGGCCGACGCGGTCCGCCGCAGCCGCACCTTTGCGCGTGCGGCCGCCAAGACCATCGTTCCCGGCTCCCGGGCCGGAGTTTGGGCGCTGACCCGCGCCGCTCGGCTGATTTCGGTGCTCCCCGCCAGTCTCACCAGAGCCATCGCCAAAATGAACGCCAACGGCACCCGGTGTACGACTCGATGCAGTACAGGGATTACTCCGAAATCGACGTTTGACAGAATGGCCACTGCGGTCCATGGATGCATGCCACGAGAGGAACGATCTGCGATGGAGCTTGCCGGTGTCGGGGTGTGGAGCAGTCAACTGCGTTACGGCGACCCAGCCGAATCTGCTGACGCCGCAGCGGAATTGGACGAGTTGGGCTTCAAGGCGCTGTGGATCCCGGATGTCGGCGGGCAGGTCTTCGACGCGGTGGGCCGCCTGCTCACCGCCACTCGGCGCACGGTGATCGCCACCGGGATCCTGAACCTGTGGATGCACTCGGCCGGCGACGTCGCGCAAAGCTATGCCGCGCTGACCGCCGAGCACGGGGACCGCTTCCTGTTGGGGATCGGGGTCAGCCATGCCCCGCTGGTCGACGCTGGTGAACCCGGGCGATACCGCAAACCGCTGGCCGCGACGGCCTCGTTTCTGGACGGATTGGATGCCGCGCCACAGCCGGTTCCTACCGAGCGGCGGGTGCTCGCCGCACTCGGACCGAAGATGCTGACCCTTTCGGCCACCCGCGCCGGCGGGGCACACCCCTACCTGGTCACGCCCGATCACACCGCTGCGGCCCGTTCGACGTTGGGCGAGGGTCCGCTGCTGCTACCGGAGCAGACGGTGATCCTCACCGATGACGCCGAGGAGGCGCGCCGCATCGGAAAGGATTGGCTGCATTCCTATTTGGCGCTACCCAACTACGCCAACAATCTGCTGCGCAGCGGATTCTCCGAAGATGATGTGGCACAGGTCAGCGATCGGCTCTTCGACGCGATCATCGCGTGGGGCGCCGAGGGCGCCATCCTGCACAGGGTCGCCGAGCATCGTGCTGCCGGCGCCGACCACGTCTGCGTCCAGGTGCTGCTGGCCGACCCGCAGGCCTTCCCCCGCGAGCAGTGGCGCCGGATCGCCGCGGCTTGCACCTAAGTCACACCCAGGAGTCTCTCCAAGGGGCGGCAACCGTTTTGCCCGCCTCTCAGCAACAACCGCGGTCGATGTCACACCGGCGTGCGACGGTTCGACGATGCACTCGGCATGCCTTCGAGGAATCGAGCTCCGTTACGCGCTCACCATGCACCTAGCTCGGCACGGGCCCGCGACCGTCGCCGAGCTGATCGATGCGCTGCGCCACCACGGCTTTTCCGTCTACGGGAGGCCATCCAAAGCCATCTCGGACGCGCTGCGCTGGGAGATCGAGCATGGCCGGGTGCGTCGGCTGGCGCGAGGCCGATACGGACCGGCGTATCTCCCGCGCTCAACCGAGCACCGCATTCACCAACGGGTGCTGGCACTGCGTTGTCGCTCGGAGGTGGGCAATTTGTCGACCGCACCTCCGCCGCGACGCGAGTGACAGATGTGACTAGGTGAGCGAATCGGGCGGCAGGAAGCGGTCGCCGTACTTGGCCGCCAGCTCACGAGCCCGGGCCACGAAGGCTTCCTTGCCCGTACCGCCGGCGCCGGAGTAGCCGACGATGAACTGCGCGCTACCACCGGTGT
>DASYJS010000154.1:0-5646 GCA_035996225.1 Mycobacterium sp. | reverse complement strand
GTAGCCGCGCCATCATCTGCAGGTTGGGCAGCATCAATGCCGTTGCCTCGTCCCGTGTTTCGGCCACCACCGCATTCACCGTCAAGAACGTGACCGGCTCGGCAGTCAACGTGCTGGGCACAAACCGCGAGCGATAGAGCTCGAGCGCCTCTTCGGTCCCCTTGCCGGAGAAGTGATGTGCGAACACGTAGGGCAGCCCCTTGGCCGCGGCCAAATGCGCCGAGTACATCGACGAGCCCAGCAGCCAGAGTCGCGGTTCGCTGGTCGCGGCCGGGGTGGCCTTGAGCCGATACTCCCCCGAGCGCAACGGAACCAGCACGCCGCGCGCGCTCATCAGTGCCGCCACGTCGTCGAGGTACTCGGGGAAGTTCTCGATGTCGCGATCATCGCGGGCGCCGCGCAACGCGTATGACGTGACGGGGTCCGAGCCGGGCGCCCGGCCGATGCCCAGATCGATTCGGCCCGGGGCGGCGGCTTCCAGTAGGGCGAACTGCTCGGCAACCGCCAGCGGCGCATGATTGGGCAGCATGACGCCCCCGGATCCGAGCCGCAGTCGCGACGTCTGCGCGGCCAGATAGGCGAGCAGCACTGGCGGGCTGGTCGCGCCCACCGAAGGCATGTTGTGGTGTTCGGCGACCCAGTAGCGAGTAAAGCCCAGACGGTCGGCGGTCTGCGCCAGCTGCACGGTGGCCGCCAGCGCGTCGCCGGTCGACTGGTCGGTGCGTACCGGGACGAGATCGAGAACGGAAAGACGCACGATGGCCTCAACGCATTCGGCGCAGTGTTCGTTCCCGGTTAATAGTTGCTCGGCGTGATCGAGTTCACGATCGCCTCGAACTGCTCCTGCGATATGGGCGCACCACCGGGAATGTTGTCGGTGGCCAGAAATTGGGTGCGCTCGGTATATCCGTGAAAGCGCTTGAAGTAGTTGGAGAAGCCGAGCCCGTGGTCGACCCAGTCGCCCTGAGTGGCGCGTTTGAGCTCGCCGGCGAGGATGTAGGCGCCCAGCAGCGCGACACTGGTCCCTTGGCCCGACAACGGCGAGCAGCAGTACGCGGCGTCACCCACCAGCGCGACTCGGCCGATCGACCAGTGATCCATCAGGATCTGCGCCATCTCGTCGAAATAGAAATCCGGCGCGTTGCGCATGAACTCCAGCAATTGCGGTCGCACCCAGCCGTCGCCGGACATCCGCTGCTCCACCGCGGCGTGTTGGGTTTCGGTGTCGCGGTAGTCGATCCGCAGTTCGGCGTCCATGAAGCCCAACATGGCGCGCGCCTCGGTGTTGTTGCGAGCGCTGTAGACCCCGGCCATCGTGGTGTCCCCGTAGTGCCACATCTGCCAGTAGTCCAGATCCAGGAAGTTGGGCACGGTGAAGATCGCGGCGTGCGTCCCGAGCCTCTTGATGAATCGCTCCTCGGGGCCGAAAACCAGGCGGCGCACGTTGGAGTGCAAGCCGTCGGCGCCGATCACCAGATCGAAGCTGCGGGCAGGCGAGCGTTCAAAAGTCACATCGACGGCGGGACCACGGTTCTGGACAGCGGCGATGCTGTCGTCGAAGAGGTATTCGGTCGTGGGCTGTGTTGTGCCGTAAAGCAACTCGACCAAGTCATCACGCAGCAGCTCGATGTCGGGATTGTCGATGAGACCGCCGGTGGGCGTCGATTCGGTGTCCCGAGACAGCTCGTTGCCGTCGCGGTCGACGACGGACGATCCGCGAATTCCCGTCTTGCGGTCCGCGGCGGCGGCCAGCAACCCCATGCGGTCCAGCACCGTCAGCGCCGGCCCCCGCACATCGATGGCCTGCCCGCCGGGGCGCAGCCCGGGGTGCCGCTCCACGACGGTGACCGAACAGCCATGCTGCCCAAGCCAATACGCCAACGTTGTACCGGCGACGCTGGCCCCGGAAATCAATACCTCGGTCACTTAATCCCTGCCAGCTTCTTGGCCTCAATGAAGATGTCGTCGAGCATTGCCGGAGTCAGCCTACCGGTGAACATGTTTTGCTGGCTCGGGTGGTAGCAACCCAGCAAACGCACACCCGACGGCAGCTCGGCGACTACGCCATGGCCGAACCGCGGCTTGGGCACCCCTCGAATTCCGGCTGCGCCGGGCAGTCGCAGCGCGATCTGCCAGCCGAACCCACCCAGGGCCACGACCACGCGGACGTGATCGGAGACCAACCTCCATTCGGCTTCCAGCCAGGGCCAGCAGGTGTCACGTTCCGCCGGGGTAGGGGCGTTGGCCGGAGGCGCGCACCGTACCGGTGCGGAGATCCGAATCTGCTTGGTCTGCAATCCATCCGCGGCGTCGACGCTGATCGGTTGGTTTACCAGCCCGGCCCGGTACAGGGCCGCGTACAGCTAGTCCCCGGACCGGTCGCCGGTGAACATCCGTCCGGTCCGGTTGGCGCCGTGCGCTGCCGGCGCCAACCCGACGATGAACAGCCGCGGCCGCTGCGATCCCCAGCCCGGCACCGGCCGGCCCCAATACGGCTGGTCGGCAAACGCTCGCCGTTTTTCGACAGCAACATCCTCGCGCCAGGTGACCAGCCGTGGGCAGGCGCGACAGACGCTGACCAAGGCGTCCAATTCCGGAATCGAGCCGACCTCGCCGGCCAGCGCTGCAACCTGCGCGGCATCGGTGGCCTCGGGAGTCTGCGGCGTGGCCGGATCGCCGGGCCATCCGGTACCGGGTTGCACCGGCGAATCGAATGCCAATCCGGTATTCGGATGAACAAGCACACGAACATCCTGCATTCAGCAGACGGCGACCACGAAATTTGGTGGCTCACAGGCTCGCTTTGGGTTAAATTCTCCCCGCGATACCCATGACACATTCCAGCCGCGGCCCGGCGCTTCTGATCCTGTTCGCCACGCTGGTGGCGACCGCGGGTACCGGCATTTCGTTAGTTGCCTTCCCCTGGCTGGCGTTGCAGCATCGAGACAGCGCGGGCGACGCATCGATCGTGGCCGCTGCCATGACGCTGCCACTGGTGCTCTCCACGCTGGTCGCCGGTACCGCGGTCGACTTTTTCGGGCGTCGCCGTGTTTCGCTGATCTCCGATTCGCTGTCCGGCACGGCGGTGGCGGCCGTCCCGCTGATCGCTGGGTTCTTCGGTAGCGGCGCTCCCAACCCGGTGGTGCCAGCCGAACTGGCCGCGCTGGCTTTCTTCTCGGCCGCTTTCGACCCGGCCGGGACAACGGCGCGCCAGTCGATGCTGCCCGAGGCCGCCGCCCGCGCCGGCTGGTCGCTGGACCGCACCAACAGCGTCTACGAGGCGATTCTCAACCTGGCCTACATCGTGGGCCCGGGCATCGGCGGCTTGATGATCGCCACGGTTGGCGGCATCAACACGATGTGGATCACGGCCGGTTTCTTCGGGTTGTCCTTCCTCGCGATTGGTGCACTGCGGCTCGAGGGGACCGGCAAGCCACACCGCGCGACCCGACCCGACGGGTTGGTGTCGGGAGTTGCCGAAGGAATGCGGTTTGTGTGGAACCTGCGGGTGCTACGGACGCTCGGGTTGATCGACCTGGTCGTCACCGCTCTGTACCTGCCGATGGAAAGCGTGCTGTTTCCCAAATACTTCAGCGACCGTCACCAACCCGCGCAGTTGGGCTGGGCGTTGATGGCGCTCGGGGTCGGTGGCGTGGTCGGCGCGCTTGGCTATGCCGCACTCTCGAAACACCTGCGGCGACGCACGGCCGTGCTGACCGCGACCCTCACCTTCGGTGCTGCGACGGCCGGCATCGCGTTCCTGCCGCCGTTGCCGTTGATCCTGGTGCTGTGCGCGGTGACCGGCTTGGTCTACGGGCCGATCCAGCCGATCTACAACTACGTGATGCAGACCCGGGCTCCGCACCAGCTACGCGGTCGAGTGGTCGGTGTGATGACGGGGCTGACCTTCGCAGCGGGCCCGTTGGGCTTGATGGTGGCCGGTCCCCTGGCCGACACCGCCGGGCTGCGGGTCACCTTCCTGACGTTGGCGGTGCCCATCATCGTGGTCGGCCTGATCGCGTGCGGGCTACCGTCGCTGCGCGAACTCGACCGCGCGCCGGAGTTTGCCGACGATAATGGCCGTAAAATCGGCCCGTGAGCGCCACAGTCAATGAAGACACGCTGGCCGGCCTGATCGCCGACCTACCCGACGGGATGGTGGTCACCGACCCCTCCATCACCGACGGCTACCGCCACGACCGCGCCTTCGACCCATCGGCCGGCACACCGCTGGCCGTGGTCCGGCCGCGGTGCACCGAAGACGTACAGACGGTGCTGCGCTGGGCCACCGCCCACCAGGTGGCCGTCGTGCCCCGGGGAGCAGGCAGCGGCCTGTCCGGCGGGGCGACGGCGCTGGCCGGCGGGATCGTGTTGTCGACGGAAAAGATGCGCGACATCACTGTCGACCCCGTCACCCGCACCGCGGTATGCCAGCCCGGCCTGCTCAACGCCGAGGTCAAGAAGGTCGTCGCCGGATACGGCCTCTGGTATCCGCCGGATCCGTCGTCGTACGAAATCTGCAGCATCGGCGGCAACGTCGCCACCAACGCCGGGGGTCTGTGCTGTGTGAAGTACGGCGTCACCACCGATTACGTGCTGGGCATGCAGGTGGTGCTGGCCGACGGGACCGCAGTACGCCTCGGCGGCCCGCGGCTCAAGGACGTCGCGGGGCTGAGCCTGACCAAGCTCTTCGTCGGCAGCGAAGGCACGCTGGGCGTCGTCACGGAAGTGACGCTGCGGCTACTGCCCGCCCAAAACACGTCCAGCGTCGTGGTGGCCACATTCGCCTCGGTGGAATCGGCGGTCGACGCGGTGCTCGGGGTCTCGGCCCGGCTGAGGCCCTCGATGCTGGAGTTCATGGATTCGGCGGCGATCAACGCCGTCGAGGACATCTTGCGCATGGACCTGGACCGCGGGGCGGCCGCGATGCTGGTGGCCGGTTCCGACGAGCGCGGTCGCGCCAGCGGTGAGGACGCCGAACTGATCGCGGCGATATTTGCCGAGAACAAGGCAACGGACGTTTTCACCACCGACGACCCGGACGAGGGCGAGGCGTTCGTCGCCGCGCGCCGGTTCTGCATCCCGGCGGTCGAGGCCAAGGGATCGCTAATGCTCGAAGACGTCGGGGTGCCGCTTCCGGCGCTGGGCAAGCTGGTGACCGGGATTGCGCGCATCGCCGCGGAACGCGACCTGATGATCTCGGTGATCGCGCACGCCGGTGACGGCAACACGCATCCGCTGATCGTGTACGACGCCGCCGATGCCGCGATGACGGAGCGGGCTCAGCTCGCGTTCGGCGAGATCATGGATCTGGCCGTCGGATTGGGCGGCACGATCACCGGTGAGCATGGGGTCGGTCGCTTGAAGCGGCCATGGCTGGACGGCTACCTCGGGCCCGAGGTGATGCAGCTGAACCAGCGCATCAAGCAGGCATTGGACCCGCTGGGGATCCTCAACCCCGGCGCGGCGATTTAGCGCTGGGCCTCCCTTGGCGCCGAGAGTGCGCTCTGGGCGTTGAGTGTGCGCTGACGGCGCGATTTCGGGCCGATTTGCGCCTTGAAAGCACTCTCGAAGCCCTCACCACACACTCAACGGCGATTGTGCCGCGCCCTATTGACAAGGCCAGTGGATTGTCGTACGAATGAG
>DASYJS010000153.1:0-45562 GCA_035996225.1 Mycobacterium sp. | reverse complement strand
GCCCGTTTCCCCGACATGCCCATCTACGCATCGGATCTCAACACCAGCATCACCGACGACTCGATCCAGGTGGTCGGGCGACTGCAGTCCTACTCGCTGGTGCTCGACACCCAAGAAGGCCAGGTTCGGGACGCGTGGGAGCGCGCGGCACGGCTGATCCACCAGCGCTATGTCTCGACGATCGACCCGGAAGGCCCACCGTCTCCGGCCGCGAGGCCGTGGACCGAGCTCAACGAGTTCTACCGCGGGTCCAACCGCCGCCAGGTCCGCAACGCGTTGTGGATGGTGGAACAGATCGCGGGACATACCTGGAATACGTGGGGTAGCCCGCCCACCCAGCTGTCCGGCAGCGAGATGGCGGCATTGGCACCGCTGGAACAGCTGGCCCTGATGGGCTTCGACCACGACTCCGCGCTGCGCATGGCCCAAGCGGAGCACGAGGACTGGTGCCGCTACTACCGCCACAACGGCTGGAAATACGGTTCGCCGCGCGACGACTCACGCAAGATCCACAACAAGCTGGTCGACTGGCCAGCGGTGGAAAGCGACTCGGATCTGCTCAATGCCGCGGTGCGGAGTTTGGCGGGCACGCTGTGGAGCCTGCGCCAGCTGGGCTTCCGGTCGCGTCCGCTGTGGCAGTCCTTCACCCGGGTGGGGACGGTCGCCGCGGAAAAACGAAGCACCCCATGGACATGGACGTCGGACTCGGGACACACCATGCGCGCCGACGCCGGCGACTGGGCGATCCAAGAGGACGGAAAGTTCTGGTCGGTCCGCGACGACATCTTCCGGGAAACCTACGAGCCGGCAGGCGACGGACAGTGGCAGCGCAAGGGGCGGGTTCAAGCTCGCCCGGCCTACCCGGGCGAGACCGTCAACACCCTGGAGGGCCCCACGGCCGCCGCTGAGGGCGACTGGGTAGTACGGGGAGCTAGCGGTGAGCAATGGCCAGTTCCCAATGATGAGTTCGCGCGGCGCTACGCCGAATTCCGCCCGCCCGAAGAAGCCCATGCTCACGACGGCGGCGACGGGTAGCCGCTCGCGTGTGCCGACCAAAATAGCGCTGAAAATTAGCGCATCCTGAAGGGCCCCAACACTGATACGGTATCGGCGCATGTGCGTACGGGGCGCGCAGGCAGGCGTTCGCCCCAGTTCGTTCGCCGCTTCACCCTAGGAGACTGCGATGGCGCTGTTTATCAGCTACTCGAGCCAAGATCGGTCCACGGTCGACGCCCTGACCAGCGCCCTTCGGCGGGGACAAAACCAGGTGTGGTTCGACCAAGAGCTTGGTGGCGGCGACTCCTGGTGGGCCAAGATCCTCGAGCAAATCCGCGAGTGTGAGGTCTTCATCGTCGCGCTGTCGAGCAACTGGCTGCAGTCCAAGCCGAGTCAAGCGGAGTTGCGCTACGCGCAGGCGCTAGGCCGCCCGGTCCTTCCCGTTCGGATCGGTGACGTCGACAGCATGCGCGTGAATCCCCTTGCCGCATTGCAGATCATCGACTACCGGGAACCGACGGTTGACGCCGGCATTCAGTTGGTCACCGCGGTGCACGCGCTGCGCAGCAAGCCCGTGGCGTTGCCCGACCCGTTGCCCGAAGAGCCTCCGGTGCCGTTCGGCTACATCACGCGGCTGGGCAACCAGATGGCCGAAAAAGAGCTCAGCCCGCAGCAGCAGCTCCAGCTTCTGGTCGAGCTGAGGTCCGGGTTCGATGAGGATGGCGACGATCCCAGCGCTCGCGGCGACATCGCGCAACTTCTGCGCATGCTGCGCCTGCGCCACGACGTCACGTACCGCACCCGAAGCGAAATCGACAACGTGCTGGCCGAAATCGAGGCCAAAGACGGTTCGCCGGCGGGCCCTGCCGTCAAGGCCCAGGCTCCGGCGGCCGCTGTCGGGGGGTCGACCACCGCAACACAACCCAGCGCGGCCACTGTCCCGACCGCGGTGAGCGGCAGTGCGGCCACGGGCGGCGGGTCCAACAAGCGGCTGCTCATCATCGGCGGGGCCGCTGTGGCAGTCATCGCCGCCATAGCGGTCGTCGTCGTGCTGACCACTCAGGGTGGCAAGACCAAGCCGGCTCCGAAGGCCGCCAACTCGAATTCAGCTCCGACGGCAGCGAATTCGTCTCCGAACTCGGCGAAGCTGGATTCCTATCTGATCGGCGTCCCGGAAGTCGGCACAATTGTGGGTGACCCGAACGTGATGGCCGGCGACAAAATCGGTCAGCTGCGTAGTCCCAAATGGACGCTGTCCGACTCGGAGTGCGCCGGCGCCTACGAGCCCGCGGTAGCGGCGGCGTACCAGGGCGCCAGCGGTTTTAATGCGGTTAGCGGCCTGATTGTGCACACGGCCGGACAGGACCCGCCGCACCGGATTATCGAATCCGTCGCGGAATTCTCGTCCCCCGACAAGGCCAGCGCTTTCGTCCAGGCGTCCGCGGACAAGTGGAAGGCCTGCGCCGGAAAAACGGTGACGGAGAGCCTCAATGGCCACAGCTTTGATTGGGCGTTCGCGGAGGTCGGCGGCACCGTGCCGAAGATCGCGCAACAGCGCACCCGGTCAGACAACGGCAGAATCTGCCACCACGTACTGCACGCCGAGGCCGCTACGGTCATCGACGTGCTGGTGTGCGGCCCGGATGCCGCGCCCGGCCAGGCGGGCAAAATCGCCGAGCAGATCGCCGCGAAAGCCATCCAGTAGCGGCCCATGACATGGAGCGGCCCCCGAGCAAGGTTCCTGGTTGGACAGACCGGGAAGCTCGGGGGCCGGGTGGCTACGGGGAATTCGCCAGCGCGCGTGAATTCGCTAGCTCTTCCGAGCCTATGCAGCTAGCGCGTAGCCACCTCACATGTCCATGAAGCTATCAATTTCGCAGACCACCTCCTTCCGTGTGTACGGCCGACCGTACCCGCCGTTCCGCGAGCCGACAACACAATTCAGCTGTCAGCGATCGCTGATGATTGCCGCATCAACCAGCTCGGCGAGCTCCTCGGTCATCGGGGATCGAAGTAGCCGGCGACCATCGAGCGTGTGCACACGGGCGGCCAGGGTCATGCTGGATACCAACCAAATCCCTTGAGCAGCATGTAAATCCGCGACACGCAGCGCGTGATAGTCGCAGTCGTAGCCTTTGCTCCGGGCCACTTCGAACAGGGCCTGCTGCGTGGTGCCGCGCAAGATCGGATACCAGGGCGGCGGCGTCAGCAGGCAGGGATTATTGTCCGAGCCCGCCTCGGAATCGGTGGCGATCACCACCGTCGAGCGCGGACCTTCGAGGATGTAGCCGTCCGAACTGACGAAGATGACATCACCGGCATCCTGTTGGGCGGCGTGGCGCAAGGCGGCCATATTCACCGCGTACGACAGGGTTTTGGCGCCGGCCAACAGCCACGGCATCGCGTCGACACCGGTGGCGGGTAAGCCTCGGTCCAGCGTGACCGCTGCTAACCCGTCGCGGCGAACCGCGGCTACCCGTTCGGGGACGGCGTTGATCATCACGTACGCGGTGGGCGCCGAACCGCCCTCGCGACCGCGGCTGTAGATCAAACGCAATGCACCTTCGTCAGCCGAGCCGCCGATCCACTCCCGGGTGGCCACGTCGATCGCGCGCCGCCAACTCACAAGATCCGGCTCGGGCAGATCCATCAATTTGGCCGACTGGGTCAGCCGCTGCAGATGCGTCTCGACCAGACACGCCCGGCCGTCGCGGACCAACAGGGTCTCGAAGGCGCCGTCGCCGCGGACCGCCGCCAGATCGTCGGCGTGCAGCAGCGGGGTGCCGGGTGGATGCATTTTGCCGTCAAGAGTGACGAGCACACCCTTCTGGCCTGCCATGCCGAAAGAGCCTAGCCGTCCGTAGAGTTGACGTGTGACCTGCGCCGGTGACGATGCAGAGCGAAGCGATGAGGAGGAGCGGCGCACATGAATGCAGTTCCCGCACCCGATTCCGGACCCGACGCCAGCGCGATCTGGCACTACGGCGATCCGCTGGGCGAGCAGCGCGCAGCCGAGGCCGATGCCGTACTGGTGGACCGCTCGCACCGCGCGGTGCTCACCCTGTCCGGCGCGGACCGGCAATCCTGGCTGCACAACATCTCGACCCAACACGTCAGCGAACTTCCCGACGGGGCCAGCACCCAGAATCTCAGCCTGGACGGGCAGGGCCGCGTCGAAGATCACTGGATGCAGACCGAGCTCAGCGGCATCACCTACCTCGACACCGAACCGTGGCGCGGTGAGCCGCTGCTGAACTACCTGCGCAAGATGGTGTTCTGGTCTGACGTCACGCCGGCGGTCGCAGACACGGCAGTTCTGTCGCTGATCGGGCCGCGGCTGGCCGATCAGGCGGTCCTCGACGTGCTTGGACTGGACGCCCTGCCCGACGACCTGGTCGCAATTCCGCTGGCCAGCGGTGGCTTTGCGCGGCGGATGCCAGCCTCCCCCGCGGCACAGATCGAACTCGACCTGCTGGTGCCGCGTGCCGATTCGGCCGACTGGCAGAGCCGTTTCGCGCAAGCGGGTGTGCGACCGGCCGGGGTGTGGGCCTACGAAGCCCTCCGGGTCGCGGCGCTGCGCCCGCGCCTCGGCGTCGACACCGACGAACGCACGATTCCGCACGAGGTGGGTTGGATCGGTGGTCCCGGTGTGGGGGCCGTCCATCTGGACAAGGGTTGCTACCGCGGGCAAGAAACCGTCGCTCGGGTGCATAACCTGGGCAAACCGCCCCGGATGCTGGCGCTGTTGCACCTCGACGGCTCGGTGGACCGACCGTCCACGGGTGACGCGGTGCTCGCGGGCGGACGTGCCGTTGGACGCCTCGGAACCGTCGTCGAGCACGTGGATCTGGGGCCGATCGCGCTGGCGCTGCTCAAGCGTGGGCTGCCGGCCGACACCGAACTGGCGACCGGTGCCGCCGCCTCGGTCCCGGCGGTTATCGACGTCGATTCCCTGCCGCCCACCGAGCAGATCGGCGCGGGGCGTCTGGCCGTTGAGCGGCTCCGGGGCGGTACGAGATAATGGCGATGACGTCCGCCACAGCGGGCAGGGGCCTTCCGACACCTAGCCACGAGGCACGGTAAACTGTCCGCAGGACGATAAAACACCAAGAGATCGGAGCCGCCTAACTTGTTAGGCCGCTCCGTTTATTGCGCGAGGGGGTTCCCCCATGGGCCGCGGCCGGGCTAAGGCAAAGCAGACCAAGGTTGCTCGAGAACTTAAATACAGCTCCCCGCAGACCGATTTTCAGCGGCTTCAGCAGGAGCTATCCGGAACGGGTATCGACGAATCCGATGAGCTGGATGGCGCTGACGGCTCAGTGGACAACGAGGACGACTGGCGTCGCTAGAACTTGCTCCGTGCCGATGCGCCGCGCATCGGCACAGTGTTGGCTCCAGTTAGGGCCGGGCTTCTAAAATCTCGGGTGCTGCCCAACCAGTTTTGCTCGCGGCCCTTCTTTTCCGCCTTTGCAGACGGTCCCCAACACCCAGCAGTCCAAATGCCTTGCGGTCAATATCGCCAAGGCGCGGTCGGTGTCTTCCGGACCGACGACGGCGATCATGCCGACACCCATGTTGAAGGTCTTTTCCATCTCCTCGCGGGTGACCCGGCCGCGCTGGGCGATCATCGCGAACACGGGCGCGGGTGTCCAGGTTCCGCGGTCGACCTCGGCGACCAATCCGTGCGGGATGACGCGCTGCAAATTGCCTGCCAGTCCGCCACCGGTGACGTGGCAGAAGGTGCGGACATGGGTTTCGGCGGCCAGCGCCAGGCAATCTTTGGCGTAGATCCGCGTCGGCTCCAGCAACTCTTCGCCCAGAGTGCGACCGAACTCCTCCACATAGCCGGCCAGGTTCATCCGATCGATCTCGAGCAGGACCGTGCGGGCCAGCGAGTATCCATTGGAGTGCAAGCCGGAGGACCCCAGCGCGATGACGACGTCGCCGGGTTTCACCCGATCGGGACCCAGCACGTCGTCGGCTTCGACCACACCGATTGCGGTGGCCGAAATGTCGTAGTGGTCCGGTTCCATCAGCCCGGGGTGTTCGGCGGTCTCACCGCCCAGCAGCGCGCACCCCGCCCGCACACATCCCTCGGCGATGCCGCCGACGATCGCGCTCAGCCGTTCCGGCACGGCTCGGCCGACCGCGATGTAGTCCTGCAGGAACAGTGGCTCGGCGCCGCAAACCACGAGGTCGTCGACCACCATCGCCACTAGATCGAGGCCGACGGTGTCGTGCTTGTCCATCGCCTGCGCGACCGCCAGCTTGGTGCCGACGCCGTCGGTGGAGGCCGCAAGTACCGGCTCGCGGTAATCGCCACGCAACGCGAACAATCCGGCGAATCCGCCCAGCCCGCCACGCACCTCGGCTCTGGTGGCTTTTGCCGCCAGTGGCTTGAACAGGTCGACCGCGCGGTCGCCGGCTGCAATATCCACCCCGGCCGACGCGTAGGTAATGCCCTGGCTGCCCGGTTCTTCTCCGGGGCTCTTTCCGGGATCGGTCATCGCGATAAAGGCTACCGGTAGGCGCTGCACGCCGGTGTCAAACGTCTTGGAAGTACCCGAAGTGAATTCCGTCAACGGTTGACGGGAACTTCATCGGCCGCGAGATCGCCAAGCTCCGCACCGCGTGCTGCATTGGCGAGCATCTGCTCGACGACGTTCTTGCCCAGCGCGGTCTCGCTGGGCAGCTCGATCGGATACTTACCGTCGAAGCAGGCGGTGCACAGCCGGGTAGCCGGCTGCTCGGTCGCCGCGACCATGCCCCGCAGCGAGATGTAGCCCAGCGTGTCGGCGCCGATGGCATGCCGTACCGCCTCGAGCATCTCGTCCTCGTCCTCGACGGCGTTGGCGATCAATTCGGCCGGCGACGGAAAGTCGATGCCGTAGAAGCACGGCCACTTCACCGGTGGCGAGGCAATCCGCACGTGCACCTCGACGGCGCCGGCCTCGCGCAGCATTCGCAGCAACGCACGCTGAGTGTTACCCCGCACGATCGAGTCATCGACGACGATGAGCCGCTTGCCGCGGATCACCTCTTTAAGCGGGTTGAGCTTCAGCCGGATGCCCAGCTGGCGGATGGTCTGGGACGGCTGGATGAATGTTCGCCCGACGTAGGCGTTCTTCATCAGGCCCTGCCCGTAGGGAATACCGGACTCCTGTGCGTAGCCCACCGCGGCGGGGGTGCCCGATTCCGGAACGCCGATTACCAGGTCGGCGTCCACCGGGCATTCGCGGGCCAGCCGGCGGCCGATCTCCAGCCGGGCGCCGTGCACGGACCGACCGCCGATCGTGCTGTCCGGGCGGGCCAGGTAGACGTATTCGAAGATGCAGCCCTTGGGGGTGGGGTTGGCGAACCGGGTGGAGCGCACCCCGTCGGCGTCGATCGCCAGCAGTTCACCAGGTTCGATGTCGCGGACGAACGAGGCGCCGACGATATCGAGCGCTGCCGTTTCGGAGGCCACCACCCAGCCACGATCCAGGCGTCCGAGCGAAAGCGGCCGCACCCCATGGGGATCGCGGCAGGCATACAGCGTGTTCTCGTCCATGAACGTCAGGCAGAACGCGCCGCGCACGGTCGGCAGCAGTTCCAGGGCGGCCTGTTCCAGGCTGGAATCGGCCGACCCGTGGGCCAGCAGCGCGCCCAGAATGTCGGAGTCCGTAGTGGCGGGGGCCGGGAAGCGCTTGGTCATCAGCCCCTCGTCGCGCGCCCGTGCGGCGAGCTCGGCGGTGTTGACAAGATTCCCGTTGTGCCCCAACGCAACCCCGGTACCGGCAGCGGTGTTGCGAAACACCGGCTGGGCGTTTTCCCAGGTGGTATCGCCGGTGGTGGAGTAGCGGCAGTGCCCGATGGCGACGTGGCCCGGCATGGCCGCCAGCGTCTGCTCGTCGAATACCTGGCTGACCAGGCCGAGGTCTTTGAAAACCAGCACCTGAGATCCATCGGCGACGGCGATACCGGCGGCTTCCTGGCCGCGATGCTGCAGCGCGTAGAGGCCGTAGTAGGTGAGTTTGGCGACTTCCTCGCCTGGGGCCCAGACGCCGAATACGCCACATTCTTCGCGGGGTGAGTTCAGGTCCTGCTCGGATTCCTGGACGGTCACGGTGGGCGGCTCCCTACAGAGAGTGGCGACGTAACGCAGCTTACGGCCATGTCGAGCCCGGGGACGAATCTGTCGGGCGTGTTGAGCACCGAAATTGTCGGCGTGTCACCCTAAACCTGCAGTTCAGAGTTATATTCAGCCCACATCGAACAAGGGTAGCCAGTGGTCAATTTCACCCGCTCGAGAGCCCGACAGCGTCAGCAACCCGATGGCTTTCGCCTCGGCGGGCGCCAACATTCCGGTGGCCAGGAGCAGCCACGTCCGCGGATCGGTCTCCACGATGTTGGGTGGTGTGCCGCGGGTGTGTTTCGGCCCGGAGACACACTGCACCGCGACGAACGGCGGGATCCGGACCTCGACGCTGGCACCGGGCGCCACGCCGGCCAGAGTGCGCGCGGTGAGCCGAACCACCGTCGCCAGCGTATTGCGGTCTGGCGCCGGACGGGT
Source organism: Mycobacterium sp. (assembly GCA_035996225.1). GTDB lineage: Bacteria > Actinomycetota > Actinomycetes > Mycobacteriales > Mycobacteriaceae > Mycobacterium. Next base: position 37,014 of record DASYJS010000153.1, on the reverse strand, counting down.
TTCGTCGCGCAACCAGTCCGCAATGGCCGTCAGGGCCTGGCGCGTCTTAGCCGGATCGGCACTATCGCGGGCGGCCATACCTTAGGGTCTCAGAATCATGGATCCGCGCCGCGGGCCACCGTACAAGGCCGTCGGCCTCGTGACGATCGTGGTCATGGGGCTCATCGGGTTGGTTCTTTACTCACAGTTCCGCGGAGACCTCACACCGAGAACGAAGTTGACCATGGTGGCCGCCCGGGCGGGGTTGGTGATGGATCCCGGCTCCAAGGTGACCTACAACGGTGTCGAGATCGGCCGGGTGTCCAGCATTTCCGAGATCACCCGCGACGGCAAACCGGCCGCCCAAGTTGTGCTGGACGTGACGCCGAAGTACGTCAACATGATTCCGGCCAACGTGGCCGCCGAGGTGAAGGCGACGACGGTGTTCGGCAACAAATACGTCGCGTTGAGCTCTCCGAAGAACCCTGCGCCGCAATCGATTACACCGTCCACAGTGATCGACGCGACGTCGGTGACGACCGAGTTCAACACCTTGTTCGAGACACTGACCTCGATCGCCGAGAAGGTCGATCCGGTCAAGGTGAACTTGACGCTCAGCGCGGCGGCAGAGGCGCTGACCGGGTTGGGCGAGAAGTTCGGCGCCTCGCTGATCAACGGCAACGCGATCCTCGGTGACCTGAACCCACAGATGCCCGGTGTCCGCTTCGACATCGCGCGACTGGCGGCGCTGGGCGACACGTACGCCGACTCCGCACCCGACTTGTGGGCCGCGCTCGACCATGCGGTGACTACCGCGCGGACGCTCAACGGCCAGCTTGCCGATCTGGATACGGCGTTGCTGGCGGCGGCGGGACTGGGCAACGCCGGCGCCGACGTTTTCGGACGAGGTGGGCCTTACCTGGCGCGCGGGGCGGCCGATCTCGTTCCCACCGCCCAGCTGCTGGACGAGTACAGCCCCGAGATCTTTTGCACTATCCGCAACTTCAATGACGTCGCGCCCAAAATCCATAACGCGCTGGGCGACAACGGCTACGCGCTGGGGGCCCACTCCTCGGGCTCCGTTGCGGGCGCCCCCAATCCGTACATCTACCCAGAGAACCTGCCGCGGACCAACGCCAGGGGGGGACCCGGCGGGCGGCCGGGGTGCTGGCAGCCGATCACCCGCGAACTCTGGCCCGCTCCCTATCTCGTCATGGACACCGGCGCGAGCGTGGCCCCATACAACCACTTTGAGGTCGGTTCACCGTTTGTCGTGGATTATGTGTGGGGCCGCCAACTGGGTGACAACACCATCAACCCGTAAAGAGACCCGATGACAATCCCGCGCTTGGCTGCTCACCGTGCGGCGATTGTCGCCCGCGGACTTGTGGCGTTGACGATCACCGCGGCCATGCTGTCGATGTCGGGCTGCGGCGACTCCGGGGACAACGCGGAAGGCGACACGGCGGACAGCGGCTGTCGCAGGCTGGCCGCCGATCCAGGATGGTATGGCGATAACCGGGACCGGATCAACGCGATGATCGACCAGCTGGGCACCTGCGGCAAGTTGCGACCGGAAACCGACGAGACGCCGCTGGCGGTGTTCGACTGGGACAACACGACGGTGAAGCAAGACACCGGCGACGCCACCTTCTTCTGGATGGTGCGCAACTCCAAAGTGCGGCAACCCGCCGGCGGGGATTGGAGCACGACAAGCCAATTCCTCGCCCCGCCGGCGGCCACGGCGTTGGCGTCCGCGTGTGGCGCGCTGGCGCCTCCTGGCCAGCCGTTGCCGACAGGAACCGATGCCGGATGTGCCGACGAGCTGGCTTCGGTATACGCCGATCGCCAAATACGAACGGGTACATCGGCATTCGTGGGCTACAACCATCGACGCATCGATCCCTCCGCCGCCTGGGCAGCACAACTGCTCGCCGGTTGGACCGAGGCGGACGTGACCGGATTCGCCGAAGCGGCCCGGCGGGAGAACCTGGACGCTCCCGAGGGCACCGAACAACTGGTGGGCACCAGCCGCCGAACCGGGTGGGTCCGTTACTACGCGCAGATGCGAGATCTCATCGCTACCCTGCAGGCCAACGGATTTGACGTGCGGATCGTCTCGGCCTCTCCGGAGCCGGTGGTGCGGGTCTGGGCCGCCGAATTCGGAATCTCCGCCGACCGGGTGATGGGCACCCGCACCGACCACGACGGTGGTGTGCTGACTGCGCGATTGGCTTCCTGCGGCGGGGAACCATCGATTCCTTACAACGAGGGCAAGCGCTGCCGGATCAACGAGCAGGTGTTCGGTGTCCAGGGGACGGCGGCGTTCGACCAGCTACTCGAGCAGCGGCGCCAGGTGTTCGGGGCGGGCGACTCCGACGGAGACGTCACGTTGAGCGCGGACGCAACCGCGCTGCGCCTGGTGATCAATCGCAACCAGATCGAGTTGATGTGTCGGGCCTACGCCAATCTCGACGGCCGGTGGCTGGTCAACCCGATGTTCATCAATGCGTTGCGGGTGAGCCCACCCTACCCTTGTGCGACCCAGGGGTTCGACGAACCCAACGGCGGCCAGGCACCGCTGCTGCGTCCCGACGGCAGCGTCGTCCCCGACCAGCAAGACCGCGCATACTCAAATTAGTCTCGCAGCCGTCCGAAAAATCGCTAAATCGGCTGCCTTGCAAGAGGTATCAACTTCGCGGCACCATAGAAAGACAATCACGCCCGGCCGAAGGCAGCCCCTCAGCCGAAGAATCGCGGCAGCACCGCTTCGGACGTCGCGCGCAGTTCGGCCAGTGACACCGTGAACAGGCCCTGAAACTCCACCGCGTCCGAGCCCTGGTCGGCGACACCGATGCGAACGGCAGGAAGCCCCCGCGCCTCGCACATCGACTGAAACCGGCTCTCCTCGGTGCGTGGCACAGCCACGAGCACCCGCCCCGACGACTCGGAGAACAGCATCACGAACGGATCGGTGCCTTCCGGAAGCACTATGCGGCAACCTGTTTCACCTGCAAGCGCTGATTCCACGATGGCTTGGGCAAGCCCACCTTCGGACAGGTCATGGGCTGCCGACACCAGCCCGTCGCGTGATGCGGCGTTCAGCACCTCGGCCAGCAGCATCTCCCTGGGCAGATCGACCGCGGGCGGCAGCCCACCCAGATGGTCGCCGGTCACCTGTGCCCAGATCGATCCGTCGAACTCGTCGCGGGTGTCGCCCAGCAGTAGCAGGACTTCACCTGGATCGGTCCCCAGCGCGGTGGGGATGCGCCGATCGACATCGTCGATCACGCCGAGCACTCCAACCACCGGAGTGGGCAGGATCGCGGCTGATCCGGTTTGGTTGTAGAAGCTGACGTTGCCTCCAGTCACTGGAATCCCCAGGGCCACACAGCCATCGGCGAGTCCCCGGACAGCTTGAGCGAACTGCCACATCACCCCGGGGTCTTCGGGCGACCCGAAGTTCAGGCAGTTGGTCACCGCGACCGGGACGGCACCGGTGACGGCGACGTTGCGGTAGGCCTCGGCCAGCGCAAGTTGGGCTCCCGCATAAGGATCCAACTTGGTGTAGCGGCCCGACGCGTCGGTCGATAGCGCGATTCCCCGGCCGGTGGACTCGTCGATACGCAACACCCCACCGTCGGCGTGCTCCGCCAGCACGGTGTTGCCCCGCACGTAACGGTCGTACTGTTCGGTGATGAATGCGCGGCTGCACAGGTGCGGGCTACCCAGCAGCGCAAGCAAAGTCGCACCCAGCTCCTCGCCGGTGACCGGCCGTGGCAGACTGCTCGACCGGTCGGCATTCAAGGCGTCCTGTGATTCGGGGCGGTCCACCGGCCGCTCGTACACCGGACCTTGGTGGGCCACGGTGCGCGGCGGAACGTCGACGACCGTCTCGCCATGCCAGGTGATGCGCAACCGATCACCGTCGGTGACCTCGCCGATGACGCTCGCCAGCACCTCCCACTTGCGGCACACCGCCAGGAAAGCCTCGACGTTCTCGGGCGCAACCACCGCACACATCCGCTCCTGGGACTCGCTGGAGAGGATCTCGGCAGGTGTCATGTTGGCCGCCCGCAACGGGACAGTCTCCAACTCAACGCGCATACCACCGTCGCCAGCTGATGCGAGTTCAGAAGTCGCACAAGATAATCCGGCACCACCGAGATCCTGGATGCCGATCACCAGCCCGGCCGCATACAGCTCCAGGCAGCACTCGATGAGTACTTTCTCGGTGAACGGGTCACCGACCTGCACCGAGGGCAGCTTTTTGCGGCCGGGCCCGCCGCCCTCGTCGCCACCGAAAGTCTCCGAGGCCAGTACGGATACGCCACCGATGCCGTCGAGGCCGGTGCGCGCACCGAACAGGATGATCTTGTTACCCGTACCCGACGCGAACGCCAGGTGCAGATCCTCCTTGCGCAGCACCCCCACGCACAGCGCATTGACCAACGGGTTGCCCGCATACGAGGCGTCGAAGACGGTCTCGCCGCCGATGTTGGGCAGGCCCAGCGAGTTTCCGTAGCCACCGATACCGCGGACCACACCGTCGAGCACACGGCGGGTGTCCGGCGCGTCGGCGGCGCCGAATCGCAGCTGGTCCATCACGGCGATCGGGCGTGCGCCCATGGCCATGATGTCGCGCACAATGCCGCCCACACCGGTGGCCGCGCCCTGGTAGGGCTCGACGTAGGACGGGTGGTTGTGCGACTCCACCTTGAACGTGACGGCCCAACCGTCGCCGATGTCCACGACACCCGCGTTCTCGCCGATGCCGGCCAGCATGCCCGCGCGCATGTCGTCCGTCGTGGTCTCACCGAAGTAGCGCAGGTGCACCTTGGACGACTTGTAGGAGCAGTGCTCGCTCCACATCACCGAGTACATCGCCAGCTCGGTGTCGGTGGGCCGGCGGCCGAGGATCTCGCAAATCCGCTGGTACTCGTCGTCCTTGAGACCCAACTCGTGGAACGGTTGCGGCTGATCGGGGGTGGCGCTTGCATGTTCGACGGTGTCCACCACGTGGGTCCGCGGGCCCGTTCCGGAGACAGTCACGCAGACATTCTAGGGCGACGACCTACCCCGGCGACCATGTGAAGCCGAGGGCCGCGCCTAGCCGGCGATTTCGGCGAGCGCTGACGCCACATCCAAGTCGGCGTAGGCGAATGAATACCGTTGCGCCAGTGCGACCGAGACGTTCGTACGTTGCCACTCACCGGCGCTGGCGGTAACCAGCCACAGGGTCAGTCCATGGGCGACGGACGCCCGGTAGCGCAACCAGATCTCGTCGGCGCTCGGCATCTCGTCGGCCGGCAGCCCCAGCGAGTCCCGGTACTCCGCGAGTAGGTCGCGCTCGCTGCGACGGCGATCCTCAACGGTCAGGGCGCCTTGCAGGAAGTAGCCCAGGTCCAGCGACCAGTTGCCCCGGCGAGCCACCTGCCAGTCGAGAAACCCCACCTCTCCGCTGGGCAGCAGGGTCTGCGGCGACGTCGTCAGCGTTGCGATGTGTCTTGGAGGCGTACGGAGGATCAGGATCATTCCCGGTCGCCGAGACCGCAAACATCCGGGCTGACCTGCAGCGTTGGCTCGACGAGCACGCTGATTTCCTGGCGGAGCCGCCAAACGCCGCACTGGTACGAGCCTTGATCGCCGCGGCGGCTGCGCGCCCGGCCGACGGTGAGGACCTTTACCAGCAATTGAGCGCTCCACAACTGGCCGGCTTGACGACTCGACTCCGCCAAGCCGTCGCCGGCCGAGAGCTGCGCGCCGACGCGGACATCGATGCCGTCGCCAACGCATTGGTCGGCACGATGCTGTTGCACGCGCTGACACATCCGGTCAGCGGCGCGGGCGCGAGCTTCGACGGTCTCGTCGAAGCTGCTGAACGGGATATCGAATTACTGACCCGCTACGCAGAACACATTGCCCTCGGGGTCGGCCATCACTACCCAGCGAAAGTTTTCGCTGAACTGGTTCCGGCCTACCTCGTTAGCTCCCGCTTCCGTCAGCCGCGACACTTCGCCGTCCACATCCTCGACGCCGAAATCGAGGTGCACACGATTCTTTCCCGGCGTGGGATCGGGCACCTTCTGGAATCCCAACCGGGGCCCGTCGGGCCGCATCACCGCGATGAATTCACCGGGGATCAGTTCCTGAGTCGTGCCGCCGACCTGGTCGGCCCACCAACTGGCCAGCCTCGCAGGATCGTCGCAGTCGAACGTGACCATCTCCACATTGAGCGTCATACCGATCGACTTTAGGCGCTGGCCAACCCTGCCGCACTACGTCATTCGGGCGCAAGAAATGCTTGCATCGCCGCCGAGTAGGCGGCCACGTCGTGGGAACCCATCAACTCCCGGGCAGAGTGCATCGCCAGCTGCGCGGCGCCGACGTCGACGGTGGGGATGCCGGTTCGAGCCGACACCAGGGGGCCGATCGTCGACCCGCAGGGCAGGTCGGCCCGGTGCTCGTAGCGCTGCAACGACACCCCGGCCTGCTGGCACGCCAGCGCGAACGCGGCCGCGGTACGTCCGTCGGTGGCGTAGCGCAGATTGGGGTGCACTTTGAGCACCGGTCCGGCGTTGACCTCGATCAGATGACCCGGCTCGTGGCGCTCCGGGTAGTTGGGGTGAGTGGCGTGCGCCATGTCGGCCGAGGCCAGCAACGACGCCGGCAGCCGCCGCAGCAGGTCTTCCCGGCTGCCACCGGCAGCGAGCACGATGCGCTCCAGCACGGTGCTCAGTAGGTCGGACTGCGCGCCGTGGTCGGACGACGAGCCGACCTCCTCGTGGTCGAACAGCACCAGCACGGGCACGAAGTTTCGTGGCTTGGCGGCGAGCAACGCCTGCATGCCGGCGTAGCAACTCGCCAGGTTGTCCAGTCGGGGGGCGCTCAACAGGCTGGCGTCGGCACCGATGACCGACGACGGCGTGAGATCGTGCGTCATCAAGTCGGCGGCCAGCACGTCGGCCGGCGCCACCTCGGCGCGCTCGGCGACGTAGCCCACAAACGAACTCACTTCGTCGCCAACGCCCCACACCGCGTTGACATGTCGTTGCGGGTCCAGCGTCAGCGACTTGCGATCCTCGGCCAGATGGATGGCCAGCTGCGGCACCCGCAGGATCGGGTCGTCGATCCGGATGAGCCGGTGGCTGACCCCGTTGCCATCGCGCACCGATAACCGGCCACTGATACCCAGATCGCGGTCCAGCCAGGAGTTGAGCCAGGCTCCCCCATAGGGCTCCAGCGCCACCACCCGCCAGCCGGCCACCACCCGGTCCGGACGCTGCTTGACCCGCAGGTTGGGACTGTCGGTGTGCGCACCGACAATCCGGAAGGCTCCGCTGGGATCGGCGGCGTTCCAGGCGACCAAAGAACCGGCGCGGACGGTGAAGTAGCGACCCGGTTCGCGGGGCCAGGGGTCGGCTTCGCGGAGTTCGGCGTACCCGGATGCGAGCAGCCGGATGGCCACCGTGGCGCAGGCATGGAACGGCGACGGAGAGGCGTCGATGAATTCGCAGAGGCCTGCGGCGCTGGCCGACATGTTCACCATCATGGCTGTTCGTGACCACGCAGTTAACGCTAGGGTCAGCAGAGTGCCTCCGGTTCAGCCACAGCCCATCCTCGCGCCGCTGACGCCTGCCGCGATCTTTCTGGTGGTCACCATCGACAACGGCGGCGAAGCGACCGTGCACGACGCACTGCCGGACCTCTCAGGGCTGGTGCGTGCCATTGGCTTTCGCGACCCGACGAAGCATCTGTCGGTGGTCGCCTCGATCGGCTCTGATGCCTGGGATCGGTTGTTCGGCGGGCCTCCCGTCGCAAAAAAGCCCGCCGAACTTCATCCGTTCATCGAACTGAGCGGACCGCGGCACACCGCACCGGCCACCCCCGGCGACCTGCTTCTCCACATTCGGGCCGAGACGCTGGACGTGTGTTTCGAGTTGGCCGGTCGCATCCTCAAGTCGATGGCCGGCGCGGTCACCGTCGTCGACGAAGTGCACGGCTTCAAATTCTTCGACAACCGCGACCTGCTGGGCTTTGTCGACGGCACCGAAAACCCGGACGGCCCAATCGCTGTGAGCGCCACCGCGATCGGCGACGAGGATCCCGACTTCGCCGGCTCGTGCTACGTGCATGTGCAGAAATACCTGCACGACATGTCGTCCTGGGATTCACTATCGGTCACCGAGCAGGAAGGTGTAATCGGCCGCACCAAGCTGGAAGACATCGAGCTCGACGACGACGTCAAGCCACCGAACTCGCACATCGCGCTGAACGTGATCGAGGATGACGACGGCACCGAGCTGAAGATCGTGCGGCACAACATGCCGTTCGGCGAACTCGGCAAGAGCGAGTTCGGCACGTACTTCATCGGTTATTCGCGGACGCCCGAGGTTACCGAACGAATGCTGAACAACATGTTCCTCGGCGACCCACCGGGCAACACCGACCGCATCCTGGACTTTTCCACCGCCGTCACCGGTGGGCTTTTCTTCTCCCCCACCGTCGACTTCCTCGATGATCCACCGCCCCTTCCCGCGCCGCTCGAGCGGCCGGCCACGCCCAACCCTGACCCAACCTCTGAAGGCTCACTTTCGATCGGCAGTCTGAAAGGACCCAACCAATGAAGAACAACCTCTACCGCGAACTGGCGCCGATCACCGACGTCGCCTGGGGCGAAATCGAATTGGAGGCGACGCGGACGTTCAAACGCCACATCGCCGGGCGTCGGGTGGTCGACGTCAGCGAACCTGGCGGCCCGGTCACCGCGGCGGTCAGCACGGGGCGCCTGGAAGACGTGCAGGCACCCACCGATGGCGTGCTAGCGCACCTGCGGTCCAGCAAACCCCTTGTCCGCCTGCGGGTTCCGTTTACCTTGTCGCGTACCGAGATCGACGATGTCGAGCGTGGCTCGCAGGACTCCGACTGGGATCCAGTCAAAGACGCCGCCAAAAAGCTGGCATTCGTCGAGGACCGCGCCATCTTCGAGGGCTACCCCGCCGCGGCGATTGACGGAATTCGCAGCTGCAGCTCGAACCCTGCGCTGTTGTTGCCCGACGACCCTCGCGCAATTCCCGACATCATCACCCAGGCGCTGTCCGAACTGCGGCTGGCCGGCGTCGATGGGCCCTACTCGGTTCTGCTGTCCGCCGACATCTACACCAAGGTCAGCGAAACCACCGAGCACGGCTATCCGATCCTCGAACACATCAACCGGCTGGTCAACGGCGACATCATCTGGGCGCCCGCCATCGACGGCGCGTTCGTACTGACCACCCGTGGCGGCGACTTCGATCTACAGCTGGGCACCGACGTCTCCATTGGATACACCAGCCATGACGCCGACGCCGTGCAGCTCTATCTGCAGGAAACCCTGACCTTCCTGTGCTACACCGCTGAGGCATCGGTCGCGCTGGGCACCTAGGAATAAAAGGTCACGGCACGGTGGTGAACGTGAGCACCGTCGCCGCGTCGGCGCCGGCCAGCGGAGCGGGCATCTACGGAGCCACCAAAGCCGGGCTGGAACAACTGACTCGCGTCTGGGCAGACGAATTCGGCAAGTCCGGAATACGCGTGAATGCGATCTCCGTCGGACCTACCGACACTCCCGGTGTCGCGGTTTTCCGGGCATGCTGCAAGCAGTCGCCGCGACCACCGCGTTGAACCGGCCGGCCGAGCCCACCGAGATCGCCAGCGCGATCGTCTTCATCGCTTCCGGGGATGCCAGCTACGTCAACGGCGCCGTGCTGGACGCGACGGGTGGCCGGCGCGCGATTGCGGCCTAACGCAGCGCTTTTGGCGCCGTCGATCAAAGATCGAGTACCAGGTCAGTGTCTGGAGCCGCCGAGCAGATGAGCACCGTACCCGGTGATGGCGGCTCCAGCGGCGCCTGGACATACTTAGTGGCGCCGGCGACGACTCCGGTTTCACACACGTGGCAGACGCCGCTTCGGCACGAGAAACGGGTTGGTACGTCACACGCTTCCGCGAAATCCAGGATGCTGCCGTAGTTCGCGGACCAATTCACGGTAAGTCCGCTGCGGGCAAAGGTGATCGACGGCCCGGTGCCCGGTGACCCGGCCGGTGGGTGTGGCGGCGTGCGCGCGGCCCCGTCAACGATGCCGGGATTGATCGGCGGTAGCGCACCGAACAATTCGCTGTGGATACGCGACGTGTCGAATCCCGCCGCGGTTAAAGCAGAGCGCATACCGGTCATGAATTGGGTTGGGCCGCAAAGGTACGCCGCGGCCTCGGCGGGAAGTCCTAGCGCGCCGATGGCCTGTTGGTCCAGGCGGCCTTGCGCTTGCGTATAGAAGACCTGCTGCCGAGCGTGTGGCAGCGACTCGATCAGATTCGTGACTTCAACTGCAAAGGCTTGGATTTCACGATTGCGGGTCGTGTGCAGCCACCACACGTCACGGCTGCTGCGAGCGGTTGCCAGCGCGTGCAGCATGGCCAACACCGGAGTGACGCCGATACCTGCCGAGACCAAAACCACCGGCCGGTCGTCGTCGACGAGATAGAAATCGCCGCGCGGGGCGGCGGCTTCGATGACCGACCCGGGTTCGATGTGGGTGTGCACCCATCGACTGGCCAGGCCACACTCTTCGCGCTTGACGCTGATGCGATAGGCCCCCGCGCCGGGATCGCCGGAGAGTGAATAGCTGCGCAACGGTACGGGATCGCCGGCCCCGGGAAGTCGCACTGTCAGGTATTGCCCCGGCATCGGCGGCGGCAACGCGCCATGGTCGTCGGCCTCGAGACTGATCGACAGCACCGACGGACTCTCGCGACGTATTGCGGTGACCCGCAACGGCCGAAAACCGTTCCATCGCGATTCGGCTCCGACGGGCGGCGGCGTCGCAGCGGGCGAGCTATCCGATGCCGCCAGCATGTCGTTGAACGATTGCTGCCACCCTGGACTCAGTGCTGGAACGTCAACGGCCTTGTGCAGCGTTTCGACGTTGCGGTTTGGCAGATACAACAGCGCGTCAACGTCGGCGACACTGAGCTCGTGAGGGCCACGGCGTGTCCGCACGATGTCGTCACCGGCCCGGACCCGGCCCTCGGTGATGACGCGGAAGTAGAACCCCGGACGGTGCTGGGCAACAAGAAGGTTAGGCATTTCCGGTTCGTCGAGCCGCAACCCGATCCGGAAGCAGGTGACCCGCGGCTGGGTGACCTCGAATTCTGCGTCACCGATTCGGTAGCGGTCGCCGATGCACACATCGCGATCGGATAGTCCAGCGACGGTGAAGTTTTCGCCGAAATGGCCGGGTTGCAGGTCTTCGCGATTCAGGTAGTTCTTCCAGAAGTCGTACGACTCGGTCTGGTAAACCATGACCGCCCGTTGTTCTCCGCCATGGCCGCCGAGATCGCCTTGACCGTCACCGTCGATGTTGAGCCGTCGCACCATGACCGGTCCCTCGACCGGCGTCTTCCATATCCCGGTGTAGACGGTCTTATCGCGCCATCGCACGTTCTTGGGCATGCCCACGTTCACTGAAAGAAGCCTGCCCATTGTCGTCTCCTTCGGCCTTGCAAGAGAGCCTAAATCAGCGGCTCGCCGCCGTCGACTTTCAACGTCATAGCCGTCATGAACGTATTGTTCATCGCGAACAACGCCGCGCCGGCCACATCCGCGATGCCGCTACCGCGTCCGACCACCACGACGGTCTTGTCCTGCAACGTGTTAGCCACGAATGCTCCTCAAATCCCGCCACAGGGACGATTGGGCTGGATGACCCAGAATATTCCCGGGCACGCGGGTGGTCAACTCATGCGGGGGCTATTGCGAGGCGCTCGGTTTGGTGCATACTGGGATGTGCATCCCAAAACTATGCGTCGGACGGCGGTCATCCAGACCCACGTGGTGCAGGAGGAATCTCATGCCGGCTGTTCATCATCGTTACGCCACTGTTGACGGCCATCGGCTGTTCTTCCGTGAAGCCGGCGACGCAGCGGCGCCGGCACTGGTCCTGTTGCACGGATTTCCGACCAGCTCCTACATGTTCCGGAATCTGATTCCGGCGCTCGCCGATCGCTATCACGTGATCGCTCCCGATCACCTGGGCTTTGGGCTTTCCGACGCACCCAGCGTCGAGGAGTTCGACTACACCTTCGATGCGCTCACCGACCTGACCGGCGGGCTGCTTCATAGCCTCGGTGTCGATCGGTACGCGATCTATGTGCAGGACTACGGCGCCCCCATTGGGTGGCGCCTGGCGCTGCGAGGTCCATCCGCTATTACGGCAATCATCAGCCAGAGCGGCAACGGCTACGACGCAGGGTTCGTGGAAAGCTTTTGGAAGGTCGTCCAGGCCTACCAGAATGAGCAGACCGCCGAGACCGAGGCTCCGGTACGCCAGTTCCTCACTCTGGACGCGACCCGGTGGCAGTACCTCACCGGCGTGTCCGACGAGACACTGGTCGACCCCGAGTCCTGGTACCACGACTACGCGTTGATATCCCGACCCGGCAATGACCTGGTGCAACTAAAACTGTTCCGCGATTACGCCACCAACGCGCCGATGTACTCCCGCGTACAGGAGTACTTCCGCGCCTCCCGAGTGCCGCTCCTTGCGGTGTGGGGACGCGGTGACGAGATCTTCGGGCCGGCCGGCGCTGAAGCGTTCGCCGACGACCTCCCCGACGCACAGATTCATCTACTCGACGGCGGGCATTTCCTGCTGGAGTCCGCGCTCGACGAAGTCACCGGGCTCATCCGCAACTTCCTTGAGGACCGCGTGCCCGCCTGACCGGGGCCCCCGGACGGCGCAGCCGGCAATGGGCTAGAGATCCCATAATCGACGGCACCCGCGGGTTAGCCTGACGCGATGGCCCATCCCGATGTTCAGGACGAACAACGGTTGACCGCCAAGGGGCGTGCCACCCGCGACAGGATTGTGCAGGCCGCCGCCCAATTGATCGTCACCGAAGGCCTGTCGGCCTCGAACATGGAGAACGTGCGTAAAGCCGCTTCGGTCAGCGGCTCTCAGCTCGCCCACTATTTCGCGGACAAGAGCGCCCTGATTCGCGCGGTGATCAGGCGCCAGATCGGCGTGGTTCTGGACTTCCATCGGCAACCCAGGCTTCGAGACCTGGACTCGTTCGACGACTTCGAGCGATGGATTGATCTCAACATGCGCTACCTCAGGAGCATCGGAACCTCCGGCGGCACACCCACTTACCACGCGCTGACCGCCCAGCTGGCCAAGTCCGACGACGCAACCCGGACCACCTTGGCGGCGGGCTACTGGCAGTGGGTCGAGTTGCTCGAGTCAGCGATCCAGCGGATGAAGGCCAAGGGAGTCCTGACAGCGACCGCGGATCCGCGACGATTGGCGCTGGCCATCATCAGCGCTCACCAAGGCGGGGCCACATTGGCTTTCACCTACCGGGAGGAGTGGCCGCACGCCGACGCCACGCGGTTCGCGGTCAACTACCTGCGGATGTTTGCCGCCGACCCCGCTGAACGCGCGCCGCGGCCCCCACGGCGTCCTCGCGGCCGGCGCGCGAAGCCAACGGCGGCAACATGACTGACGATGGCAGGCCGCGGTTCACCCGCAAGGGACAAGCCACGCGAGCGCGCATCATCGATGTCGCCGCCCGGCTGATGTTCGAAGGGGGCGTGGCCAACACCAGCATTGACGAGGTGCGTAACACCGCCGGGGTGGGCGGATCACAGATCTCGCATTACTTCCAGGACAAACGCGAACTGACCCGCGAGGTCATCACCGCGCGCCGCAACGACGTCGTGGCGTTTCACACCCAGCCGCGGCTTGGTGCGCTCGACAGCATCGAGTCGCTGCAGGCATGGGCCGACGCCTGCATCGACGACATCGACACCGTGTACCGGCTGGGCGGATGCGTCTATGGCTCATTGGCCGGCGAACTGATCGAGGCGGACGACGAGGTTCACGACGACCTCGCGCTCGGTTACGACCAATGGCTCGAGCTGTTCCATGCCGGCCTGACCGCGATGCGCCAGCGCGGCGAGCTGCGGGCCGACGCCGACCCACGACACCTGGCGGTGTCGCTGGTCATTGCGCATCAAGGTGGCGCGATGGTCACGCACGCCACCGGTGACGCCGAACCGCTGCAGGCCGCCGTCAACGCCGCCGTCGACTACGTGCGCTCCTTCGCGGTGCACCTCGCCGCCGGCAGACGGCGTTCCAGGTCGCCTCGGCAACGACGCGAATCCTGACTCGCCCGATTACCCGTTACGGCACCCTGGACATTTTTGGGTTTCTCCACCCATAATAGTGGGTCACATGGCCCATTTAGTCGACGTGGACGCCGGGCATAATCCGACATGCGGGTTTCGCGCGAAACCTTGTGGGAGGGCCGTTCGATGGAGACCGCCAGTAGCATCGCCACCGGTGCGTTGCCCACCGCGCCGGCCGTGGTCCGCGAACAGCCCGGCGGGGAAAGCATGCGGGCAATCATCCTGAAAGGGTTCGGCGGACTGGACAGCCTGGTCTACACCGAAATCCCCAAGCCACTGCCCGTGGACGGCGAAGTTGTGATCGAGGTAAAGGGATTCGGGCTCAACCACGCCGAGCTGCACATGCGCCGGGGGGAATGGGCCGAAGCCGCGGAGGTCAGCGGCATCGAATGCGTCGGCATCGTCGATTCGTGTCCGGGCGGCGAGTTTCCGGTTGGCGCCAAGGTCGCGGCGCTGATGGGTGGTTTGGGGCGAACGATCAACGGCAGCTACGCCCAATTCACCCGCGTGCGAGCGGCCAACGTTGCCCCCATCGAGTCCGACCTACCGTGGTCACAGTTGGCCGCGTTGCCGGAGACCTACGCGGTCGCTTGGACGTGTCTGTTCCGCAACCTCGACTTGAAGCCCGGACAAACACTGGTCTTGCGCGGCGCGACATCGTCGTTCGGCCAGGCGGCTCTCAAGATGGCAGTCGCCGCTGACGCGCGTGTCATCGCGACCGCACGCAGCTCCAAGCGCGTTTCCCTGCTCGAAGAATTGGGCGCCTCGCGGGTCGAATTGGAGCGGCGCGACCTCGCCGCCCACATCGCCGAGTCCAAGCAGATCGACGCCGTACTCGACCTGGTGGGAAACAGCACCATCCTCGACTCGCTCGACATGCTGCGCCGCGGCGGTACGGCCTGCCTGGCCGGGTGGCTGGGCGGGCTTGACCCAATCGGCGATTTCAACCCGCTGCTGCGTATGCCCAGTGGGGTGAACCTGAACTTCCTCGGCAGCTTCGTGTTTGGAACTCCCGGCTTCCCACTGTCCGACGTGCCTCTGCAGGACATCGCTCGGCAGGTGGCTGAGGGCAAGCTCGACGCGAAACCGTCGCACATCTTCTCGTTCGACCAGATCCACGAAGCCCACCGGGTCATGGAGACCGGAGAAGCCGGCGGGAAAATGGTCGTCGTCATGGACTAGGCGCAAACACGCGCTCGGACAACTGATTTCGCCGCAGGGAGGGAACGACGATGGGCTTGGCATGGCAACAAGGGCAGGCTGAGCACTAGCCATGCCGACGACACCGTCTGTACTTGTTTTCGACGTGAACGAGACACTGATCGATATCGAGTCCATCGCACCGCTTTTCGGTGAGCTGTTCGGCGATGAGCGGGTGCTCCGCGAATGGTTCGGCCAGCTCGTCACGTACTCGATGACGGCCACTCTGGCCGAATACTATGTGGACTTTTTCACGCTAGGGCAAGGCGTCTTGCGGATGCTGGCCGATATCCATGGCGTCGACATCACCGACGACGACCTACATCGCCTGCAATCGCAGATGCGTACGATGCCGGCCCACCCCGATGTCGCGGAAGCACTCGCATCGCTGCGCGACAAAGGGTTTCGACTGGCCACACTCACGAACTCACCGCACAGGCCCGGTGCGCAGACACCGCTGGAGCATGCCGGACTGGCCGGCTTTTTCGAACAACAGCTGAGCGTGGAATCCTGCCGGGCGTTCAAGCCGTCACCCTCGGTCTACCGGTATGTGTGTCAGATGCTCGGAGTGATGCCCGCCGATTGCATGATGGTGGCCGCGCACGTGTGGGATCTTCTCGGCGCAGACAATGTCGGCTTCAGCACGGCCCTGATCATGCGGCCGGGTAATCCCCCATTGCCGGTTGCGGGACTGCCGCAACCGAGCCTGGTGGCAACAGACTTGCGCCAACTCGCCGAGCAACTCATCACCGGGTCGCGCTGAGGTGCGCGCGCAGACGATCTATGCGGAGACGCTCGAACACAACTGAGCCGGCGGTCCGATCGGATCGAGCACGGCAAACCGAGAGACAGGACGATTTCGGACCATGGCATCCAGCAACGAATTCGACGTGGTGGTACTCGGCGCAGGACCGATTGGACAGAATGCTGCGGAGGGTGCCCGGGGCACGGGCCTGCGCGTCGCGGTCGTAGAGCGCGAGCTGGTCGGGGGCGAATGTTCGTATTGGGCTTGTGTGCCCAGCAAGGCATTGCTGCGCCCGGTCCTCGCCCTGTCCGATGCCCGGCGGGTCGACGGCGCGCGCGAGGCGATCACCGGGTCGATCAACCCTGCCGGTGTATTCGGGCGCCGCGACCGCTATGTGAGCAATTGGGATGACACCGGTCAGGCCGCCTGGGTGGCCGGGATCGGCGCGACATTGATCCGCGGACACGGTCGGTTGGACGGTGCCCGACGGGTCACCGTCTCTGCATCGGACGGCAATGAGGTCACGCTCAGTGCCCGGCATGCGGTAGTCGTGTGCACCGGGAGCGGGGCCGCACTGCCCGATGTAGGGGGCATCGGCGAGGCCCGGCCATGGACTAACCGTCAAGCAACCGACAGCAGCTTTGTCCCACGGCGCCTCGCGGTCGTCGGCGCCGGCGGCGTCGGGGTCGAAATGGCAACAGCCTGGCAAGGATTAGGTTCCTCAGTGACACTGCTGGCTCGCGGATCTGGCCTGCTGCCCAGGATGGAACCATTTGTGGGCGAGTTCATCGGCCGCGGACTCTCAGACGCGGGTGTCGACGTGCGCGTGGGTGTATCGGTCCGGGCCTTGAGCCGGCGCGACCCTGATGGGCCGGTAACCCTTGAGCTGGATAACGACACTGAGTTTCAGGTCGACGAAGTTCTTTTCGCAACGGGCCGGGTGCCGCTCACTGACGACATCGGTTTGGACACAGTGGGGCTGACCCCGGGCAGCTGGCTCGACATCGACGACACCTGCCGGGTGAAAGCAGTTGAGGATGGTTGGCTCTATGCGGCGGGCGACGTCAATCATCGGGCGTTGTTGACCCATCAGGGCAAGTACCAAGGACGCATCGCAGGCGCGGTGATCGGGGCCCGGGCGGCTGGAATGCCGCTGGACACCGAGCCCTGGGGCGCACATGTAACTACGGCCGATCACCATGCGGTGCCGCAGGCATTCTTCACCGATCCCGAGGCGGCCGCCGTAGGACTGACAGCTGAGCAGGCTGTGCAGGCCGGCCACCGAGTGCGCACTGTGGACATCGAAATCGGTGATGTCGTCAAAGGGGCTCAGCTCTACGCGGATGGGTACAACGGCCGGGCGCGTATGGTGGTCGATGAGGATCAGCGCTGCCTGCTTGGTGTGACTTTAGTAGGACCGGGTGTCACCGAGATGTTGCACTCGGCCACCATTGCCGTCGCCGGCCAGGTTCCTATCGCTCGGCTGTGGCATGCGGTCCCGTGCTTCCCGACGATCAGTGAGCTGTGGCTGAGACTTCTTGAGGCCTACCGGGATTCGGTCGACTGATATTTGCGAAAGGGGCGCGCATGGCTGCCGCTGACGGATTTCACCCTGATTTCGATGACACCCACCAGCACGTGACGAACAATCGCGTGCACCACATCAAGGCGTCGGACATCAGCTCCGACACCGCACAATCCGAAGGTCTGCGGCGCTTTGCAGCGCTCAGCGGCAAGTCAGTCGGCGCCGAGAAGCTGTGGATGGGTGAGACCCACGCATTACCCGAAACCGTGTCGTCCAACCATCATCACGGCGAATCGGAGACCGCGATCTATGTGCGAAGTGGCCACCCGGAGTTCGTCTTTCACGACGGCGTCGACGAGGTGCGCATCTCGACCGGACCCGGCGACTACATCTTCATCCCGCCCTATCTGCCGCACCGGGAAGAGAACCCCGACCCGGACACGCAAGCGGAAGTCGTGATCGCGCGCAGCACCCAGGAGGCGGTCGTGATCAACCTGCCCGCGCTGTATCCACTCGAAAGTGGTCAGTAAACCGCGATTTCGATCAGGTTGCCGTCGATGTCCCGACAGTAGTGCGAGGTCATCGGTCCCAGCGCACCGGTCTTGGTCACCGGTCCGGCGGTGATCTCGACTCCACACGCGACGAGGTGGGCACGGATCTCGTCAGGGAGGGAATCGGTGATGAAGCACAAGTCTTCCGAGCCGGCCGCTTCGACGGTCCCGGTGACCCAGTCGGAATCGTCGGCGAGCGCGCCGACAGGCCGCAGGTTGATCTTCTGATTTCCGAAGCGCAGCGCAATTCTGTTGGACGGGCCGAACGTCTCACGCTTCATGCCGAGGACCCGCTCATACCACGCCGCGGTGGCCTCAACATCGTTGCAATTGATCACAATGTGGTCGAACCGTTGCACCGCGAACCCCATTTTCAGCCCTCCTAGCGTTGCGCGCCGAGTGGTGACGCGAGTTGTGTCGCGCCGGCCACCGGTGTGCGGCCGTCCGATCACTTCAGCGTCACAGGGTGAAGGCTAGCGCGATCGCCCAGGTGGCCGCCCGCAACGGATTGGCCCCCGACGCGACCGCGGTGGCCCGTACGACCCCCTGGCTGCGACGGGTACCCTCGTGTATATCCGATGGATCTGAGTAACGAAATCGCCTACGGACAAGTGTATTTGACGGCTTTGCCGTAAAGGGAGAGGGGTGCACAGAGGCTGAGTGGCAGCCAAGTTCGCTGATCGTAGACACCGATGGTGTCCGCGTTCGCCGAATTCGCGGCCGACTCCGACAATCGGCCAGTCAGCCTTTTGCTCTGGGCTTTTCAACCGACACGACAACAGATAGGGACAAACCATGCGGTTCCGCAAAGTTGGCAGCTCCGATCTCGAGGTCTCGGAGATCTCCCTCGGCTCCTGGCTGACCTATTCCGGCGGTGTGGCCGAGGAGCAAACCCGCGCCTGCACCGAAGCCGCGTTCGACGCAGGCATCAATTTCTTCGACACCGCCAATGCCTACGGCCAAGGCGCAGCCGAGACCGCCTGGGGCGAGATCCTTGCCAAGCACCCCCGCGACTCCTACATCCTGGCGACCAAGGTGTTCTTCGAAATGTCGGACACTGACAAAGGCCTGTCGGGCGAGCAGATCGCCAAGCAGATCGACGCCTCACTGACCCGGCTGCGGACCGACTACGTCGACCTCTACCAGGCCCACCGCTTTGACCCGACCGTGCCGATCGAGGAGACCCTCGAGGCGTTCCAGAAGGTCGTGCAGCAGGGCAAAGCCCGCTACCTCGGCTTCAGCGAGTGGACCCCCGAGCAGATCCAAGCGGCGATCGACATCGTCGGGTCCGACTTTTTCGTGTCTTCCCAGCCGCAATACTCGATGCTGTGGCAAGCCCCTGAGGTTGAGGTGTTTGAGCTGTGCGCGGCCAACAACATTTCCCAGATCGTGTGGTCGCCGCTGGCCCAGGGTTTGCTCACCGGCAAATACCTGCCCGGCCAGCCGCCTCCTGCCGATAGTCGGCGCGCCCACGACGAGATGGGTGAAAGCATGGGCGTCCTCTTCGACGAGGCCGCCGCAATCGAGGCGGCCCAGCGACTCATACCGATCGCCGAAGGCGCCGGCCTCAGCATGCCAACACTGGCTCTGGCATGGGTGCTGCGCCGCAGCGAGCTCGCCTCGGCGATCACCGGAGCGTCGCGCCCCGAGCAGGTCCACGCCAACGCAGCTGCCGCCGGTGTCAAACTGCCGGACGATGTTCTCAAAGCCGTCGACGACGCCCTCGGCGACGTGCCGGTCACCACACCGACCATCGCCCCCTTCGCGAAGCCAGGCGTGCTGCACCGATAACCCACTGGGCTGGCCTCGCTTGCATCCGAGGTCGCACCTTCTGTCTGTCCTCGGTGGGTGCATGACTTGCGTGCGATCACGATCGAGGCGGCATATTCCTGGCGGATGGAACGCGAGCTGGGCAGCGTCGCGGTCGGCAAACTCGCCCACTTCACTGTTCTGAGCGAGGACCCCTACGCCGTTGACCCGGAACGGTTAACCGGATTCCGGTGCTGGGCACCGTCTTTGCGGGACGCTCATTTGTGGCAAGCCGGTGACTGGATCGTTATAAACTCAGTGAATTCTCAACAAATTCTTTGCCGGCGCATTGCCCGGCGCAAAGGATCCGCAAAGGCGCAGGCCTCACTATAGATTTCATGACGACTGAGGCGTTGTCCGCAAACCTGATCGAACGTTACTTGTGCACCCGCGGCAGCCGGTATTTCCGCGGCCAGCACGACGGTGAATTCTTCTACGTCGCCAACACCCGTCCACGGCGGCTGCATGTCCACCTCGGGATCTCCCGCTGGCACAGCGACGAATTCACGATTCAAGTCACTCCCGGCTGCTTCTTCCCCGCTGCCGACAGCGCTGAGCTGGCGGACCTCGCCGATACCTGGAATCGACACAACCACGATGTCATTGTGACCGTCCGCGGATCCTCTGACCCACATCGGGTCGGTGTCGTTGCGCGCAACTCCTGGAAGATCCGGGAGCCCATCACCTTCGACGACTTCGCCACGTCCATCGACCACACCATCGCCGCCGCGATCGAGTTCTTCGCCGGTCTGGGCTCTGTTGCCGAGTGCGCACCGCCGGCACCCTTGCTGCTGGACGCCGGCTGAGCCGCTGGCGCGCTGCGGCTGATCTGATCGCAGCGCGTCAGTTGGTGTCGGGCCGGGGCTCACCGAACTCGGCGCGGATCGCACCCCAGGGATCCGCATGGCGTCCGGGCCAATTCCGGTAGGCACCTCGGCGTTTGAGGAACCCGCGCGCGATCGGAGAGACCACCCGCATGGGATAGCGTTGCCATCCCGCGGCCACGCGCATCTCCGCCAGCATGTCCGGCCAGGGATGGCGCTGGAAGCACAAGACCTGTTGCGCACGGGCGGTGTCCATCCAGTCCGTCACGTACCAGTCGTCGTCGCTGTCGGGGTCACCCGGGCGGCCCTCGGGCAGAACATTCACCAGACCCCTGGTAGCCGCCAACGCCTTGCCGACATCTGCTTGCCGAAGTAGATGCGAATCGTCGCCCCCGATCAGCAAGATCTCGCCGATCACGGCTGCGGTAGTGGCGGCCGAGAACGCGACTGCGACGTCGCGGACATCGACGGTGTGAATGCGACCGTCGGTAGGTAACGCGCTTTCCAAGAAGGGCGCGTCCATGCTCAGGGCCATGGCGCCCAGATCGACGCTCATGACACCGCCGAGGCGCAGGATCACCCACTGAAGACCCGAGGCGCGGACAAGCTGCTCGGCCTCGACCTTGTGCGCGCCGTAGAGGTCCGACGGGCGCACCGGAGTGTCCGCGCGCACCCACTCCGGGTGCCGGCGCGGGTTGCGGGAGCCGTGCACGGCGTTGCTCGAGGCCTGGATGAAACGCACCGGGTGCGGGCTGGCCTTCGCGGCGCGCAACAGTGCCGCGGTCGCGTCGACGTTGACCCGTCTGGCCAGTTTCGGGTGGCGATAAATCCCGGGCGGGATCACCGCGGCCAGATGGATGATCACCGTCGGGGCAGTCTCGGCAACGAGGCGGTCGAGCTGCGCCGGGTCCGTTAGGTCTGCCCAGCGCGCCTCGGCTCCGACGGGCAACGATTTGGCTGCCTTGCGCTGGGCAGACGCACCGAGGTCGGTAGCGACCACACGATGGCCGTCGGCAACCAGCTGGCGCGCGGTCTGCGAGCCGACCAACCCGAAACCACCAGTAATCAGAACGTGTTCGGTCATTTCCCCCCCGATGCGTGGCATCCCACAGCAAACGGATATGACATTCTCCCAAACAGAGAGTACCCTATGTCACATGCGTTGAGCCCCGGGGAACGGCCTCGCGCTGGCAACTACCGACAGGCACACAACCGCGGGGGAATCGCGATGGGCAACGCTGAGCCCGATAACCGGGAAACCGCTAAATGGGATCCGGCGTTTACCGAACAGGTCAAGAACACGGTCGGTCCGGTGGTCAACCGTTGGTTTCGGGCCGAGGTGCGAAACCTGGACAACGTCCCGGCTGCCGGTGGGGCGTTGGTGGTGTCCAACCACTCCGGCGGCATCTTCACACCCGACGTGTTGATCTTTTCGTCGGCCTTCTACGAGAAATTCGGTTACGACCGGCCGATCTACACCCTGGCCCACTACGGGGTGTTCATGGGGCCGCTGGACGGCTGGCTGCGTCGGGTGGGAGTCATCGAAGCCAGTCGCGAAAATGCCGCCACCGCACTGCATTCGGGCGCGGTGGTGCTGGTTTTCCCGGGTGGTGACTTCGACTCCTACCGGCCCACGTTGAGCGCGAACAACATCGACTTCAACGGGCGCACCGGCTACGTGCGGACCGCCATTGAAGCTGGGGTGCCGATCGTGCCTACCGTGTCGATCGGCGGCCAAGAGACCCAGCTGTTCCTGACCCGGGGCAATTGGCTGGCCCGCAAGCTCGGACTCACCAAAGCCCGGATGGACATCCTGCCGGTCAGCTTCGGCTTCCCGTTCGGGCTGAGCGTCATCTTCCCGCCGAACCTGCCACTGCCATCCAAGATCGTCACCGAAGTGCTTGAGCCGATCGACATCAGCGCTCAATTCGGCAAGGACCCCGACATCGATGAGGTGGACGCCCACGTGCGTTGGGTGATGGAGGCCGCGCTCAAGCGGCTGGCCGGCCGGCGACGGTTTCCCATTCTGGGCTGACCGATGCGCGGGTTCGCCTTCGCTTCTCAGCTTGTGGGCCAAAGCAAAAGCGCGCGACCCAAATCCGAAGCAGCGTCTAGTACTTCAGGTAGCCGCGATCCACCACGACCTGGCTGCCCGACATGGTCGCCGACCCTTCTCCGGCAAGCCAGGCAACCACGTCCGCCACGTCCTCGGGCGTCATGAACTCTTCGGGAGCGCCAATCGCACGAAACGGCATCGGGGAAAGGCTATGCAAGTAAGAGGGATGTTCGGCGAGGAACGTCAGCATCTCTTCAGAGGTCGCCATGGGCGTGCTCACGGCGTACGGATGGATGGAATTGACCCGGATACCGTACTCACCCAATTCCACCGCCAAGGCGTTCGTGAGCCCGACCAGGCCATGCTTGGATGCCGAATAGTGTCCGTTGCCGGGTGTGGCCTTCAGACCGGTAGTCGAGCTGACGATGATGATCGAACCGCCGTTGCCCAGCTTTATCATCGCTGGCACTACCGCGCGCAAGGTGCGCCACGTGCCACTGAGGTTGACGTCGATGACCGTGTCCCAGTGCTCTTCGGACATCTCCCACAACCGCCCATAGCTCAATACCCCCGCATTGGCGACAACGACATCGAGCCGGCCGAACTGATCGACGGCATCGGAAACCAGCTGCTGCAAATCCGCCAGATTGCGGATATCGACCTCGCGGACCAGCGCCTTGCGCCCCGAATTCTCCACGGCCCGCGCCGTTTCGACCAACTCCTCGGAGGTAGCGGCCGGGTACCGGACGGTGGCGGAAACAGGGGCGCATACGTCGACGGCGACGATGTCGGCCCCTTCGGCGGCAAGTCGGATGGCGTGAGCGCGTCCCTGACCGCGCGCCGCTCCGGTGATGAGCGCGACTCGACCCTCGAGGCCGGTGCATCCTTGGACCACTTACTCCCCCACAAGATTGCTGAGAACTCCCTTGCCCGATGGTGCGCCTGCCACGGGATCGGAGACAACGACGTGTTCTCTAATACGAAAGAGGCAATACCTCCTGTGGCACGGGAGGGTGCCGCACAAACACGATTACCGGGCAAGGATTGCAGGCGCTGGGCCGTAGCAAACGCGGAACCACTACGGCATAGTTGTTTTCAGGGCGCGTCGACACGGCGAGGTGGCGTGTGAAAAGACTCAACGGTATGGACGCCATGCTGTTGTACAGCGAGACGCCGAACCTGCACACCCACACGCTGAAGGTGGCGATACTCGACCCGTCCGGCTTCGACGGCGAATTCGATTTCGAGGCTTTCCGGCGCCACGTGCACCGTCGGCTACACCTGCTGGAACCGTTGCGCTACAAGCTCGTCGATGTCCCAGGGCTGCTTCATCACCCGATGTGGCAGGAGAACTGTGACGTCGACCTGGACTATCATCTGCGACGAGTGCAGGTGCCCGCCCCGGGGGGCCGGTGTGAACTGGACGAGGTCATCGGCAGGGTGGCATCGACGCCGTTGGACCGCAGCCGACCGCTGTGGGAGTTTCACTTCGCCGAGGGCCTTGCCGACGGTCGATTCGCCTTGATCGGCAAGGTACACCACGCGTTGGCCGACGGCGTCGCCTCGGTCAACCTGCTTGCGCGCGCGATGGACCTCGAGGGCCCGGTGCAGGACAAGCGCGACAACGACGCGGCCGGCGTCACCGCGACACGAGGTGAGTTGCTGCGCGCGGCCGCACGAGACCATGCCCGGCAAATCGCCGAGCTGCCCCGGCTGATCCGAGACGCCGCGGTGGGAATGAACCGGGTGCGGCGCCGGTCCAAGGAGCGCGGCAACCACCCGGATCTGGCCGACGCCTTCGCCGCCCCGTCGACCTTCCTCAACCACCTGGTGTCCCCGCAGCGCCGGTTCGCCACCGCGACGCTGCCGTTGGCCGAGGTCAAAGCGACCGCCAAGGCCTTGGGCATCACGGTCAACGACATCGTGCTGGCGATAGCCACCGGCGGACTCCGCACGTTGTTGTTGAGCTATGACGGCCAAGCCGAGCGGCCGATCATTGCTTCGGTGCCCACTGCCACCGACACGTCGGACCGCGTCACCGGCAACGAGATCAGCGGACTGATGATTTCGCTGCCGGTCCACATTGCCGACCCGAACGAGCGGGCACGGCTGGTCTCGTTGGCAACCCGGATCGCCAAAGAGGACCACGAGATCATGGGCCCGGCACTCTACGGGCGGTTGATGGCCTATCTGCCGACC
Source organism: Mycobacterium sp. (assembly GCA_035996225.1). Classification (GTDB taxonomy): domain Bacteria; phylum Actinomycetota; class Actinomycetes; order Mycobacteriales; family Mycobacteriaceae; genus Mycobacterium. The sequence continues at coordinate 11,899 of DASYJS010000153.1, read as the reverse complement.
GCGTTCGCCCCGACCGCGTTTCGGTGGCTCGGCCGGCAGGATGTGCGGAACAGGCTGATGAATGTGGCGGTGTCCAGCGTGATCGGACCGCGCAAGCGCGGGCATTTCGGGGGCGCCGCCGTGACCGAGATCTACTCCACCGGGGTGCTCTCGCCGGGCGCACCGGTCAATATCACCGTGTGGAGCTACGTCGATCAGCTTGGGGTCGCGGTGCTCACCGACGACCAGACGTTCAAAGACGCGCATGAAGCGACCGACGCAATGACCAAGGCTTTCGCCGAATTACGCAGTGCTGCAGGTGTTCCCACGCAGACGACGTCAGGCGGCGAGAACGGCGTCCAGCGCTGAATAGAACAGACCCAGGCCGTCGTCGGAAGGTCCCGTCAACGCTTCGATGGCATGCTCGGGGTGCGGCATCAGACCGACGACGCGGCCGTTGGCTGAGCTGATGCCGGCGATGCCACGCATCGAGCCGTTGACGTTGTCGTGGTAGCGAAACACCACACGCCCCTCGCCCTCGAGTTCGTCGAGCATGTTCTCCGGGGCCACGTAGCGCCCCTCACCCGATTTCAGCGGGACCAGCAGGTCGGCGTCGGGCTCGAAGCGCGACGTCCACACCGTAGAGTTCGAGGCCACCCGCAGCCACACATCGCGGCAGACGAAGTGCAGACCCGCGTTGCGGGCCAGAACCCCGGGCAGCAGCCTGGTCTCACAGAGCACCTGAAAACCGTTGCAAATTCCCAATACCGGCATACCGCGGGCCGCCGCGTGAACAACTTCAGACATCACGGGGGCGAATCGGGCGATCGCACCGGCCCGCAGATAGTCGCCGTAGGAAAACCCACCCGGTACCACCACCGCGTCGACCCCCTTGAGGTCGGCGTCGGCGTGCCACAGGCTGACCGCTTCCGCGCCGACGCGACGCACCGCGCGGGCAGCGTCCACGTCGTCGAGCGTCCCGGGAAAAGTGATGACGCCGATACGCGCCGTCACAGCACTTCCCGGCTGATCGTCCAGTCCTCGATCACGGTATTGGCCAGCAGCGACTCGGCGATCTCGGCGAGCACAGAATCGTCGACGGTGTCGTCGACCTCGAGCTCAAACCTCTTGCCCTGACGGACATTTGAGATTCCGGGATGTCCGAGTCGGCCCAGCGCGCCGACAATCGCCTGTCCTTGCGGGTCGAGAATCTCCGCTTTGGGCATCACATGAACGATCACCCGCGCCACCGGCGTTCCTCCTGTCGAATCTTTGTCGGCGCCAACTCTACCGGCGGCAGGTGCCACGCGTGGCTCACGGGCACGAGGCGATATAGGCCTCGCACAGCGGCGCCGTCATCGAGTCCAGCTCTTGGTTGTCTGTCATCGAGGGCCAAGGCACCTGCGGTGGCCCCGACGACCACAGCGTCAGCTCGCTGATCGTGCTGCTCGCGACGTGTGCGATCAGGTAGGTGTGCATGACCACCGGTCCGCTGATGACCGCGGCCATCCGGTTCGGTTCGTCGGTGGTAACTGACGGCGACTGCGACGGCGCCCCCAGCTGGCAGCCGCGCAGCACAGCGACGGCATTGCCGAACACCGAGGACGCGATCGAGCCGCCGCGGGCCGTGTCACCGCGCCAGTGCAGGATCTGGGCCTGCAGCTGCCATTGGCCGTCCGGGTGGACCACCGTCACGCGAGCCGCGACCGCCGAAGCGCGAGGGTCCTGCGCCAGCGGCCGCGTGGCACACAGCTCCTCGAACCGGAAACGCGGCCCCGCCCCGGCCCCCGTCACCTGCACCGCCAGACCCGCCAGCGCAGGCCAGTTGTATGTCGAGTTCAGCGGCAGGGCACGCTGCGGCATCCACGCGGTGGCCGGGATCTGGTCGCACACGGGCGGGCAGGTTTCCGGCTCAGCCGCTGCGGGGACCACGAAGACAAGGGCCGCCACCAGGCCGCCGGCGACCAGTATCGTCGCGAAAATTACCCGCACACGACCACCCCCGTCAGGGCACAATCGTAAACATGCAACTGACGCATTTCGGGCATTCCTGCCTACTTGCCGAGTTCGACCACACTACCGTGCTCTTTGATCCCGGTACCTTCGCGCACGGTTTCGAGGGAATCACCGGCCTCTCTGCCATTATCATCACCCACCAGCACCCCGACCACATCGACGTCTCGCGGCTGCCGTCGCTGCTCGAGGGGAATCCGGACGCCGTGCTCTACGCCGATCCGCAAACCACTGATCAGCTGGGGGCCCCGTGCCAGGCGGTGCACGTCGGTGACGAGCTGCAAATCGGGGAGCTGACGGTTCGTGCCCTCGGCGGCCGGCATGCGGTGATTCACCCGGAAATCCCTGTGATAGATAACATTTCGTATCTGGTGGGCGACGGTGACCATCGCGCCAGGTTGATGCATCCGGGTGATGCGCTGTTCGTGCCCGACGAGCCGGTGGACGTATTGGCCGCCCCGGCCGCGGCCCCATGGATGAAGATCGCCGAGGCCATCGATTACCTGCGCGCGGTGGCTCCGACGCGCGCGATACCCATCCATCAAGGCGTGGTCGCACCCGACGCGCGGGGCATTTACTACAGCCGGTTCACCGAGATGACCGACACCGACTTCCAGGTGCTGCCCGAAGAAAGTGGGGTTACCTTCTAGGTGATGTCGTCGCCGGCGCCGCGGCCGGCGGCCCGGCCGCTGAATATGCAGCCACCCAGGAACGTGCCCTCCAAGGCCCGGTAACCGTGCACGCCGCCACCGCCGAACCCGGCCACCTCGCCGGCCGCATACAGTCCGGTCAGCGGGGTGCCGTCGGCCTTGAGGACCCGCGCATCCAAGTCGGTCTCGATGCCACCCAACGTCTTTCGTGTCAGGATGTGCAGTTTGACCGCGATCATCGGCCCGGCTTTCGGATCGGTCAGCCGGTGCGGCGCCACCACCCGGCCCAGCCGGTCACCCAGATATCCGCGAGCAGCGCGGATCGCGGTGATCTGGCCGTCTTTGCTGAACTTGTTGGCCACCTCGCGATCGCGGGCGGTAACCTCGGCTTCCACCGTCGCATAGTCGAGTGGGACCACATTGGGCAGCTTGTTCATGCCGGTTACCAACTCGCGCAACGAATTTGCGCTGACGAAGTCCACTCCACGATCGATGAAGGCCTGGACCGGTCGGGGCGGACCGGAACTGGCCCGGTTGCGTATCAGCTCGCGGATGCTCTGGCCGGTCAGATCGGGGTTCTGCTCCTGCCCGGAGAGCGCGAATTCCTTCTCAATGATCTTGGCGTTCAAAACAAACCACGTGTAATCGTACCCGGATTTGGTGATGTACTCCAGGGTGCCTAGCGTGTCGAAGCCGGGATACAGCGGAACCGGCAACCGCTCGCCGGCCGCGTCCAGCCACAGCGACGACGGGCCGGGGATGATCCGGATGCCGTGCTGTGGCCAGATCGGGTCGTAGTTGGTGATGCCCTCGGTGTAATGCCACATCCGGTCGGGGTTGATCACGCGTGCCCCGGCCTTCTGGGAAATACCGATCATCCTGCCGTCCACGTGAGCCGGCACTCCGCTCAGCAATTGCTCGGGCACGCGGCCCATTCGCTTTGGCCAGTTCTTGCGCACCAGTTCGTGGTTGCCGCCAATGCCACCGCTGGTCACGATCACCGCCGACGCACGAAATTCGAATTCCCCTAATGCTTTTCGTGACGAGGGTACGCCACGCGGTTCGGTCGAAGGCTCTAGCACGGTGCCCCGAACGCCGGTCACCGCATCGCCCTCGACGATCAACTCGTCGACTTGGTGACGGTGGACGAAGCGGACAGTTGAACGATCCCGCAGCTGACGCGCAAAGATGTCGACCAGGGCGGGCCCGGTGCCCCAGGTGATGTGGAAGCGGGGTACCGAGTTGCCGTGGCCCTGAGCGTTGTAGCCGCCGCGTTCGGCCCAGCCCACCAGCGGAAAGATTTTCAGACCCCGGTCACGCAGCCAGCTGCGCTTCTCTCCGGCCGCGAAATCCACGTACGCGTGCGCCCACTGTCGTGGCCAGTAATCCTCTTCCCGATCGAAAGCCGCTGTGCCCAGCCAGTCCTGCAACGCAAGCTCGTGGCTGTCCCGAATGCCCAGCCGACGTTGTTCGGGGGTGTCGACAAAGAACAGGCCCCCGAACGACCAGAAGGCCTGCCCACCAAGGTTGGCGCTGTTCTCCTGGTCGAGGATGAGGACGCGCAAGCCGCGGTCCACCAATTCGCAGGCGGCCACCAGACCGGATAGCCCCGCCCCGACAACAATCGTGTCAGCGGCGAAGCCTGCCGCCGAAGATTCGCTCATGCCGGACCAGGGTAATGCCCCGAACCAATCGATTAATCTCCACGGCCTAGTCAGGCCGCGTCGAGAACCGCCTTGTCGGGTCGCCAGCCGTACACCGTCGGCGTGCACCCGTGCATCGAAGCGAGGTCGACGGCATCCATCATTGCCTGCAGCGGCCCGGGCTTGCGCAACTGACGGGCCGCAACGGCCACCCGCACGATCCCATCCCGACGGGCGATCCGCTCTGCGGACAGCACCACTATGCGGCACCACCATGGCTCGGTCAGGAAGCCCTCCCCGATCCCTAGTACGCGACTCCGGACAGTCGTATGCCTGACCAAGTCGGTGATTCCGTGCAAATCAGCCAGCAGTCGAAAGCCGTTGCACGGCAATGCCTTGATGACGCCCGGCGAGACGTCCCAGCCCGGTGCGGCAAAGAGCCGGGTGCGTAGCCCTAGGTGCTCGAGCACGCGGTCGGCGGCCATCAGCCGCAGGTTGGCCTCGTGTGCCCGCAGCATGGCGAACTCGCCACGCCGCTTCTTGCTGGCCGCGTCGTCGTAGCCGTGCAGCACGATGGCGTCGCCACCTGCGCGCCGCGCAGTCAGCCACTCGACGGTGCGCGGATCGCGGTCAAGCCGGTAGTCGCCGGACAGGCGCGGGGCCACCAGCAACGAAACAGGCACCTTGCGGGTATCCATTTGTGCACAGAACGCCTCGACGTCATCCAGGGTGCGCTCGCCTATCCCTGAGACCGAGACGATCAATTTTCCAGACACAACCGCAGTTTGACGAGCGCAGGTTTCGGGATAGTAAAGGACACGCAGACGGCAGGCGTATTTCGGGGCCTTAACGATGCGCACGCCAGACGCCGCTCGCGGCTCGATGCGGCCGTCGCGCAACGGAGTTGGGCCACTCACCGAATCGCCGTATCCGCGGCGCGACGCGCCACCGGGCGACGGCCATACCGGCGCGCCGGTAGCAAATGCGTACCAGCGATGGGATGGGGAATCGGTTCGATATGCTAAGCAACGCCATGGAGAAGGCCCGTTCCGCAGCGGGCGATGCCCCGCTGCCCCCCGCACCCGCTGAGCTGTTGGGCGCCGACGAACGTATTTATCCCGACAAACTGGACGCTCCGCTGCTGCGGGTTTCCGGCGTCTGCCTGCTGGCCACAGTGATGGCGATCTTGGATGTCACCGTCGTCACCGTCGCGCAACGCACCTTCATCGCCGAGTTCGGGTCCACCCAGGCTGTCGTCGCGTGGACGATGACCGGCTACACGCTCGGGTTGGCAACGGTGATCCCGCTAACCGGGTGGGCAGCCGACCGGTTCGGCACCAAACGGCTCTTCATGGGCTCGGTGGTGGCGTTCGTGCTGGGCTCGCTGCTGTGTGCGATGGCGTCAACGATCATGCAGCTCATCGCATTTCGCGTGGTGCAGGGCGTCAGCGGCGGCATGCTGATGCCGCTGGGATTCATGATCATGACCCGCGAAGCGGGCCCCGGGCGCCTCGGCCGCCTGATGTCGATCTTGAGCATCCCCATGCTGCTCGCCCCGATCGCCGGCCCGATCCTGGGCGGTTGGCTGATCGACACCTCCAGCTGGAAATGGATCTTCCTGATCAACCTGCCGATCGGGCTGGCCACGTTCGTCCTCGCGGGAATCGTGTTCCCAAGAGATCACCCCGCGCGGTCAGAAACGTTCGACGTGATCGGCGGGCTGCTGCTCTCGCCCGGACTGGCGACGTTCCTGTTCGCGGTGTCGTCGGTGCCGCGCTACGGGACGGTCGCCGATCGTCGCGTCTTGATACCTGCTGCCATCGGCTTGACGCTGATCGTCGCGTTCGTCGTGCACGCGTTGCATCGCGCGGATCACCCACTCATAGATCTGCGGCTGTTCCAGAACCCGGTGCTCACCCGGGCCAATGTGACGATGCTGCTGTTCGCCGCCGCCTTCTTCGGCGCCGGCCTGCTGCTCCCGAGCTATTTCCAGCAGGTGCTGCACCAGACGCCGATGCAAGCCGGGGTGCACATGATCCCGCAGGGACTCGGGGCCATGCTGACCATGCGACTCACCGGTCCGCTCGTGGATAGGCAGGGACCGGGCAAGATCGTGTTGGTCGGTATCGCGCTGATCATGGCCGGCCTGGGCACGTTTGCCTTCGGGGTGGCCAGGCACGCCGGGTACTTCCCCACGCTGCTGGTGGCGCTGACAATCATGGGCCTGGGGATGGGTTGCACCATGATGCCGCTCTCGGTCGCATCGGTGCAGGCATTGGCGCCGCACCAGATCGCCCGCGGCACGACGCTGATGAGCGTCAGCCATCAGGTGGGCGGCTCGATGGGAACCGCGCTGATGGCGATGATCCTGACTGGCCAGTTCGACCGGAGTGAGAACATCGTCGCGGCGAACAAACTTGCGGCGTTGCAGCAGAAGGCCGCAATCAGCAATGCGCCGGTTGACCCGTCCCAAATACCACTCCAGTCACTCGCGCCCGGCTTCTCCGCTAATCTGCTGCACGACCTTTCGCAGGCCTATACATCCGTATTCGTCGTCGCGGTGGTATTGGTGGCATTCACCATCATTCCGGCGTCATTTCTGCCGAAAAAACCGGCCAGTCAAACAGCCGTCGAATAGCTGCGCTGAACAGCGCTGTCGCTGTCTGTGTACGGTGCCGGCGAAATGAACTAGAGCATTGATTCGACCCGCGCCGATTTGTTCGTACGGTGTCCAGAGCGTGACGCTCATGCAGGGAGCAGGCGCACATCGCAACCCCCCAGCTCGTCGTCAAACACTTTTTGTCTGTGCGTACCAGTTCTCGAATACCGGCAGAAAGCCACAAAATTGCTGAACGGTCTCGATATGCTCAACTGCATGCTCAGTGACGCCGTGGATGAAGCGCGTCCCGCAGCTCCCAACATCGCGGTGCCCCTCATTTCCACCAGGCGCGCGGCCGCGGGCGGTCGTGAGTATCCCGACAAGCTCGACGCCAAGCTGCTGCGCGTCGTCTTCGTGTGCGGACTGGCCTGTGTGATGGCGATTCTGGACAGCACCGTCGTCGCGGTCGCACAGGGCACCTTCGTCACCGAGTTCAAGACCACCCAAGCGGTCGTCTCCTGGACGGTGGCCGGCTACATGCTGGCGTTTGCCACCGTGATCCCGATAACCGGCTGGGCAGCCGATAGGTTCGGCACCAAACGGCTCTTCATCGGTTCGGTCCTGTTCTTCATGCTGGGCTCGCTGCTGTGCGCGATAGCACCAAACATAATGCTGCTCATCATATTTCGGGTAATCCAAGGTGCCGGTGGCGGCATGCTGATGCCACTGAGCTTCGTGATCCTGACGCACGAGGCAGGCCCGAAGCGGGTTGGCCGTTTGATGGCGATCGGGGGAATTCCGATCCTGCTCGGTCCGATCGGCGGGCCGATCCTGGGCGGATGGCTGGTCGGCGCTTACGGCTGGGAGTGGATCTTCCTGATCAACCTGCCAATCGGGCTGATCGCGCTCGTTCTCGCGGCAATCACCTTTCCCAAAGACCGTCCGGCCCCGGCGGAAGCACTCGACATCGTCAGCGTGCTGCTGTTGCCGCCCGGCGTCACCCTATTCCTGGCCGGAGTGTCCTCGATCCCGGCGCGGGGTACGGTCGCCGATCGCTACGTGTTGGTTCCGACGATTACCGGGCTGGTGTTGGTCGCCGCATTCGTCTTTCACTCCTTTCGCACCGACCACCCACTGATTGACCTGCGACTTTTCCAGAACCGCGTGGTCACCCACGCCAATCTCGCCCTGCTAGTATTCGGCGCTCCCTTTGTGGGGGTCGGCCTGCTGATCCCGAGCTATTTCCAACTCGTGATGCAGCAAACGCCGATGCAATCCGGGATGCATTTGGTGCCGGTCGGTCTCGGTGCCGTACTGACGATGCCGCTCGCCGGGGTATTCATGGACAAACACGGTCCCGGCAAGATTGTGCTGGTCGGCCTCCCGACGATGGCGGTAGGCCTGGGCATCTTCACCTACGGAGTAGCGACGCAGGCCGCCTACAACCCGACGCTGCTGATCGGACTTGCGGTCATGGGCCTGGGGATCGGCTGCACCACGACGCCGCTGTCCGCGGCGGTCCTGCAGTCGCTGGCCCCGCATCAGGTCGCGCGCGGCACCACACTGGTTACCGTCAACCAGCAGGTGAGCGGATCGATAGGGGCCGCGTTGATGGCCGTGGTCCTCACCAACCTGTTCACTCACAACCAGGCCCTGGTCGCGGCGAACAAGCTTGTCGCAGCGCAACAAGAGGCCAGCGGGCAACATGTGCCGATTGAGGCCTCGGCATCGGCGTGGCAAGCCCTTGGCCCCGATTTCGCGAAAAGCGTGACGCAGGGCCTCTCGCACGCCTACACGGCGGTGTTCGTGGTGGCCGTCGCGCTGCTGGCATTGACGATCATCCCGGCGGCGTTTCTGCCGATGAAGCGGCCAGAGCCAGAGGAAGACCGGAACCGCCGCAGCGCATGCTGACTGATCCGGCTTAGCCTTCGAACAGCATCGTCGCGATCCGTAGCACGGATTCCATTGGATCGGTCTCTTTGACGTCAACATTGACCGCGTCGTTTAGCCAAAGCGTCGAAAACCCATGCACCAGTGACCATGCCGCCAGCTGCGCGCCCGCGGGATCGGCCTGCGCATGGGGATCGTGCAGGTCACCACACCACGCGACAATTCGGCGGCGGCAGCGGCTTCCGCGGCGGCCAGTTCGGTGTCCGCGACGTCGAGCAGCGACTTGTTGAACATCACCTGGCAATCGCCGGGATGTTCGAGGGCGAATCGCACGTAGGCCAGGGCCGCGTCGCCGAAGTGACCGCGAGCATTGTTCAGCGCCTCGGCCAGGAGCGCAAAGCCCTGAGCGGTCAGCGCGGTGAACAGGCCGCGGCGATCGACGAAGTGGTGGGCCGGCGCGGCATGTGACACGCCCGCACCGCGGGCCAGCTCGCGCGTCGATGACGACCCGGCTACCCCTGCGTATCGCTACCGAGATCGTTTTCCTGGCCGCCGCCATAGCGGTTGGCGTCGGCAGCAGCTAGCAGCCAGGCGTACTGGAACGCGGTTTCCTGCCATCCACGGTAGCGGCCACTGACGCCACCATGGCCCGCCGCCATCTGAGTCTTGAGCAGCACCGTGTTGCCGCCTGCGTTGGTATGCCGCAACGCGGCAATCCATTTGGCTGGCTCGACGTAGTAGACCCTGGTGTCGTTGAGCGACGTCATCGCCAGGATGGTTGGATATTTCTTGGTCTCGACGTTCTCGTAGGGCGAATACGACTTCATGTATGCGTAGACTTCGCTGTCGCTCAAGGGATTTCCCCATTCGTCCCACTCGGTGACGGTCAGCGGGAGCGAAGGATCCAGGATTGTGGTCAGCGGGTCGACGAACGGCACCTGGGCGAGGATTCCGGCGAACAGATCCGGCGCCAGATTGGCGACCGCACCCATCAGCAGCCCGCCCGCACTACCACCCAACGCCACGAGCTCTTGGGGACGTGTCACTCCCGAGTCCACCAAATGCTGTGCCGCCGCGACGAAGTCGGTAAAGGTGTTCTTCTTCTCCAAGAGCTTGCCGTGCTCGTACCACAGCCGGCCCATCTCTCCCCCGCCGCGGACATGGGCGATGACGAACACCATGCCCCGGTCCAGCAGCGACAGCCGCGCGATGGAAAAGCCTGGATCCGTGCATATCTCGTAGGCGCCGTACCCGTAAATGAGCGTGGGCGCCGGAAACTCGAGGCCGGCGCGATGCACGATCGACACCGGGATCCGGGTTCCGTCGGCGGCGTGTGCCCAGTCGCGCCGCTCTACATAGTCAGTGGGGCGATAGTCACCGAGTACGGGTTGCTCACGCAGCAGGGTGCGCGCACCGGTGCCCAGGTCGACGTCGTATATTCGCAACGGCGTGACGAGAGACCCAGCCCTGATCCGCAGCTTGGGCGAATCCCAGTTCGGATTGCCGCCCAGGCCTGACGACATCAGTTCCGAATCGAACGCGATCTCCTCGGGTTCACCGTAGTCGCTACCGTCGGAGCCGATGGGCCACAGCTGGATTCGCGGCAACGCCGCACGCCGGTAGCTGATTACCAGATGACCGGCAAAGGCATCCGCAGCTTCGAGCCGAACGTTGTCACGGTGCGGAATCAGGATGCGTTGTTGTGTGGGATCGCTCACCGGGGCTTCGGTGAGCGTGAAGTTCACCGCACCGTCGTTGTGCAGGATCAGGAATCGATCCTGTCCCCCGACTATCGCGTGCTCCACCGAGTATTCGACACCTTCACGGCGTGGCAGCACGACTGTGAACTCCGCCTGGGGATCGGCGGCGTCGGCGTAGCGGACCTCGGAGGTGATGGACGAACCCGAGGCGATAAAGACATACGCCTCACTTCGGCTCAGGCCCGCCCCGAGCCAGAACCGTTCGTCGGCTTCGTGATACACCAACTCCGACGGCGCCCCGGAACCCAGCCGATACCGCCACACCTTGTCCGGGCGGTGGGCATCGTCCAGGGTCAGGTAGTACACGGTGCGGTTGTCGGCCGCCCAGGTCACCCCGCCCGCGATGTCGGCGATCTCGTCCGGGTACTTCTCACCGCTACGTAAATCCTTGAACCGCAGCGTATACCGCTCGTCGCCGATCGTGTCGACCGAGTAAGCGAGCAGGTTGGCATCCAGGCTGACCAGTGCGGCGCCCAGGGCAAAGAAATCATGCCCCTCGGCCTCTTCGTTCGAATCGAGCAAGATCTGCTCGCCCGGTATTTCGGTGCTCTCGTCCAAGGCCGGCGGGTCCCAGTCATCGCGATCCGTTACCGGACAACGGCACTGGACGCGATACTGCTTGCCCTCGAAGCTCCGTGAGTAGTACCACCAGTCGCCTTGCCGGGTCGGTACCGACAGATCGGTTTCCTTGGTGCGCGCCTTGATCTCGTCGAAAATCTTCTGCTGCAACGGTTCAAGGTGGGCGAGAGTCTGGTCTACGTAGTCGTTTTCGGCCTCGAGGTAAGCGATCACTTCGGGGTTCGACTTTTCGCGCAGCCATTCGTACGGATCGACAAACACGTCGCCGTGGTGCTCGCGCGTGGTGTCCACCCGCTTGGCGACGGGTGGCGACGGCGTTGGGGTACTAACCTCGGTCATGCGCCCGGACCGATCCAGTCGCCGAAGCTCAATCCGGAAATCCGTTCGTAGGCGTTGATGTAACGGTCACGGGTCGCGTCGATGATGTCATCCGGCAGCGGTGGTGGGGGCTGTGACCCGTGGCGGTCCCAGCCGGACTCGGAACTGGTGAGCCAATTGCGGACGAACTGCTTGTCGAAACTGGTCTGAACCACGCCGACGCGGTAATCCTCGGCAGGCCAGTACCGCGAGGAATCGGGGGTGAAGATCTCGTCGGCCAGCAGCAGGTTGCCGTCGCGGTCGGTGCCGAATTCGAACTTGGTGTCGGCGATGATGATTCCCGTCGTCAACGCGTGATCGGCGGCCTGCACATAGATCTGCAACGTGCGATCGCGCAGCTGATTGGCGCGCACCCCACCCACCATCTCGATCACCCGGGAAAACGAAATGTTCTCATCGTGGTCTCCC